>JBOHAU010000045.1:0-52734 GCA_050698015.1 Gaiellaceae bacterium
TGCGCGAGCAGATCCTCGACTCGATGGAGCTCGAGCGCGAGCGCGGGATCACGATCAAGGCGCAGGCGGTGCGCGTGCTCTGGAGGGGCTACGAGCTGAACTTGATCGACACGCCCGGACACGTGGACTTCACGTACGAGGTTTCGCGCTCGCTGCAGGCGTGCGAGGGGGCGCTGCTCGTCGTCGACGCGGCGCAGGGGATCGAAGCGCAGACGCTGGCGAACGCCTACCTGGCGATCGAGAACAACCTCGAGATCGTCCCGCTCGTGAACAAGATCGACCTGCCGCAGGCCGACCCCGACGCGGCGGCGGCCGAGATCGCCGACCTGATCGGCGACGACCCGGACCACGTGCTCCGCATCTCGGCGAAGACCGGCCAGGGCGTCGAGGAGGTGCTGGACGCGATCATCGAGCGGATCTCGCCCCCGGCCGGCGAGCCGGACTCGCCGGCGCGCGCGCTGATCTTCGACTCCTCCTACGACCAGTACCGCGGCGTCGTTGCCTTCGTGCGGGTCGTCGACGGCGCCTTCCGCACCGGCGAGCGGCTGCTTGCGATGGCGCAGGGGACGCGGTTCGAGGCGGAGGAGCTCGGGTTCTTCTCACCGACCATGCGCGCGAGCGGAACCCTCGGAGCAGGCGAGGTGGGCTACGTGATCACCGGCCTCAAGGACGTCAGCCGCCTGCGCGTTGGCGACACGCTGACGTCTGTCGAGCGCCCGGCGGCCGAGCCGCTCCCGGGCTACAAGGACGTGAAGCCAATGGTCTTCGCGGGCCTGTTCCCGACGGACTCGGACGACTATCCCAACCTCCGCGACGCGCTCGAGAAGCTGAAGCTCAACGATGCTGCGCTCGTCTACGAGCCCGAGACGTCACAGGCGCTCGGCTTCGGCTTCCGCTGCGGGTTCCTCGGGCTGCTGCACATGGAGATCGTGCGCGAGCGGCTCGAGCGGGAGTTCGACCTCGACCTGCTGGTGACGGCGCCGAACGTCGCCTACCGCGTGCTGACGAACGAGGGGCAGGAGCTCGAGGTTCACAACCCGGCCGAGATGCCGGCCGAGGTGGAGCGGGTCGACGAGCCTTACATCCGCGCCTCGATCATCGTCCCGAAGGAATACGTCGGGCCGGTGATGGAGCTCGCGACCGAGCGGCGCGGCCGCTTCGACCACATGGAGTACCTCTCCGAGGAGCGGGCCGTGCTGATCTACGAGCTGCCGCTCGCCGAGGTCGTCGTCGATTTCTACGACCAGCTGAAGTCGCGAACGCGCGGCTACGCGAGCTTCGACTACGACATCGTCGGCTTCCGCGAAGGGGACCTGGTGAAGCTCGACGTACTGATCGCCGGCGAGCCGGTCGACGCGCTCTCGTTGATCCTGCACCGCGGGTCGGCGTACGGTCGGGGGCGGGCGCTCGTCGACAAGCTGCGCGAGGAGATCCCGCGCCAGCTGTTCGACGTCCCGGTGCAGGCGGCGATCGGCTCCCGTGTGATCGCCCGCGAGACGATCAAGGCGAAACGCAAGGACGTGCTCGCGAAGTGCTACGGCGGCGACATCACGCGAAAGCGCAAGCTGCTCGAGCGGCAGAAGGCCGGCAAGAAGCGGATGAAGCAGGTTGGCGCGGTCGAGGTGCCGCAGGAGGCCTTCCTGGCCGTGCTCAATCTGGACGGGTCGAAGTGAGCGGCGCAGTGCGTCACCTCTACGTCCACCTGCCGTTCTGTGGCCACCGCTGCGGCTATTGCGACTTCGTCACGGTCGTCGGCCGCCGCGCCGACCACGAGCGCTACGTCGACGCCCTCCTCGCGGAGCTCGACCTCGAACGAGGCATGCTCGCGGGCCGCCTCGAAACCGTCTTCCTCGGCGGCGGTACACCCACCTTCACCGAGCCGGACGCCCTGCGCCGGCTGCTCCGCCGGCTGCCCGCCGCCGAGGAGGTGACCGTGGAGGCCAATCCCGAGACGGTCACGCCGCGGCTCGCGGCGCTGCTGCGCGAGCAGGGCGTGACTCGCGTCTCGCTCGGCGCGCAGAGCTTCCAGCCGCACCTGCTTTCGGTGCTCGAGCGGCGGGCAGCTCCGGACGACGTCCGACGCGCGGTCTGCACTCTCCGTGATGCCAACTTTGCCAACATCTCGCTCGATCTCATCTACGGGATCCCCGGCCAGAGCGCCTCCGATCTGGCCGCCGACATCGATGAGGCGCTTGCGCTCGGGCCTGAACATCTCTCGTGCTACGAGCTCGAAGCCAAGCCGGGAACGCGGTTCACGCACGCGCACGGAGACGAGCTCTCCCGCCAGGCGGAGGCGATGGAGGGCTACTTCGCGCACGTGGTGGAGCGACTGACCGGCGCCGGCTACCGCTGGTACGAGACGGCGAACTTCTGCCGCGAGGGCGGTCGGGACCTCCGCTCCCGTCACAACCTCGCCTACTGGCTCGGCCGGGACTACCTCGGCGTCGGGATCGGTGCCGTCTCGACGGTCGCCGCACGACGGTGGCGGAACACGCCCCGGCTCCAGGGCTACCTCGAGGCGCTCGAGGTGCGGTCGTCGCCACCGCGCGAGGTCGAGGAGCTGGACGCGGACGTGCGCGCGCGTGAGCGGGTCATGCTGGGCCTGCGCCTGGACGAGCCGTTCGAGGTCAACGGAGAGGAGTGGATCCTCGATCGGGACGCCGTGGCGCGGCTCGCTCGGCTCGGCCTGCTGGAGTCCCGTCCGGGCGAACTCAGGCTCACCACCAGGGGGCGGTTCCTGGGCGGAGGCGTGACGGCCGAGCTGCTTTCGTAGCGGTAAAATCCCTGCAAATGGAAGACGTTCAGCTCACCGACCGACAGCGTGACCTCCTCAGGCGCCTCGTCGAGGAGTACATCGCGACAGCCCAGCCCGTCGGGTCGAAGTACCTCGTCGAGCGCGCCGGCCTGAGCGTTTCGCCGTCGACCGTGCGCAGCGAGCTCGCCGAGCTCGAGCGGCTTGGGCTGCTGACGCACCCGCATACCTCCGCCGGCCGAGTACCGACGGAGGAGGGCTATCGGCTGTTCGCGCAAGGGCTGCTCGACCGGCTGGAACCGCGTCCGGCGACGCTCGAGATCGACCTGACCGGCGCCGGGACGGAGGTCGAGTCGGCACTGCAGGCGACGACCGATGCGCTCTCGCAGATCACGCGGCTGCTCGCGCTCGTCTCTGCGCCGTCGTTCGAGGCGGCGACAGTTCGTCACGTCGAGATCCTCGCGCTGCAGCCGCAGCTCGTCGTGGCCGTCGTGATCACGTCGACCGGCGGAGTGACGAAGCGCGTGTTCGCGCTCAGCGAGCCGGTCGACCCCGGGCTCGTCAGCTGGGCCGCCGAGTACCTGAACGAGCGAACGGCGGGGCTGCCGCTTGGCTCCCACGGGCTCCGCCAGGCCTTCGCCGAGAGCGGCCTGTCCGACCGAGAGCGCGCCTTCCTCGAGCTGCTCCGCCCGGCGTTCGTCGCTGCGGCGGGCTCCGAGGAGCAGCGGCTCTTCGTCGGCGGCGCGGCGAACCTCCTCGGCGAGGCGCGCAGCGAAGACCTTCCTGCTTACCGTCCCCTGCTCGAGGCGCTCGAGCAGCGCGCGGCGCTGCTCGCCCTGCTCAGCGATGCGCTCGGCAAGGAGGGGCCGTTCGTCCGGCTGGGCGTCGAGCTCGCACACCCCGGCCTGCGGCACGCGTCGCTGGTCGGCGCGGCGTACGGCCTGCACCACCGCCGTCTCGGCGCCGTCAGCCTGCTCGGTCCGCAGCGGATGGACTACGAGATGGCGATCCGATCGGTCCGCGCGGCTGCGCGCGAGCTTTCGGACTTCGTCGAGGACATCTACGCCGAGAACTAACCTGAGCTCGATGGCGACCGCGGAGCGCGACTACTACGAGGTGCTCGGCGTCGACCGCGACGCCGGCCAGACGGAGATCAAGAAGGCGTTTCGCCGGCTGGCGCGCGAGCTCCACCCTGACGTCTCAGAGGCGCCCGACGCCGAGGAACGCTTCAAGGAGGCGGTCGAGGCGTACGAGGTGCTCTCGAAGAGGGAGACGCGCGAGCTCTACGACCGCTTCGGGCACGCCGGCCTGCGCAGCGGCGGCTTCCGGCCGACGACGTTCGACTTCGGCAGCCTCGCCGACATCTTCTCGGCCTTCTTCGGCGACGACCTGATCTCACAGGCGATGGGCGGACGCGCGCGGGGCCCCGACATCGCCGCGGACGTCGAGATCGCGCTCGCAGAGGCGGCGACGGGAACCAAGCGTGATGTCCCGTTCACCGTCGCCGTTCCGTGCGGCCGGTGCGAGGCGACCGGCGTCGAGCCGGGGACGGACGTGACGACGTGCCCGACCTGCCAGGGGCACGGCCGGCTCCAGCAGGTGTCGCGAAGTGCCTTCGGGGAGTTCGTGCGCACGCAGACCTGCCCCACGTGTGGCGGCAGCGGGAGGCTCGTCGAACACCCGTGCAGTGACTGCGACGGATCGGGCCACGTGCTCGAGGAACGGACGCTCGAGGTCGAGATCCCGCCGGGCATCCACGACGGCCAGCGGATCAGGCTGTCGGGCGAGGGCCACTCCGGCGTTCTCGGCGGCCGCGCGGGCGACGTCTACGTGCGGGTGCGCGTGCGCCCCGACGACCGCTTCGTCCGCGAAGGTGACGACATCTTCTCGACCGTCGACCTGACGATCACGCAGGCGGCTCTAGGAGCCCGGGTGAAGATCCCGACCCTCGACGGGGAGACGGAGCTCGAGTTCGACCCGGGGACACAGCCCGGCGAGGTGGTCGTCCTGCGCGGCCGCGGGATGCCCGTCCTGCAGGGGTTCGGTCGCGGCGACCAGCGGGTGCTCGTCAACGTGGCCGTCCCGCGGCAGCTGACCGACGAGCAGCGCGAGCTGCTCGAGCAGTTCGACCGCTCGGCCGGCGAGGAGACGTACCGGCGCGACGAAGGTTTCTTCGAGAAGCTTAGGAGCGCGTTCCGCTGAGCGAGCTCCGCCGGGTCTCGATGGCGATCCCGGCGGATGAGCTGGAGCAGGCGAGGGCGCGGCTGCTCGAGCTCCACCCGGAGGGGTTCGAGGAGGGCGAGGGCGAGCTCGCGGTCTACACCGACGCCGCCGGCGAGGAACGACTCCGGGCCGCGTTCGAGGAGGTCTCGAGCCAGTCCGTCGAGCCCGGCTGGGAGGAGCGGTGGCGTGAGTTTCACCGGCCGGTCTGGATCGGGCCGCTATGGATCGGCCCGCCGTGGGAAGAGCCTCCGGCGAATGCGACGAGTGTCGTGATCGATCCCGGCCGTGCGTTCGGGACGGGCTCCCACCCGACGACGCGGCTCTGTCTGCAGCTGCTCGTGGAGCTCGACCGCGGCAGCCTGCTCGACATCGGCTGCGGTTCCGGCGTGCTCTCGGTCGCCGGCGCCAAGCTCGGCTTCGCGCCCGTCGTCGCGCTCGACCGCGAGGCGGCGGCGGTCGAGGCCGCTCGGCGGAACGCGGCGAGGAACGAAGTGACGATCGACGTCAGGCGCGGAGATGCGCTCGAGACCGAGCTCCCGTCGGCCGACCTGGCCCTTGCGAACATCGATCTCCGGTCCGTCGACGTGCTCGCCGCGAGACTCGATGCCGCGACGCTCGTCACCGCCGGCTACTTCCATTCGCGCATGCCGCGCGCCCCCGGCTTCGAGCACCGTGAGCGCAGGATCGACGGCGGCTGGGCCGCCGATCTCTTCGAACGGCAGTAGATTTTCGCCTCCGTGGCGACGTTCTCGGTCCGGTTTCTCGGTTGCAAGGTGTCGCAGGCCGACACGCAGGCCCTCCGCGAACGCCTGCTCGCAGACGGCCACGAAGAGCGGACGGAGACTGCGGAGATCGCGGTCGTCAACGGCTGCTGCGTGACGAACGAGGCAGTCGCGAAGTCGCGCCAGGCCGCAACCCGCGCCGCCCGAACCCACCGCCGGGTCTACGTCACCGGCTGCGCGGCGAACCTTGCGGGGGACGCTCTCGCGACGCTGCCGGCCAACGTCTCCGTGATTCGAGCCACACCGGAGCGAACGCCTGAGCTCGTCGCCCGCGACGTCGGTCCGATCGGCTGCGTCCAGGCCGAGGCCCGCCTCGATCGCGTTCGCGCCTTTGTGAAGGTCCAAGACGGCTGCAGCTTCTCGTGCAACTTCTGCGTGATCCCACTGGTTCGTGGCCGTTCGCGGAGCAGGCGCGCCGCCGCGGTGCTCGCGGAGATCGAGAAGCGCGTGCGCCAGGGCCATCGCGAGGTCGTGCTCACGGGCATCAACCTCGGCTGCTATCGCGACCGGGAAGCGGGCTACGGGCTGGCGCGCCTCGTGCGGCAAGCGGGCGCGACGCCCGGCCTCGAGCGGCTCCGGCTCTCCTCGATCGAGATCAACCATGTCTCGGATGAGCTGATCTCCGCGCTGCGCGAGACACCGACGGTCTCGAAGCACCTGCACGTTCCGCTTCAGTCGGGTGACGACGGCATCCTCCGCGCGATGGGCCGGCGCTACACCTCTGCGACCTACCTCCGCCGCCTGGAGCCGCTCGCCGACTTCAACCTGACGACCGACGTGATCGTCGGCTTCCCCGGGGAGGGCGAGGACGCCTTTCGGAACACGCTCGAGATCGTGCGCCGCGCAGGGATCACGAAAGTGCACGTCTTCCCGTACTCGCCGCGACCCGGAACGGTGACCGCCGCGGCCGACACCGTCCCGCCCGCAGTGAAGAAGGAGCGCGGCGCACGGCTCCGCGCCCTCTCGCGCGAGGCTTGCCTGGCCCGCTGGCACGAGAAGCTCGATTGCGAGGACCTGGTCCTGGTCGATCGCCCGGGTCGCGGCTACGGCGACGACTACTCGCCGTGGCTCGTGGACGCCGCTGCGCCGATCGGCGAGCTCGTCCGTGTCCGCGGGGCGGCGGTCACGGACGAGGGGATCCTGGCGGCATGAGCAACGAGGCCTGCCTCTTCTGTCGGCTCGTCCGTGAGGGCGACCACGTCAGGAAGGGCGACGGCTTCGTCGCGATCCGCGACATCAATCCGAAGGCCGAGACGCACCTGCTCGTGCTCCCCGAGCGCCACGTCGATACGTTCAGGGACGTGGCCGAGTTCACGGAGGAGGAGGCGAAGCGCATGCTCGACTTCGTCGCCGACACCGCCCGGGAGGCCGGGCTCGAGGACTACCGCGTGCTCGTCAACGTCGGGCCGGGCGGCGGCCAGACGATCTTCCACCTGCACTGGCATGTGCTCGGCGGGCGGATCCAGGGGATGCCGGAGTGAGACGTCGCTTGCGATGTCTCCTTCAGGCCGTGCGGCTGAGGCATCGCTTGCGATGCCGCTTGGAGGGCATTCTGGCTTCGCCAGCGTGCCCGTCCCGTTTGCCCGTGCGGCCGTCTGAAACGACCGGTCGATCCGCCGGAAGTTGGGAGCTCCACGCATGAGCCTGATCGCGCGGATCCAGGAGGAGCTGAAGGACGCGATGCGCGAACGCGACGCGGAGCGCCGCGACGCGCTTCGCCTGATCCTGAGCAGTCTCCAGTCGGCCGAGAAGGAGCTGCAGCGTCCGCTCAACGACCAGGAGGAGCTCCAGGTCCTGCAGCGGGAGCGCAAGCGGCGGGCCGAGGCGGAGGAGGCCTTCCGTGCCGGCGGCCGCGAGGAGCAGGCCGACGCGGAGGCCTACGAGCTCGAGGTGCTCGCGGAGTTCATGCCCGAGCCGCTCAGCGAGGAGCAGCTCGAAGAGATCATCGACGACGCGATCGCGGAGAACGGCGCGACGAGCCTTCGCGACCTCGGCCGGGTGATGGCGGACGTGATGCCGCAGGTCGCGGGCCGCGCCGACGGCGCCGCGGTCAGCCAGCTCGTGAAAGAGAAGCTCGCCTAGCCTGGGCTAGCTCGAGCAGCACGTCCACGAGCAGGTCGACGTCCCGCTCGCCCGTGCGCCAGTTGACGATCGCGGGGCGGAACGCGACCTTCCCGTCGTAGCGCGTCGTCCCGACGAAGACACGGCCGTCTTCGAGCACGTCCCGGCCGAGCGCCGAGTTGAGGTCGTCCAGCTCCTCCTCGCCGAGGCCCGGAGGATGGACACGGAAGCAGACGATGTTCAGCTTCGTCTCAGCGAGGCGCTCGAGCTCGGGCTCGGCGTCCACGCGGGCAGAGAGCCGCTGGGCGAGCTCGAGGTGCCGTTCGACCATCGCCCGGTACCCGGACCGGCCGTAGGCGCGAAGGGTCGCCCAGACCGCAAGCGCGCGGGCACGACGCGACGCCTCCGGGCCCGGAAGCTCGTCGCTCGGGAGGTAGGGGGCGGTGAGGCGGAACGGCGGCCCCAGGTAGTGCTCGTCTCGGACGAAGGCAAACCCGCAGTCGTAGGGCACGTTCAACCACTTGTGGCCGTCGGCGATGACGGAGTTCGCCCGCTCCACGCCCTCGGCCAGTGCGAACGCGCGCGGGCTCAGGCGCGCGAACAGCCCGAACGCCCCGTCGACGTGCAGCCACGCGTTGTACTCGGAGGCAAGGTCGGCCAGCCGGTCGATCGGATCGAAGTCGCCGGTGTTCACGTCGCCGGCGTTCCCGATCACGATTGCGGGCGCCCCGTCAAGCTCACCGAGAATCGGCTCGAGCCGCTCTGCAACCACGACGTGCACCGACTCCCGGCCGAGCCCCAGCATCGCCAGCGCCTTGCGTGCGCTCGCATGGACGTACTCGCTCGAGAAGACCGGCACCGCAGGCAGCCCCGCGAAGCCGCGCTCGTCGATGTCGACCCCGTGCTGTTCGGCCCACCAGCGGCGAGCGCACGCGAGGCCGACGAAGTTCGCCGTGGTCGCCCCACTCGTCAGCACGCCGCCCCAGTCGCTCGGCAGCTCGAAGAGGTCGAGGAGCCAGCGCACCGCGGCGCCCTCCAGCTCCGTGCCGTACGGCGAGCTGGTCGCCGAGAACGCATTCTGGTCGAGCAGTGAGGTCAGCCAGTCGGCGCCGAGTGCCGCCGGCGTCGTCCCGCCGGTGACGAAGTGGAAGAAGCGCGGGCCGGATGAACGCGTCGCGACGTCCGCGCCGGCGACGAGCTCGGCGAGCGCGACGAGCGTCCCGTCGCCGTCCTCGGGCAGCCCACCCCGGAACCGCTCGCCCCGAGCGGGCAGTACCGGCGACTCGTCGAGCTCGGCGAGATACCGCCGTGCCTCTCCGAGCACGTACTCCAGCGCGGCTCTCTCCTCGTCCTGGGCGCCGAGCGGATCGGCCATCGATCCAACCTACACTGAGTCCCGTGCAGGAAACCCTGTCCGTACCGAACGAAGTCGCAGTCGAGCTCGCCGGCATCGGCGACGGCGTCCTCGAGTCGCTGCGCGACCGCCTGCGCTGCACGATCCACCTGCGCGGCAACCGCCTGACGATCGAGGGCGACGAGGAGCACGTCGACCAGGCCCGCACCGTGATCGACGAGATCGTCGAGCTGGTCGAGGGCGGGCACGACATCGGCCCGTCGACAGTCGACGCCGTGCTGGGCGTGATCGACAAGGGCGAAGATGTGCGAGACGTGTTCGAAGACGTCGTCTGGCGCCATCGCGGGAAGAAGATCGCGCCGAAGACGGTCAACCAGAAGCGCTACGTCGACGCGATCCGAAACCACACGGTCACGTTCGCGATCGGGCCAGCCGGCACCGGGAAGACCTACCTGGCCATGGCGCTCGCGGTCGCTGCGCTGCAGGAGCGCGAGGTCGGCCGCATCATCCTCACCCGGCCCGCGGTCGAGGCCGGCGAGCGCCTCGGCTTCCTCCCGGGCGACATGCTCGCGAAGGTCGACCCCTATCTTCGGCCGCTCTACGACGCTCTCTACGACATGCTCGAGGCGGACAAGCTGAACTCGTACATGGAACGGGGGATCGTCGAGGTTGCGCCGCTCGCGTTCATGCGGGGCCGCACGCTGAACGACTCGTTCATCATCCTCGACGAGGCGCAGAACACGAGCCCCGAGCAGATGCAGATGTTCCTGACCCGGCTCGGCTTCGGCTCGAAGGTCGTCGTCACCGGCGACGTGACCCAGATCGACCTTCCCCGAGACCAGGCGTCCGGCCTGATCCAGGTGCAGGACATCCTCGGGACGATCGACGGGATCGCCTTCATCCGCTTCGGGCACGAGGATGTCGTCCGGCACAAGCTCGTCCAGCGGATCGTCGAGGCGTACAAGTCGCACGTGGAGGAGACGGGCACGCAACGCCAGAAGTAGGAGTGCACCCTCCAAGCGATGCATGCCTGCTTCTCGCCCGCAATCGTGCAGCCCAGAGGCCACCCTCGCCCTCGTCAAGGCTGGCTAGCCTTGCCTTCGGACGAGTGCGACCTCTGGCCTGGCGCTTGCGACCGAGAAACTAGGCGGCATCACTTGAAGGAGCACTAGATGGTCGAGGTCGAGGTGGCAAACCGGAGTGGAGTCGCCGTCGACGAACAGGCGGCCGTCGAGCTCGCCCGTCGCGTACTCGCGAGCGAAGGTGTCGTCGACGGGGAGCTCGGACTGGCCTTCGTGGACCCGGACGAAGGCCGGCGGCTGAAGCGCGAGCACCTCGGCGTCGACGAGACCCCGAACGTTCTGGCGTTCCCGATCGACGCCCGCGACGAGCTCCCGCAAGGCGTTCCACGCCAACTCGGCGACGTCGTCCTGATGCCCGAGGTCGTGGGCGCGGACTGGGAACAAAGCCTCGTCCACGGGCTCCTCCATCTGCTCGGCTACGAGCACGGGGCTGAGATGGAAGCTCGAGAGGCGGCACACGACCGATGAACGTCGGTCGCAGCCCGTCCGTCCTCCAGAGCTTCAACTTCGCCTTCGAGGGGATCATCCACGTCCTCCGCACGCAGCGGAACATGCGGATCCACTTCGCGATCGCGATCGGCGTGCTGATCGCGGCGCTCGTGGTCGGCGTCGGGCGCCTCGAGCTCGTCGCGTTGCTGCTCGCGATCTCCTTCGTGCTGATCGCGGAGATGCTGAACACCGCGCTCGAGGCGGGCATCGACGTCGCGACGACGTCGTTCGACCCGCTGGCGAAGCTCGCGAAGGACATCGCCGCCGGCGCCGTCCTGATCGCCACGATGAACGCGATCGCCGTCGGGTATCTCGTCTTCGTCGAGCGGATCGAGGGTCGGAGCTCGAGCCTCCTCGACGAGCTGCGCGACGCGCCCGCCGAGCTGACGTTGATCGCCCTCGTGCTGACGACCCTCCTCGTGATCGCCGTCAAGGCGCACACGGGGCGCGGCCGTCCGCTGCGCGGCGGGTTGCCCTCCGGCCACTCCGCTGTGGCGTTCGCGGGCTGGATGGCCGCCACCTACATCGTCGGCGACTCGACACACTGGTTCCTCGTCTCGTCGCTCACCTTCATCATGGCTTTGCTCGTGGCGCAGACCCGCGTAGAGGCCGGCTTCCACTCGTTTCTCGAGGTCCTCTCGGGCGGCGTGCTCGGGGCGCTCGTGACCCTCGTCCTCTTCCAACTCTTCTGGTCGTGACCGACGCCGACCGCGACTTGCTGGAGCGTGCGGACTCGATCGCCGAGCGCGCCTATGCGCCGTACTCGAAGTTCTTCGTCGGCGCGGCGGTGCGCACGCGCGACAGCCGCGTCTTCGAGGGCGTCAACGTCGAGAACGCCGCGTACCCGCTGGGGATCTGTGCCGAGAAGACCGCGCTTGCGATGGCCGTCTCCGAGGGTGTCAAGCCCGGCGAGGTCGAGGCGCTCGCCGTGACGGCGTCGCCGTGCGGCGGTTGCCGCCAGTGGTTCCACGAGTTCGGGATCGACCGCGTGATCTACCGGCGGGCGAGCGGTGAGGTGGCGGTGACGACGCCTGCCGAGCTCCTGCCGGACACGTTCGAGCTGTGAAGTCGGGCTTCGTCGCTGTGGCGGGCCGACCCAATGTCGGCAAGTCGACGCTCGTCAACGCGCTCGCCGGCGGCAAGGTCGCCATCACGTCCGACAAGCCGCAGACGACCCGCCGGCGGATCTTCGGGATCGCGAACGGCGACCACCACCAGCTCGTGCTCGCCGACCTGCCCGGCTTCCAGCGCCCTCGCGACCCCCTCACCGAGCACATGCAGCGCACGGTCGATTCCTCTTTCGAGGACGTCGACGCGGTGTTGTTCGTGCTGGACGCGCGCGACCGGATCGGCGCTGGCGACCGCTTCATCGCCGAGCGCGTCTTCTCGCTCGGCGTCCCGGTCGTGATTGCGCTGAACAAAGTCGACCGGCTCAAGCCCGGCCACATCGCCACACAGATGGCGACGGCGTCGCGCCTGGGCGACTTCCACGCGTTGCATCCGGTGAGCGCGAAGACCGGGGACGGGGTCGAAGAGCTCCGCGCAGAGCTGGTCGAGCTCCTGCCGGAGGGCCCGCAGTACTTCCCGCCGGAGCAGCGCACCGACCTGTCCGTCGAGGAGCAGATCGCCGAGCTCGTGCGCGAGAAGGCGATCCAGCTGACGCGCGAGGAGGTCCCGCACGCGATCACCGCGGAGGTCGAGGAGCTGGGGGAGAAGGTCGTCCGCGCCTCGATCTACGTCGAGACCGAGTCGCAGAAGCAGATCCTGGTCGGCAAGGGCGGGGCGATGGTCAGAGCGATCGGCACGCGGGCCCGTCCGGAAGTGGAGGCGTTGCTAGGTCACCCAGTGTTCCTCGAGCTGCACGTAAAAGTGCGCCCGAAGTGGCGCCGCGACGAGCGAATGCTCGAGCGGCTCGGGATCTGAAGGCGAGGGAGGGCCGCACCTCCCTCGCCTTGGGTGGCTAATCGTCGTCGTCGCCGCGGCGGCAGCCGGACGGCGGATCGGTCGGCACCACATGCGTCGCGGAGCCCGGCGGAAGGACGTACACGACGTAGAAGTCGACGCCGTCCGAGCCCGCAATTGCGCGGTGGACGTGTCCGAAACCGCGATCGACGAATCCCTGACCCGGGCCGTAGTTGGCCCGCATGCAGGCGTCCTCGTACATCAGAGTGCCCTTCACAACCTGCACGAACGCTGGGCCCGGGTGCGTGTGCCAACCGGTGGGCGCGTTGGCGCCGAGGCGCACGTGCTGGACGAAGAAATCCGCGCCGTTTCGCTTGACCGCGCGCTTGAAAGGTCCGACCGGCACGTCTGCGATCGAGTTGTGGGCGGTCAGGAACCCGGTCGGGACCGTCGCCGGGTCGACCTGCGGCACATGGGCTGCGAGCGCGACCGCCCCGCCCGTGAGGATCGCGACCGCGGTCAGCGCGGCCGCCCAGCGCGACTGGGCCAGTTGCACGATGAATCTCTTCATGCTTCCCTCCTTCTCTCGTCGAGCGACCGAGGCGTGCCGCTGGGAAGCGGCGCGGCCGAGGGCGGCGCGCCGCGCCTCACGCTCGAGCTCTGCCTCTCGTTCTCGGCCGAGCATGCGGTACGTCTCGAACATCTCAGCCTCCTTGGCCGGCGGCGCCCGCAACCGCCACGTTCATGACCGGACGGAGCGTCCGCGCCGCAGGCGTCGCCTTGATCGCCTCGGCGGCGGCGGCCGCCGAGCGATCCGGGTCGAACAGCCACCCGTCGAGCACGATCCCCACCGTCCGCTCGTCGCGGACGAGGGCTACGTTCGTGACACCGAGCCGCGCGAGCTCGGAAACGAGCTCCGGACAGAAGGAGAATTCGCCGTCCGTACCGTCGAGCAACAAGACCGTCATCGCCACGTTTCGCTCCTTCGGCTCGAAGAGTGACTCCGTGGGACGACGCTAGGCCGGGGCCGTCCTCCCGATCATCGGTGAACTCCCTCGACTTCGAGCTCCGCTACCCGGGCGGCAAGCTCGGCGCGGTTGCGAACGCCGACCTTTCTCAGCACATTGGAGACGTGGCGCTCGACGGTCTTCCGAGACAGGAACAGCTGTTGCGCGATCTCCGGATTGCTGGCGCCCGCGGCGACGAGTCGTGCAACCGCGCGCTCTCGCTCGGTGAGGAGCTCGGCGCCGGCGCCCCGCCGCCAAGTGCGGACGCCGAGCGCGCGCAGGCGCCGCTCCGCGACCTGCTGCTGCGTGAGCGCGCCCAGCTCGGCGGCATGCTTCGCCGCGCCTGACAGGACGTCTTTGGCGCGTGAGCGGTCCGTCGCGCCAAGCGCCGAGCCGAGGTCGATCTGAGTCCACAGGGCGTCGAGGTCGAGGTCGAGATTCCCGGCCTCATGCAGCGCAGACTCGAGGAGCTCCGGCGCGTTCGGGCCGCCAAGGAGCGCACGAACGCGGTGGAGCACGAACAGGTCTCGTGGCTGAGGGTGAGCCTGCATCTCCTCCCACTCCTCGAGGGATTTCGCGGCGTCCGAACGATTGCCGACTCGTGCGAGCGCGTCCGCAGCTACGAGCCGGAGCTCGGTCGCGCACCTCGGACAGCCCGCCGCGTCAGAGCAGGCGCGCGCCGCAGCGACCTGCGCGATGCTCTCCTGCGCAAGCGCCTCGTCGCCGGCGAGGGCGAGCCAGAGCGCGGCGTATTGGTGGAGCTCGACGCGGGCGTGCTCGCTTCGATCGTGGGCATACGCGAGGAGCCGATCGACGCCCGTCCGCCAGTTGCCACGGTGGAACTCAACCTCGCTCATCAGCCGCTCGATCGAGTGACGCCCGCGCGCCTCGTCGCCGACACGCGCGGCGAGCTCGGCCGCCTCCGCCGCGACCCCTTCTGCGTCGGCGAGGCGACCGCGAAGGAGTAGGAACGTCCCGAGCCAGTAGCCGGCGTCGAGCATCAAGCGAGGTGCGACGCGCCGCACCGCGTCGTCCCAAACGTACCGCGCGCGCTCGAGCGCCTCGTCGAGCCGGCCTGCGCGCCGCAAGGCCCTCGCGCTCGCGAGCAACGCAGTCAGGTGCGCCTCGTCGTCGAAGCTGCGCGCCGCCGCGGCCCAGTCGTCGGCTGCGCGCAGCATGGCGTCGACGTCGTCCTCCTGGTACGCCGCCTCGTACTCGACGCGCAGCGCCTCGGCGTAAGCCGGCGGCGCGGCCTCGGGTTCGCCGAAGCGCTGGCGTGCTCGCTCCGCGACCGCGTGGGCGCCCACCCGTCCACGCTCGTTGCGCTCGTCCGTCCAGAGGTCGAGTGCGGCTTGGTGGGTATCGAGCTCGAGCTCGAGCAGCTCGTCTCCGGCGTCTGCCGCGCGGGAACGCCCGAGGTATGCTCGGGAGCCCTCGCGATCGTCGAGCGCAAACGCGGATCTCGCCGCCTCGAGAAGCGCTCGGGCCCGCAGGGGCGCCGGCGAGCGCTCGGCCGAGAGCAGCCTGCGCTCGAACGCGACGTCGTGCCGCGCCAGCGAAGAAGCGAGGGCTGCGATCTCGTCGTTCAGCGCCGAAACCGCCGGGTCCAGCGGCGGCGAGTCGTCGGCGATCCTCAGCAACAGCTCCAGCCCTTCTTCTCCGAGCAGGGTGCGCTGCGGCGAGCGCACGAGCCGTCCCGCGAGGTCGAGGGATGGCAGCCCGGCGGCGTGAAAGTGGTCGAGCGCCTCACGTAGGCGCCGAACGTCGCTACCGGCGATCCCCGCAAGCCACGCTCCGATCCGGCGATGGACATCGAGGCAGCGCTCGTCAGGTAGCTCACGTGCAGCGGCGACCCTGATCAAATCGTGCGCGAGCCGGACACTTCCGGCGGACTCGACTGCGACCCCACGTGAGACGAGCTCGCGCGCTGCGAACTCGGACCGCTCCAACGCCCACTCGTTGAGGGTGGCGACATCCGTCAGCGCCAGCGGCCGCGCTGCGACAGCCAGCAGCCCCAGCAACGAGCCGGCGTCGGCGCTCGCGCCCCGAAGCCGGGAAGTCACCAGATGGCCGGCGTCGACCTCGACGCTGGACGTCCGGACGAGGGCTTCGAGCCAGAACGGCGAGCCCCCCGAGCGCTCGGCCAGCTCGCGTGCCGTCTGCTGCTCGATTCTCGGCGCCAGCGCATTCACCAGCTCGATCGCCTCCGCGCTCGCCAGCGGACCGAGCTCGATCCCGACGAGCCGCTCGCCTGGCAGCACTTGACCGAGCGATCGCGCGAACGACGTGACCTCGGCCGAAGGACGCCCGACCGCGATCAGCGCGAGTGGCGGACCGGCCCCTTCGGCGGCGCGCACGAGGTAGTGATACAGAGCCAACGAGAGGTCGTCGACCCACTGCAGGTCGTCGACCAGGACGAACGCCGGTCCGCCTGCTCTGAGGGCGCGATGTGCGGCCTCGAAGATCTGTATTGGCTCGCGCCCGGACCCCTCCTCCGCCGAGTCGAACACCGAGAGCGCACGCAGAAGCTCGGCGGCAGAAGCGAGCGGCACCTGCCGCTCGGGCTCGTAGCCGGTGACGCGAAACAGATTCGGTCGCCCGGCGCGGTCGGCGACCTCGGCTAGGAGCCGGCTCTTGCCGGCACCGGGGTCGCCGACCACCACCGCCGCAGCGACGTCACCTTCGGCTGCGGCGTCGACGATCTCGCCGAGCGAGGCGAGCTCGTCTAACCGGCCAACGAACGCAGCCATACGCCAAGGGTACGACGCGCGAGATCTGGAGGAATCCACGACGGGGCTACACTCATTTCCATGGCCAAGGCGCCCGCCCTGCCCTCGGGTTTCGAGCTTCCGCTCGAGCCGCGGCTGCCGCGCATCGGCTCGGTCGACCAGGTTGCGGTCGAGGAGCGCGCCGCGTCGCTCGCCCGCCGGTCGATCAAGCGCGAGGCCAAGCTCTTCGCGCTCGACCTCGCTGTCCGGATGATGGATTTGACCACGCTCGAGGGGCAGGACACGCCCGGGAAGATCGCGGCGCTGACCTCGAAGGCGATTCGGCCCGACCCTTCGGACGCGACGATCCCGTCGGTTGCGGCGGTCTGCGTCTATCCCAACCTGGTACCGAACGCGCTCGAGAAGGTGAAGGGATCGAGCGTGAAGGTGGCCTCGGTCGCGACCGCTTTCCCCTCCGGCCAGTCACCGACGCATCTGAAGGTCGCCGAGGTCCGCGACGTGGTGGAGATGGGTGCGGACGAGGTCGACATGGTGATCGACCGGGGGGCGTTCCTCTCGGGCCGCTACGCCAAGGTCTACGACGAGATCGTTCAGGTGAAGGAAGCCGCCGGCGCTGCGCACCTGAAGGTGATCCTCGAGGTCGGCGAGCTCGGGACCTATGACAACGTCCGCCGCGCCTCGCTGCTCGCGATGGCGGCCGGCGCCGACTTCATCAAGACCTCGACCGGGAAGCTGCCGCAGGCGGCGACTCTGCCCGTGACGCTCGTGATGCTGGAGGCGATCCGCGACGTCCACCACGAGACCGGGCGCAAGGTGGGAATGAAGCCCGCCGGCGGGATCCGGCAGGCGAAGCAAGCCGTCCAGTACCTGGTCCAGCTGTACGAGACGCTCGGGGCCGAGTGGCTGACGCCAGACCTCTACCGGTTCGGCGCCTCGACGCTCCTGAACGACGTCCTGATGCAGATCCGGAAGGAGAAGACGGGCCGATACCAGGGCCCGGACTACTTCACGATTGACTAAGAGGCTGCCTCTGAAGGAGCACGGTGCTGCCGGCGCACGCTGGCCGGCCCGAAGCCGCGTCCTCAGTCGCACCCGTACCCTCCGGGTACGAATGCTCCCTGCGTCCGTGCCTCGAATCCAGCCAGCGCACGCCGTCACCGAGTGATTCCTTCAGAGACAGGCTCAAACCTCGAGCGACGCCAAGACCGCTCGCCGGTTCCGTCCGGTTGGGATTACGCACCTGCGCCCGAGGCGCGCGACATCGTCACGCTCGAGGACCGCTACGGCCTCTACATCGGAGGCGAGCTGGTCGAGCCGCGTTCGGGCGAGTATTTCCCGACGATCGACCCGTCGCGGGAAGAACCCCTGGCCGAGGTCTCGCAGGCGGGCAACGAGGACGTCGATCTCGCCGTCAAGGCGGCCCGCGACGCATTCGAGAACGGTTGGTCGGACATCTCGCCGGCCGAGCGCGCGAAGTACCTCTTCCGGATCGCGCGCATCCTCCAGGAGCGCTCGCGCGAGTTCGCTGTGCTGGAGTCGCTGAACGGCGGCAAGCCGATTCGCGAGTCGCGCGACGTCGACCTGCCGCTGTCGGCAGCGCACTTCTTCTACTACGCCGGCTGGGCGGACAAGCTCGAGTACGCCTTCCCGAATCGGAAACCGAAGCCGATCGGCGTCGCCGGCCAGATCATCCCGTGGAACTTCCCGCTGCTGATGCTGGCGTGGAAGATCGCGCCGGCACTCGCGGCGGGGAACACGGTCGTGCTCAAGCCCGCCGAGACGACACCGCTCTCGGCGCTTCTCTTCGCCGACGTACTTCGCCAGGCGGAGCTCCCGCCGGGCGTCGTCAACATCATCACCGGCGACGGTCGGGTCGGGGCCGAGCTCGTCAAGCACGATGGCGTCGACAAGATCGCGTTCACGGGCTCGACCGAGGTGGGGAAGGCGATCCAGCGCGAGCTCGCCGGCACCGGCAAGAAGCTGACCCTCGAGCTCGGCGGCAAGGCGGCGAACATCATCTTCGACGACGCAGCTCTCGACCAGGCCGTCGAGGGGATCGTCAACGGCATCTACTTCAACCAGGGCCACGTCTGCTGCGCAGGGTCGCGCCTCCTCGTCCAGGAGTCGATCTACGAGCCGGTGATCGAGAAGCTCAAGCTTCGGCTGACGACGCTCCGGGTTGGCGATCCGCTCGACAAGAACACCGATGTCGGAGCGATCAACTCGAAGCAGCAGCTCGACAAGATCGAGGAGCTCGTCGCGGCCGGGGAGGAGGAGGGCGCCGAGATCTACCAGCCTCCGTGCAAGCTGCCGGAGAAGGGGTACTGGTTCGTGCCGACGATGTTCACGAACGTCGCGCAGAGCTACCGGATCGCACAGGAGGAGATCTTCGGGCCGGTGCTGTCGGTGCTGACGTTCCGGACGCCGGACGAGGCGATCGAGAAGGCGAACAACACACCCTATGGGCTCTCCGCCGGGGTCTGGACCGAGAAGGGCTCACGGATCCTGTCGATGGCGCAGAGGCTCGAGGCCGGCGTGATCTGGGCGAACACCTACAACCGGTTCGACCCGACGTCGCCGTTCGGCGGGTACAAGGAGTCCGGCTTCGGCCGCGAAGGTGGACTGCACGGGCTCGAGCCGTACCTGGACTTCGAGGAGTCGGAGGCGCGCGGCGGATGAGCCGGCTCCCCGTCAAGAAGACGTACAAGCTCTTCGTCGGCGGCGAGTTCCCACGCTCGGAGTCGGGACGCACCTACGAGGCGCAGGGGCAGAACGTCGCCCGGGCCTCTCGGAAGGATCTCCGCGACGCCGTCCGCGCGGCTCGCGGCGCGGTCGACAAGTGGTCAGGCATGACCGCCTACAACCGCGGCCAGGTGCTCTACCGAATCGCCGAGATGATGGAGGCGCGGGCGGCCGAGTTCGCGGAGCTGTCGTCGGGACGGGCGGAGGTCGAGGAAGCGATCGACCGCTGGGTCTGGTACGCGGGCTGGGCGGACAAGTACGCCCAGGTGCTCGGCTCCTCGAATCCGGTTGCGGCGCCCTACTTCAACTTCACCGTGCCCGAGCCGACGGGGGTGGTGGGCGTGATGGCGCCGGAGCAGCCCGCGCTCGGCGGGATCGTTGCGCGACTCGCGCCGGTGATCGTGGGCGGGAACACCGCGGTAGTGCTCGCGTCCGAGTCGGAGCCACTGGCGTCGATCGAGCTCGCTGAGGCGATCGCGACCGCGGACGTCCCCGGCGGGGTCGTCAACATCCTCACCGGTCATCGCTCCGAGCTCGCGCCCTGGCTCGCCGGGCACATGGACGTGAACGCGCTCGACGTCGGCGGGGCCGACGGCGACGTGCCCGAGCTCGAGCGCCTGGCCGCGGAGAACGTCAAGCGCGTCGTGCGCGGCCGAGCCGATCGCCAGAGCCCGTACGAGATCGCGAACTTCCTCGAGCTGAAGACGGTCTGGCACCCGATCGGCGTCTGACCCGGGGCCACCAGCCTCCTCCCCGCTGTGATCGTACTGCTGAAATCCGCACGCGTGGGACACGGAAGTGCGCCGAGAGCGTGACGGTCCTTCCGGCCCCTACTCGACTACGATCTCCGCGCCGATGACGGGCAGCCGCCGCTTCAGCCAGGCGATCTCGGAAGGCGACGGGATCTCCGTGATCGTCGAGGTCGACGGGCCCGAGGCGGCGCGCGACGCCGAGGAGGCCGGGGCGGAGGGGCTGTTCCTCTGGAGCGGCCAGGAGTCGCAGCTCCCCGCGATCCGCGGTGCGACCGAGCTGCCAATCCTCGTCCTCTACGACGGCCAGAACGTCGAGGCGCTGGAGGGGGCGGATGCCTGCGTGGTCGACGTGCGGGACGACGAGGACAGTCTCCGCCGCGTGCACATGAACCTTGCCGGCCGCTTCGAGCTCGCCTTCAGGATTGTCGACGACGAGCATCTCGAATCGCTCCTCGAGGCGTTCGACCCCGAGATCTTCGTGCTCGCAGAGTCGATTGACCGTGCGGAGTCGTCGCCGGAGCGAGTCCTCGAACTGCTCCCCGACGTGCCGGCCGGGAAGCTTGCGATCGCCGACCTGGGAGCGCCGACACGCGACGAGGTCGAGGAGCTCGAGCGGGCCGGGATCGACGGGGTGATCGTGGCCGCCGGGAACGTCGCGCACTTGGTCGGCGCTGCTCCACCCGAGGTCTAACCACACTTGCGGGAGGCCCGCTGGGGCAGCCGGTGGTTGGCCCTCGCCGCCCTGCTCACCGGAGCCGGAGCGATCCGCCTGGTCGGCGTCCAGTACGGACTGCCCTTCCCGCTGCTGAACCCGGACGAGGCGAACATCGTCCCGCGCGCCTGGCGGATGGCGCACGGCGGTGGGCTCGATCCGGACTGGTTCGACTACCCGAGTCTCCTGATGTACGTGCTCGCGCCCTTCCAGATCTGGGCCGACGAGCCGGACTACCTCACCGCGCGACTCGTCGTCGTCGGGCTCGGCCTCGCCGGCATCGCCGCGGCCTGGTGGCTCGGGGACCGCGCCTACGACGTCGTCGCCGGCGTCGTCGCCGCCACGGCCACTGCCGTCGCGACCGTACATGTCGAGTACTCGCGGATGGCCGTGACGGACGTGCCGCTGGCGCTCGGGGTCACCGTCAGCCTGGCGCTGCTCGTTCGGAGGCAGCTCCTGCCGGCGGGCATCGCGATCGGGCTGACGGCGAGCTTCAAGTATCCGGGCTTCGTCCTACTCGTTCCGCTGCTCGTCGCCGGCTGGGGCCGGTGGCGCCCACTGGCGGTCTCCACGGTCCTCGCTCTGGCCGCGTTTCTCGTCACCAGCCCGTATTTCGTCGTGCACCTGGGGTCGGCGGTCGGTGACGTCCTGCGCGTCCAGCGGGACGGCAGGCGCGGCTGGCTCGGCTTCGAGGACGATCCGTGGACGCCGATCGCGTTCGTCGACCGCCTCTGGGAAGGGATCGGTCCGGTGCTGTTGATCGCGCTCGGCGGCCTCGCTCTCGCCCTGGCGCGCAGGACGCTCGCCGATCGGGTGCTCGCGGCGTTCGTGGTCGCCTACTTCCTGACGCTGCTGCCGCTGGACGCTCATTTCGACCGCTACGTCCTCCCGCTCATTCCGCCGCTCGGGGCACTCGCCGGCCGGTTTCGGGCGCTGGCTCCCGTGACCCTGCTCCTGCTCGTGATCCCGGTCGTCTGGTCGATCCGAGAGACGAGGCCGCTCGTACACACCGATACGCGTGTGCTCGCCCACGACTGGATCGACCGAAACGTGACGCCGGGTGTGCTCGTCGCAGCCGACCCCTCGACCGCGGCGCCGGCCGACGTGCGCGTCCTTCGCCTGGCGCTTCCTGGCCCGGGACGCCGGCCCGATCCCGAGCGCAGCCTCGAGCGGCTCCGCCGCCTCAACGTCGGCTACGTGCTCGTGACCGGTGCCGTCGCCGACCGGGTCCGCCGCCAAGCTCGGCGCTACCCGGCGGAGGCCCGCTTCTACGACGAGCTCGAGCGGGCGGGGAACCGGCGCTTCTACCGGCGCGGTGTCGGCAGACTGGCGGGACCTTGGGTAGCGGTGTACGAGCTGTAGAGGCGCCCCCGGCGGCGCTCAGGCGAGGAATCGTCGTGGCCGGAGCGGTCTTCGTGTCCGGCGCGGTCGTCCTCGGCATGGAGATCGCCGCCTCGCGAGTGCTCGCCCCCTACTTCGGGAACTCGCTGTTCGTCTGGGGCGCGCTGATCGGTGTCGTGCTCGCCGGCCTCGCCCTCGGCTACTGGGCCGGCGGCTGGCTGGCCGATCGACTGCCGACACCGAGGCTCCTGGCCGGCGTCATGGGTCTCGGCGCACTCTTCGTACTCGCGATCCCGGTGCTCGACGAGCCGATTCTGGAGGCGATCGTTCGCTGGGATCCCGGGCCGCGCCTGAACCCGCTCCTCGCCGCGATCGCCCTCTTCGGCCTTCCGAGCATCGTTCTCGCCGGTGTCGCGCCGACCGCCGTGCGCCTCCGCGCCAGCTCGCTGACGACCCTCGGCCAGACCGCCGGTCGCCTGTTCGCGATCTCGACGGCCGGATCGATCGCCGGGACCTTCGCGACGGCGTTCTGGCTGATCCCCGAGTTCGGCACCGACCAGCTGCTCGGGCTCGCAGCGGCAGCGTTGTTCGGCGCCGCCGCACTCGTCGCTCTCTCCGAGCGCCTCCTGGTCCTGACGGCGATTGCCGCAGCGGGAGCCGGGCTCGCGTCCTACGCCGCCGTCGAGCTTGCGCCCGAGACCGGGGGGACGCTGAGCGCTGCCCAGGCGACGAACTGGTCGCCCCTCTACCGCCGAGCGGGGTACGTCCGTGGCCAGGACCCGGACCCGGCCGCCGGCGCGGGACTGACGCTCCGGTATGCGAAGGACACCCGCTACCACCGCCTGAGCATCACGGACAGCAACACGACGCGCTATCTCCGCTTCGACAACAGCTACCAGAGCGGCATGGTCCTCGGCAGTCCGTTCGCGACGGCGTTCGAGTACACGGAGCTCTTCCACCTGCTCAAGGCCTACAACCCCGGCGCGCGCGACGTGCTGTTCATCGGCCTCGGCGGCGGGTCTTCTCCGAAGCGGCTCTGGCGCGACTTCCCCGACCTTCGGCTCCAGGGGGTCGAGCTGGATCCGGTCGTGGTCGACGTCGCCTACCGCTTCTTCGAGCTGCCGCGCGACTCCCGGCTGCGGGTCGCGGTGGACGACGGCCGCCGCTACCTGGACCGGACCGAGCGCCGCTGGGATGCGATCCTGATCGACGCGTTCTACGCTGACGCGATTCCCTTCCACCTCTTCACGTCCGAGTTCCTGGAGCTCGCCAAATCCCGGCTCAGCCCCGGCGGCGTGATCCTGACGAACACGATCGGCTCGCTCGCGGGCGACCAGTCCCGGCTGTTCCGCTCGGTGTACCGCACCTACCGCTCGGTCTTTCCGACGGTGCTGGTCCATCCCACGCTCTTCGGCGAGCGCACCGACGACGAGTCCGTCCTCAATCTCATCCTCGTCGCCTCCGAGCAAGCCGCACCGGCGAAGCCGTTTCTCGCCGAGCGCTGGCGTCAGATCCGCGCCGACGCGCCGCGGGCACCCGATCTCCTGAAGCGAATCGCCGACCGCGACGACCGCCCGGTCTCGCTGGACGGAGTGCCGACCTTGACCGATCAGTACGCGCCCACGGACGCGCTGTTGCTGATCGAGTAGGGCTACCCTTGCGCTGATGTCGAGGGTCGCACTCCTCCTAGTCTTCGCCGCCGCGCTCGCCGGCTGCTCCTTCGGGAGCGATGCGGAAGAGTCGGCCTCCGCGAAGTCACCGGCCGCGGGATGTCCCGCTGCCTGGAAGCCTGGCTGGCAGCGGCTCGCCAACCGGGTCGACGTCCCGGTCTACTGCCCGAGCTGGATGCCGAGCCCGCTCGACGCCTCGATCGACGGTCAGTGGAACAGCGGCGGCCCCCTGGTCGACCGTGACCGGAGCTACCTCGTCGGCTTCCTCTGGCACGAGGCGGGCAGCGGCGACGTCCACGTCAACTTCCGGGCCTACCCCGGGAGGACGGCGATCCCGCGCTGCCGCGACGGCAAGCGGTCGATCCCCTGCTTCAGCGACCCGCGGGGGACGCGCCGCGTCGGCGACAAGAAGGTCACGGTCTACACCGTCTCGCGCGACGCCGACCAGTGGCACGTCACCTATCTCTGGCGCCGCGCGGGCACGCTCTACACGGTCAGCGAGCACGTCGCCCCGCCGCTCACCTACCGCCGCGTGATCGCCAACCTGGACCGCCTCGTCGGCGGTCTGTACCTGATTCGGCCGACGGCCTGAGCGCACTAATCGGTGAAGCTGACACGGAAGGAACTCCTCGGCGCCGCCGCCGCCGGCGCGCTCGGCGCGGCGGGGCTCTACGAGCTCGTCGACCAGCTCGCGGACTCGCCCGAGCGGGCCGCTGCCGGCGTGGTGCCGCGCGAACAGCACCTGCTCGGGGGCGGAATGAAGACGTTCGAGCACGAGGGGGTGGAGGTGATCGAGCCGCCGCTCCACCACCAGGTCGTGACCGCGAGGCTCCGGGTCGAGGCGCGCCGGGCCGATCTGCAGGAGGCGCGGGAGACACTCGAAGGGGCGCTGCGCGGCCTGGAGCGCCGCTACGACGTCACGCCCGCCGGGCTCGCCGTCACCGTCGCCTGGGGGCGTCCCTACTTCCGCCGCTACGTCGCGGCGCTCGCCGAGCAGCACCTGCCCGTCGACCGCCGCGCCTCCAAGAGCAAGGACCGCCCCGTCTCCGCGCTGCTCAACTCACCGCGCTTTCCGAGCGATCCCCCCGACACCGTCCTCGAGGCGAACGACCTCGCGATCCTCATCCGCAGCGACCACCGCGAGCATGTCGCCGACGGGGCACAGGCGCTCTTCGACGAGGCCGGCGACCTGTTCGAGCTGACGAGCATCCGCAAGGGGTTCCAGGGCGGCGGCTTCGGCGGTGCGCGGAGCCTCCCGAAGGCGATGGCGACAGCGGCGGGCGTGCCGGGGGCAGACCTGATTCCGGAGACGGCGCAGCTCTTCCTCGGTTTCACCTCGACCCAGACCCACACCCAGGGCCAGTCCTCGATCGCCAACTTCGAGACGCTCGGGCTGGTCGACGTCCGGGAGGGGTACTTCCGCGGCGGCACCAACCTCCACCTTTCGCACATCTTCGAGGACCTCGAGGCGTGGTACCTCGACTTCGACTTCCGCGAGCGGATCGACACCACCTTCCGGCCGCGGCTCGCCGCCGACGACGGCGCCCAGACGCTCGCGCAGCGGCCGGAGGACTCGGCGGCCGCGCGCGACGTCGCGGCCGACTTCCGCCGCTTCGGCGCGATCGGCCACGGCGCCTCGATCCAACCGACCTCCCGGCTCCAGCTGGACATCCGCGGCGCCGACGGGCGGCTCTACCGCAAGGGCCATGCGATTCCGCTTCGCGCCGACTTCAACACGCTCGACAACCCGTTCTTCTGGACTGCCGATCCCGAGCGAGATGAGTTCGACGAGCAGCCGGCGGCGGGGGTCCATTTCCTGACCTTCAACCCGTCGAGCGACGATTTCCACCGAAACCGGCTGGCGATGGACGGCGTCCTTCCCGACGGGACGAAGCTCCCGCTGCAGCCTCGCTCGCGCGCGCAGGGCCTGAACTCGGTACTACGGACGAGTCATCGCCAGAACTTTTTGGTCCCGCCGCGGTCACGCCGCAGCTTTCCGCTAGTCGACCTCATCAGCTAAGCGCGGCCGACCATCCGTAAGAGGGCCCGGCTTGGCCGGGCCCGCTGCCATTCAGAAGAACATTGAAGAAGGGGGTCCACATGGTTTCCCCCGTGCGATTAGCCGAAAAAGGCCCGCGCGACGTCGTAGACGGCGGGCGGCACCTTCTTCAGCTCGCGGGTCGCCTCCTCGAGCGACACGTCGACGATCGAGTCGCCGTGCAACGCCGCCATGCGTCCGAACCGGCCGGCGTCTACGAGGTCGGCCGCCTTGAGCCCGAAGCGCGTCGCGAGGATCCGGTCGCGCGGGGTCGGGCTGCCGCCGCGCTGGACGTGCCCGAGCACGGTCACGCGCGTCTCGTACCCCGTCCGCTCCTCGATGTCGCGGCCTAGCGCCTCGCCGACGCCGCCCAGGCGGATGTGTCCGAACTGGTCGGTCTCGGCTTCCCGGGCCACCGCACGGCGCTCGCCCGACTCGTACGTCAGCTCGTACCCCTCGCTGACGACGACGATCGAGAAGTCCTTGCCGCGCTCGTGCCGGCGCCGTAGCTCCACGCACGCCTGCTCGACGGTGACGGGCTGCTCGGGGATCAGGATCATGTCGGCCCCGCCGGCGATGCCGCTCATGACCGCGATCCAGCCAGTGTGCCGGCCCATCACCTCCACGACCATCACGCGGTTGTGCGACTCCGCCGTGGTGTGGAGGCGGTCGATCGCCTCCGTCGCGACCCAGACGGCGGTGTCGAAGCCGAAGGTGTAGTCCGTACCCGAGAGGTCGTTGTCGATCGTCTTCGGGACGCCGACGACGGGGAACCCATGCTCTGCATGCAGCTTGGCGGCGACGCCAAGTGTGTCCTCACCGCCGATCGCGACGAGGGCGTCGAGCCCGTTCGCTTCGAAGTTCCGCAGCACCTTCTCGACCGCATCGGTCTTGTAGGGATTCGTCCGGGAGGTGCCGAGGATCGTCCCGCCGCGGTGGAGGATTCCCGAGATCTCCCGGTATTCGAGGGGCTGGAGCAGACCGTCGACGAGGCCGCGCCACCCTTCGCGCACGCCTACGACCTCAGCCCCGCGGTCGAGCGAGCGCCTCGTGACGGCGCGGATGACCGCGTTCAGCCCGGGGCAGTCGCCGCCGCCCGTGAGGATCCCGATCCGTTCGGCCACGCGGCTACCCTAGAGCAGCGCCGAAGTGGCGGAACTGGCAGACGCGCCGGACTCAAAATCCGGTGGGGCGCAAGCCCCGTGTGGGTTCGACTCCCACCTTCGGCATCTCGCTGGCAGCGTGCTGACGCTTAAAAGTTGCGAGTGCGTCCAGACTCCCGGATACTTTCCGGCCGGAGCGCGGATCGGCGGCGAGATTCCGTCCTTCCGCAAGGTGAAGACCGGCGATGGAGGAGGATGGTTTGAAGAAGCTTGGGTTACTCGGTTTCTTGATCTTGCTCATGGCCGCGCTCGGCCTGACGGTGGCCGCGTGCGGCGGCGACGACGATGGAGGCGGTGACGTCACTGCTCTGCCTTCGGCGTCCTGTGGCCCGATCAGGCAGGGCGACGAGGACCCGGATGCGCTGATCGCATCCGACCTTCCGCTCCAGGGCGCCAACCGGGCGCTGACGACGGAGATGGCCGACGCGATCGAGCTCGTGCTTGAGCAGCGCGACTTCAAGGCCGGCGATCTCACGATCGGCTACCAGTCCTGTGACGACTCGACGGCCCAGGCCGGCAGCTGGGACTCGGCGAAGTGCTCGTCCAACGCGCGAGCGTACGCGAACAACGAGAGCGTGATCGGCATCCTTGCCACGTTCAACTCCGGATGCGCGAAGCTCGTGCTTCCGGTCGCGAACCGCGCTCCCGACGGCCCGCTCGCAATGGTCAGCCCGGCGAATACCTATCCCGGCCTGACCGAGGGTGGGCCGGGCACGGAGGCCGGCGAGCCGGACAACTACTACCCGACGGGCACGCGGAACTACGCCCGCGTCGTCTGGAACGACCAGTTCCAGGGCGCCGCCGGTGCACTGCTGGCGAAGGAGCTCGGCCTCAAGAAGACCTTCGTGCTCAACGACAGCGAGACCTACGGCCTCGGGATCGCCACCCTCTTCGTCGACTACGCGAAGAAGCAGGGCATCCAGATCCTGGGCAACCAGAAGTGGGACAAGAAGGCCTCAAGCTACGAGTCCCTTGCCAGCCGGATCAAGGCGTCAGGCGCCGACAGCGTCTTCCTCGGCGGCATCGTCTGCAACAACGGCGGCAAGCTGATCAAGGACCTCCGTGCCGGTCTCGGCCCGGACGTCCAGATCGTAGGGCCCGACGGCTGGACGCCGATCTCGGCGACGATCGAGGGCTCAGGCGCTGCAGCGAACGACATGTACATCACGCAGCCCGGCATCCCGGTTGACCAGCTCAAGGGCGGGGGCCAGGAGTTCGTCGACGCCTTCAACGAGAAGCACGGCAAGTTGCCGAACCCGTACACGGTCTATGCCGCTCAGGCGGCTGTGGTGCTCCTCGACGCGATCGAGCGCGCGGGCGAGTTCGACCGTGCGAAAGTGTCGGAGGAGATCTTCAACACCGACATCAAGGACGGGATCCTCGGTGACTTCCAGTTCGACGAGAACGGTGACACCACGTTGGGTACGGTGTCCGTCTACCAGGTGAAGGACGGCGAGGAGACGTTCGTCAAGACGATCACCCCCGAGCTGAGCTTCGTCGAGGGGTAGGCACAGGACACGACATCATCGCTGGGGGAGGACGCGAGTCCTTCCCCAGCGGGTCCAAGGAGCCACATGGCCACCCAGGCGCGCAGCCTTCCGTTTCCGACCCTGAGCGGCCGCTTGCCCGACTACCTGATGCCGGCGTTCGCGGTGCTGCTCGTGGCGATGCTCTTCGTCTGGTTGGGCGTCAACCTAATCAAGACGCCCGAGGAGTTCTACCGCCTGTTCCTGATCGGGCTGACGAACGGCGCGATTTACGGCCTCGTCGCACTCGGCTACTCGCTCGTCTACGGGATTCTCGAGTTGATCAACTTCGCCCACGGCGACGTCTTCATGCTCGGCGGCATGCTGGTCGCGACGATGGTTTCGAGCTTCGCGCTCGCGGGCGAGTCGGGGATCTACCTCTGGGCGATGATCCTGCTGATGCTCGTGATCGTGATGGTGTTCTGCGCTGTCATCAACACGACGATCGAGCTCGTCGCCTACCGCCGCCTGAGACACGCGCCGCGGCTTGCGCCGCTGATCACGGCGATCGGGATGTCGTTCATCCTCCAGAACATCGGCCTCGTCTGGAAGGGCGCGCGCCCGACCTCGGTCGACTCGATCCTGCCGAAGGGCGAGGTGTTCACGATCGGCGGAGTCGCGTACACCTGGGACAAGTTCATCGTCCTGCTCTTCACGGTCCCGGTGCTCGTCCTCCTGATGCTGCTCGTCCAGCGAACGCGCCAGGGCAAGGCGATGCGCGCGACGGCGCAAGACCGCGACGCCTCGGCGATGATGGGCATCAACGTCAACCGGACGATCTCGTTCACGTTCTTGATCGCCGGCGGGCTTGCCGGGGCCGCCGGCCTGCTGTACGCGCTCTACATCACGAACATCCGCTACGACGAGGGGTTCCGGCTCGGCCTGATCGCGTTCACGGCGGCCGTCGTCGGCGGGATCGGGAACCTGCCCGGCGCCGTGCTGGGCGGGCTCGTGATCGCAATGATTGAATCGTTCAACAACGGGCTCGGCTGGGCGACGCCTGGCAGCGACTGGACGCAGTCCATCATCTTCGCGATCCTGATCCTCATCCTCGTCTTCCGGCCCGAAGGGCTGCTGGGAGAAAGGACGCCCGAAGGTGGCTAGCCCGGCCAAATCCGACCGGCGCCGTCAGCTGTCCCGGACCCTGCGCCTCGACGTCCTGGGCGCCCGTTGGCGGCGGCTGCCGCGTCGGGTCCGCGGGCCTGTCTTGCCCACCGTGGTGATCATCCTCGCCTTCCTCTATCCGTACTACAACGAGTCGCTGCCCGACATACCGATCTTCGGGAGCTTCCCGAGCGTCGACACCGCGGTGACGATGACGATCTTCATCATGATGGCGATCGGCCTGAACATCGTCGTCGGCTACGCGGGGCTGCTCGACCTCGGCTACGTCGCCTTCTACGCGATGGGGGCCTACACCGCCGCGTGGTTCGCTTCGCCGCACTTCGGGGAGAGCGTCGGCGCCAAGCACGTCGGCGCCGTGGGGGTTAACCCGGACGCAGCAGGGTTCCACGTCTCCATCTGGATCGTCGTCTTCGTCGCCGCGATCTTCACCGCGATCATCGGCGTGATCATCGGACTGCCGACCCTGCGCCTCCGCGGCGACTACCTGGCAATCGTCACGCTCGGGTTCGGCGAGATCATGCCTCAGATCGCCCGCAACGGCGACAACCTTTTCGAGACCGGGTTCAACCTCACGAACGGGGCGCAGGGCATCAATCCCATCGACCCGCCCGGCTTCGGCGAGACGCTGAACGACTGGCTGGGGCTGCCAACGGACTACTTGACCGCCGAGAACGGCCTGCGCCTCTTCTACTGGACTGCGCTCGTCCTCCTGCTCTTCACCGTCTTCTGCTCGGTCAGGCTGCGAGACTCCCGCCTCGGCCGGGCCTGGGTCGCGATCCGCGAGGACGAGACCGCCGCCGCCGCGATGGGCGTGCCGCTGATGCGGACGAAGACCTGGGCCTACGCCGCCGGCGCCTTCTTCGGCGGAATCGCGGGCGCCTACTACGCGAGCTTCAAGGGAGCGGTCTTCCCAGACGACTTCTTCTTCAACATCTCGATCTTCATCCTCTGCATGGTCATCCTCGGGGGAATGGGGAACATCTGGGGCGTGATCGTGGGCGGCGGCTTCCTCGCCTACCTGAACCAGGAGGGACTCGGCAACATCGGCGCCGAGATCAACGAGACCTTCGGGACGAACATCGACGTGCCGCTCTACCAGTTCGGGATCTTCGGCCTCATCCTCGTGCTCGTGATGCTGTTCAAGCCCGAGGGCCTGATCCCGAGCAAGCGCCGCAAGGCGGAGTTCGAGGAAGGTGTTCACGACGAGCCGCTCTACGACGTGCGGCACTCGCCCGAATGAGCGACCTGCTGATAACCCGGGCGCTCCGAAAAGAGTTCGGCGGCCTCGTGGCCGTGAACGACGTCGACTTCACGATCCCAGATGGTTCGATCACGAGCCTCATCGGCCCCAACGGGGCCGGTAAGACGACGTTCTTCAACATGCTCACCGGCGTTTACACCCCGACCGCGGGCACCATCGAGTTGGCAGGCGAGGACGTCGGCGGGAAGCCCCCGCACGCGATCACCGAGCGGGGGATCGGGCGCACCTTCCAGAACATCCGCCTGTTCCCGAACATGACGGCCCGTGAGAACGTGATGGTTGGCAGACACTCCCGGCTGAAGGGTGGAATCGTCAAGAGTGTTCTCCGGACTCCCGGGGTCAAGAGGGAGGAGCGTGAGGCCGCTGAGCGGGCCCGCGAGCTGCTGGCCTTCTCTGGACTCGCGCGAAACCAGTGGGAGGAATGGGCGCGGAACCTGTCCTACGGCGACCAGCGGCGGCTCGAGGTCGCCCGCGCCCTGGCGACCGACCCGAAGCTTCTCCTGCTCGACGAGCCGACGGCGGGCATGAACCCGCAGGAGACCTCCGACTTCACTGCGTTCGTCGCCCGGCTGCGCGAGGAGCAGAAGCTGACCGTACTCCTGATCGAGCACGACATGCGCGTCGTCATGGGCGTCTCCGACCGCGTGACGGTGCTCGACTACGGCGAGAAGATCGCCGAGGGCGCGCCGCAGGAGGTCCAGCGTGACCCGAAGGTGATCGAGGCCTATCTCGGCTCGGCGGCGGTCGCCCAGTGAGCGAGCAGACCCAGGTCGACGGCGCGAAGAAGATCCTCGAGCTCGACGACGTCCATACCTACTACGGAACAATCGAGGCGCTGAAAGGTGTTTCCCTCGACGTCGGTGAGCGGGAGATCGTGACCCTGATCGGCGCGAACGGCGCGGGCAAGTCGACGACCCTGCGTTCGATCAACGGGCTCAACCACCCCCGCAAGGGACGGATCCGCTTTCAGGATCGGGACATCACGGAGGAGCCTCCGCACTCCGTCGTCGCGATGGGGATCAGCCAGTCCCCCGAGGGCCGGCGCCTCTTCCCGCGTATGAGCGTGCTGGAGAACCTCGAGATGGGGGCGTTCCAGCGGTCGGACAAGGGTGGGATCAAGGAATCGATCGACCGCGTGTTCGGGCTCTTTCCTCGTCTCGCCGAGCGGAAGAACCAGAGAGCGGGGACCCTCTCCGGCGGCGAGCAGCAGATGTGCGCGATCGGACGCGCGCTGATGGCGCAGCCGAAGCTCCTGATGCTCGACGAGCCCTCGATGGGCCTGGCGCCGATCTTCGTCGAGAAGATCTTCGAGATCGTCCGTGAGATCAACGAGCAGGGAACGCCCATCCTCCTCGTCGAGCAGAACGCGCTGATGGCCCTCGACACGGCCGACCGCGGCTACGTGATGGAGACGGGCAAAATCGTGCTCGCCGACAACGCGCAGGGGCTGCGTGAGAACGAACAGGTTCAGCAGGCGTACTTAGGCCTCGACTAACCGCCCCGTACGCGGATCGGGAAGTAGGGAGGGGCGACGAGGTAGCCGATGCGGGGCTCGCCTCCGGCCCGAGCCCGCGCCATCGCGAGCGCCGCGCCGAGGCTGTGGGTCGGCACGAGCCCGAGCTGGCGCGCCGCGAGCGCGTCGCGGCAGCCGGCGACGAGCACCGCCCCGAGCCGGTCGAGCACGGGCAGGCAACCCGCCCAGTCCGAGAACGGCAGGAGCGGGTGGCAGGAGCGCCCTTCTCGGTAGGCCTTGATTGCGCGGGGGTCGGCCGCAGCCGTTCGCTCCGCCTCGGCCCAGGACGCCGGTTCGTGCGCAGCGCGCGTCCCGAGCGTCCGCAGGGCGTTGAAGAACGTGCGATAGGGAGTCTGGGTCGGATGCGGGAACCGTCGGTCGAAAGGGGCGAGCAGGATCACCGTGCCCCCGTTGTTCAGCGGGAAGTGGTCGCGCCACAGTCGCAGCGCGAAGCCGAGCGCAAGGTAGGCGGTCAGCACCGGGTTCGGCCGCTCGCGGGGGAGGTAGGGCGTGGTGGCCGGGACCCCGATCACCGCGACGTCCAGAAGCTCGTCGATCGTCACTGCTCGCGCCTCCACGCCTCGGAGCAGGGCCTCGATGTGCGCGACGGACGGCGGTCCACCGAACACCGCCGTCGCGGTCAGCTCGCGCGGGATCGAGCCGAGCAGCCTGACGCGAGCCGCGGCGGGGGCGAGACGAAACAGCATCCGGACGGGTGAAGCAGCGATGCGCTCGAGCGCTCGGGGGTCGTGCGGATAGCCGTGGAACGCTCCGGTCACGGTCGGTGGGTTGAGGGTCAGCGACGCCGCGATCACCGGAACGCGCTCGGCCAGCGCACGCTCGAGCGCCTGGGCCACGCGCCAACCCTGGGAGGCGGCGGTCTCGAGCAGCGAGTTGGCGCCGGCCGCGCGGATCGTCTCCGCGCCCGAAGCGCCCACGAGCGCGGCAGGGCCGCCGTGGAGCACCGTCTCCGCCGACGAGACGATCACGACCGCGTCGGCCTCGACCAGCGCGGGATTGACCCGCGGCGAGACGTTGCCGTCCGCCGAGAGGTCGACGAGGTCCGGCTGTTCCGTGTCGTGGATGACGACGCTTCCCGAGAACCGCCGTGCGAGCTCGGGCAGGACGATCTCGAGCTCGTGCTGGTTCGGCCGCCTGGCGAGGCCGCCCGCCACCAGCAGGGTCTGGCGCTCGAGCGGCACGCCGATCCGCTCGAGCTCGTCGACCGTCGCCGCGAGGGCGATCTGCCGTGGGTCGCGCGGAGCGCTGGGGATGGGCAGCCCTGGGGGCTCGACCACGATCGTGACGCGACCGCCGCGAGGTACGAGCGTTTCGAGCGACTGGCCCGAAAGCGGGAAGCGCAGCGCGTCGCGGACGGCAGCGCCCACGTCCGCGAGCGCCTCGCCGGGGGGCGGGGCCCGCAGCACCGTCTCATCGTCCGTGGGCTCGACGACGTGTAGCCGCGACCCGGCCAGGAGCGGAACGCGGGTCAGTGCCTCTCCAAGTGATGTTGCCGCGCTTCTGACGCGCGAAAACCAAGCCAGACTGCGGACTCAGGGCGCGGCCATATCGATGAGATATGGGCGCGACCGGAGGCTACTGGCTGGCGCCGGTTTGCAGTCGTCAGAAGCCCGGAGGACATTGCTTGGGGAGGCACTAGAGCTCGAGGGTGTAGGCGCGCGCGTAGTGCTGGAATCCGTATTGCTCGTAGAGCCGGTGGGCCTCCGCTCGGTGGTGACCCGATTCGAGCACCAGGCGATGGCAGCCGCGGCGCCGAGCCTCCTCGACGCAGGCGTCGAGCAGCGCGCGGGCCGCGCCGCGCCGCCTGAACGCCGGCTCGACGTAGAGGTCGGGAATCCAGGCCTGGGGGCTCGTCCAGTTCAGCCGCGGCTGAAACCAGAGGCTGACCGCTCCCGCGATCTCCTCGTCCACTTCGGCGACGTAGACGAGCGCGTCCTGGTGCGCGAGGTGAGCGAGGAAGACGTCTCGCTGCGCTTCGGGATCGTCAGCTACAGCCGGACGGGTGAGGCCCTCCATCAGGGCGAGCACGGCGTCGGCGTCGCGCGGATCCGCTGGCCGGACGATCACGGGATCGAGCGATACAGCCGGAGAAACGAGCGCCGGAAGCCGCGCCTCGGCCAGAACCGCGAAGAGAGTAGGTTCGTCTCGCGCCAGTCAATGACCATCGTCCCGTAACCGCGCTCCCGAGCCCAGGCGAAGCTTGCTTCGGTCAGTGCGACGCCGGCTCCGCTGCCGCGGGCCTCGGGTTTGGTCGCCGCCCAGCTGAGGAGAACCGCCCGCTCGGGACGTGCGAGGCCGGCGTGCGTGCTGGACAGCTCGGCGGGAGCGAGCTGGAAGGCTCCGACGATCCGCCCGTGCTGCTCCGCCACGAGGTCGCCAATGTCGTCCCTGGGCATGTCCTCGAGGATCTCGGCCCGGATCTCTTCGGGGCTCTCGCGCGGTAGGCCGATGCCGAAGACCGGCCCGCGCGCCTGGTGGTCGACCAGGAGCGGCGAGAGCTCGACGAGGACGTCGATGTCGTTCTCGTCGGCGAGGCGGACGCTTTCGGGCCAGGGCACCTCGGGGACCTCGCGGATCCCGTGGGCGTGCTGCGTGCCGAAGCTCAGGCGATTCCAGGCGTCGAGGAGGGAACCGTCGGATGCGGGGACGAGGACGTACTGGCGAGTCCGCCCCTCCTCGACCCCACGCTCGGCCGCGGCGGCATACAGGTCGCGGACGTCCTCGGCTTCCTCTGCTGCGTGGCCGGCCGGCTCGACCCAGACGTTCGGGCCCCAGCGCGCCGGGTCCTTCTGAATCCCGAACAAGTAGCCGACGACACGGCTGTCGCGCGTGGCAGCCTGGCCTGAGCCGTCGTCGCTGTTCCAGAGCACCTCGATCTCCGCGCGGTAGTCGTAGCCGTCGCTGAGCAGCGGCTCGGCCTTGCGATGGCGGCGATGGCGCTCCTCGAGCAACGCGGCGGCAGCGTCCAGATGCTCTTCGGCAAAGGGATGGATTTCGAGTCCCGGCATCGCCGCAGGACGATAGCCTCCGGTCACATGCCAAAGACTCTCACCGGGGAGGAACTGCAGCTCGACGACGCCCCTGCACGCGATTCGGAGCTGTTCCTCGTCGACGGCAACAACCTTGCGTACCGCGCCTATTTTGCGCTCCCGGAGGAGCTCGCGACGAGTGAGGGCATGCCGACGAACGCACTGCTCGGCTTCACGAATATGCTGTTCAAGCTCCTGACCGACTATCGGCCGAAGGGCGTCGCCGTCGCGTGGGACACCCGTCCCGTCGAGCGAATCGAGCTGGCGGAGACGTACAAGTCCGAGCGCCGGCCGATGGCCGACCTCCTCGCCGAGCAGTTCCCACACTTTCGGCCGATCGTGGAGGCATTCGGGTACCGCAATCTCGAGTTCGAGGGCTGGGAGGCCGACGACGTGATCGCGACGCTCGCGACGCGCGCCGACCAGGCCGGGGTCAAGACCACGGTCGTCTCGACCGACCGCGACGCCTTCCAGCTCGTTTCCGACAACGTCGTGCTGATGATGACCCCGCGTGGGGTTGCCGACGTCAACGTCTACACCCCTGAGCGAGTGGAGGCGCGGCTCGGCATCACGCCGGAGCAGATTCCCGATTTCATCGGGCTCAAGGGCGACACGTCGGACAACATCCCCGGCGTCCCCGGCATCGGCGACAAGACGGCGTCCCAGCTGATCCAGCAGTATGGCTCGCTCGAAGGCGTCCTCGAGCATCTCGAGGAGCTGACACCGGCCCGCCGGAAGAACCTCACCGAGCACGCGGAGCAGGCGCGGCTCTCCAAAGAGCTCGCGACCATGCGGCGCAACCTCGAGCTGGACTGCGATCCGGCCGAGCTCGTCCTCTCGCCGCCCGACCGGTCGCGGCTGAAGGAGATGTTCCGGCAGTTCGAGTTCCGGAACCTCCTCAACCGCGTCGACGAGCTGGACGCGACCGTGCCCGCCGCGGAGCTCGCCGTCCAGGGCGTTCCGGTCGCCTGGCGGGAGGGTCTCCCGCTGGTGGAGGGCCGAGTCGGGATCGCCGCCGAGGACGACCGAATCGCGATTGCGACGCCGGACGAGGTCGTCGTCGCGGAGCGCCCGCCGCGACTCGAAGGCGACCTGGTCGCCCACGACGCCAAGCGCCAGCGCGTTGAGGCGAGGGACGACACGCTGATCGCCGCGTATCTGATCGACCCTGGGCGGGCGACCTACGAGCTCGACGACCTCGCCGCGGAGTACGGGGTCGAGCTCGTTCCCGAGCCCGCCGCCGACGAGGACACCGCCGCTCTGGTCCGGCATGCAGCCGCGACGCTGCGCCTCGTCGATCCCATGCTCGCGCGGCTGCGAGAACGGGACCTCGAGCCGCTCTACCGCGATGTCGAGCTGCCGCTCACCGCCGTCCTGGCGGCGATGGAGGAGGCCGGCGTCAAGATCGATACCTACCGCATGGGCGAGATCACCGCGCGGCTCGCCGAGCGCGTGGAGGAGCTCGCCGCGAAGGCGTACGAGCTCGCGGGCGAGGAGTTCATGCTCGGCTCGACGCAGCAGGTCGGCCGGATCCTGTTCGAGAAGCTCGGTCTGACGCCGGACCGCAAGGGCAAGACGGGTTACTCGACCGATACGCGCGTCCTCCGGAAGATCCGCGGCGAGCACGAGGTCGTCGCCGTAATCGAGGAGTGGCGCGAGTACTCGAAGCTCCTGAACACGTATCTCGGCCCGCTGCCCTCGTTGATCGGCGAGGACGGGCGGCTCCACACCACGATCAACCAAGCCGTCGCCTCGACGGGGCGCCTCTCGACGACGAGCCCGAACCTGCAGGCGATCCCGATCCGCACGGAGCTCGGGCGTGAGATCCGCTCGGCCTTCGTCGCCGAGCCGGGGCACAAGCTCCTCTCCGCCGACTACTCGCAGATCGAGCTGCGCATCCTGGCGCACGTCTCCGGCGAGCCGAAGCTCCGCGAGGCGTTCGCCCGTGGCGAAGACATCCACACCGCCACCGCCGCCGAGGTACTCGGGAAGGACCCGGCGACGCTGACGCAGGGCGATCGCTCGACGGCGAAGATGATCAACTTCGGGATCGTCTACGGGATCTCGTCGTTCGGGCTCTCCGAGAACCTCGAGATCTCGCGCGAGGAGGCGCAGGCCCTGATTGACGCCTATCTCGCCCGCTTCCCGCACGTCCAGGACTTCATCCAGCGCACGATCGAGGCGGCGCAGGAGGACGGCTACTCGACGAGCCTGCTCGGCCGGCGCCGCCCGGTTCCCGAGCTGCGCGCCTCGAACCGGCAGACGAGGGGGCTCGGCGAGCGACTCGCGGTCAACTTCGTCATGCAGGGGTCGAACGCCGACATCATCAATAAGGCGATGGTTTCGATCCACAACAGGCTTCGCGAGGAGGGGAGAGGCGCGCGGCTCGTCCTCCAGGTCCACGACGAGCTGCTGCTCGAGGTCCCGGACGCCGAGGTCTCGGCGATCAAGGACCTCGTTCGCGAGGAGATGTGCGCCGCCTACGACCTCGACCCCCCGCTGGCTGTGGATATGGGGGTCGGGGAGGACTGGCACGAGGCGAAGAGCTAGGTCACTCTGGGAGTCCGGACCGCTCCTACCGCCTACGCAGTCATTCTCGGCGCAGACGGCGACTTCGCGGCACGGAGAAGGCCAAGAGCTGAGTGGCGCTTCGGCTGGGGGTCAGGTCTTGCAATGCCGCACGCCGCAGGGATGCGTCAACGCAAGACCTGACCCCAGCGGCCCGGCACGAGCCAAAGAGTTAAGCCAAAAATCGGGCTTGGGCCTGCTGAAGCCGCAGATATACTGCGCCGCTCTTGATGTCCGAAACCGATACGCGCCAGCAAGTGGACGACCCCGAAGTCTGGACGACCGGCCCCGAGGGCGAGCTGATCCCCGACTACGAGTCGACCTTCCCGACGATCAACGAGGGGGAAGTCGTCCACGGCACCGTCGTCCGCGTCGACAAGGACGAGGTGCTCGTCGACATCGGGTACAAGTCCGAAGGGGTCATCCCCGTCTCCGAGCTGTCCATCCGCCGCTCGGTGAACCCTCAGGACGAGGTCGGGATCGGCGAGGAGATCGACGCGCTCGTCCTCACCAAGGAGGACGCCGAGGGCCGCCTGATCCTCTCGAAGAAGCGCGCCCGTTTCGAGCTCGCGTGGAAGACGATCGAGCAGAAGGCGGAGACCGGCGAGGCGATCGAGGGCCGGGTGATCGAGGTCGTCAAGGGCGGCCTGATCCTCGACCTCGGCGTGCGGGGCTTCCTGCCCGCGTCACTCGTGGACATCCGCCGCGTCCAGGACCTGGACGAGTTCCTAGGCCAGACGCTGCGTTGCAAGGTGATCGAGCTCAATCGCTCCCGCAACAACGTCGTCCTCTCGCGCCGGGCAGTTCTCGAGGACGAGCGGAAGGAACAGCGCCAGCAGATCCTCGATCGGCTGCAGCCGGGCGACGTCGTCGAGGGCCAGATCTCGAACATCGTCGACTTCGGCGCCTTTGTCGACCTCGACGGCATGGACGGGCTCATCCACATCTCGGAGATCTCCTGGAGCCACGTGAATCACCCGTCCGAGGTGCTGGAGATCGGCCAGACCGTCAAGGTCAAGGTGCTCGACATCGACCGCGACCGCCAGCGGATCTCGCTCGGTCTCAAGCAGACCCAGAGCGACCCCTGGCAGCAGGTGCTCGACTCCTACAGCGAAGGTGACGTCGTCGAGGGAAAGGTGACGAAGGTCGTCACGTTCGGCGCCTTCGTCGAGATCATGCCCGGCGTCGAGGGCCTCGTTCACATCTCCGAGCTCGCCCAGCACCACGTCGAGAACCCGCGCGAGGTCGTAGCGCAGGGCGACCAGGTCCAGGCCAAGATCATCGAGGTCGACCCTGAGCGCCGCCGGCTCTCGCTGTCGCTGAAGCGGGTCGAGGGCGAAGGGCCGACCCCGGCTTCCGAGCTGGGACTCTCCGACGAGGTCTTCGGCAGCGACCAGCAGACCGGCGCCGAGCCGTCGCCGGAGCCCGTGGCCGGCGTCGAGGAGCCCGATCTGGAGGCGGAAGCTCCTCCCGAGCCGGAGCCCGAAGCAGAGCCGGCGCCGGAAGAGAGCGACGAGCAACAGAGCTAGGCCCGTTTCAGTCGCCATCACCGGCGGCATCGGGGCGGGCAAGAGCGAGGCGCTGAAGGCGTTCGCGCGCCACGGCGCCGCCGTCGTCTCGAGCGACGAGATCGTCCACCATCTGCTCCGCACGGATCCGGAGGTCAAGTCCGCGCTGGTCGAGCGCCTCGGCGAGGCGATCCTGGGCGAGGACGGTGAGATCGACCGCAGCCGGGTTGCCGAGCGCGTCTTCGGCGATCGCGAGGCTCTGGCCTGGCTCGAGGGCCTGCTCCACCCTCGCGTCTCGGCCGAGTACTTGAAGTGGCGGGAACAGGTCGCTGACCTGCCCGATCCACCCCCGGTCACCGTGACAGAGGTTCCACTGCTTTACGAGGTCGGCGGCGAGAAGCGCTTCGACAAGGTCGTCGCCGTAACCGCGCCCGAGCAGCTACGCGAAGCACGGGCGAGAGTGCCGCTCGCTGGCCGCTCTGACCGCCTGCTACCGGACCGCGAGAAGGTGCACCGGGCCGACTTCTCGTACGTGAATACGGGGTCGCTCGAAGAGCTCGATGCCTTCGTTGCGCAGGTGATGGAGCAGCTGACGGCGAACTGACGCTTGACAGACACCATCTGTGATGTCATAGTGACATCATGCAGACGGCAAAATTCGTCGAAAAGCTGGAACGGGACCTCGCTTCCGTCGCCGCCCTGGGCGGCGATGCGGTTGCCGAGGCCGCCGAACGGCTGGCGCAGGCACTTCGGGGGTCAGCCGGGATGCGTCTGGTGGAGACGCTCGGCGAGGCGGCACTCGAGATCAGCGCGCAGCTGCCCGAGGGGCACGTCGAGGTCCGGCTGGCCGGGCCCGATCCCGAGCTCGTCTACGTCGGCGCCGAGCGGGCCGAGCAGCCCGTCGTGCCGGCTGAGGACGGGCTGACCGCGCGGATCACCCTGCGTCTGCCCGAAACCCTCAAGCGCGAGCTAGAAGCAGCTGCCGCCCGCGAGGGCGTCTCGCTCAACACCTGGCTCGTCCGCGCGCTTCAGCGCGGCGCCGCACCGGCGCCTCGACGCATCGGCAAGCGCCTGACGGGCTACGCCAAGAACTAGGGAGGGAACCATGAAGACCGAAACCTTCGCAACGCCTGGGCCCGTGGAGCTCAGGATCGACGTCCCGCGCGGCGACGTCCAGATCGAGACCGGGGACGTCCAAGAGACCACCGTCGAGCTCGAGGGCATCGGCCGCGACGCCGAGGAGTACGAGCGGGAAGCGCGGATCGAGGCTCGCCAGCGCGGACACGGGCACGAGGTCGTCGTCGATGCGAGCTCGCGACGCGGCCTGCTCGGGTTTCGCGAGGGCGAGTACCGCGTGCGAATCAAAGCTCCGGAAGGAGCGAGTGTGCGCGCCAAGCTCGCGTCGGCCGACATCAGCGGCCGGGGGCAGTTCGGAGAAGTCGAGATCGATGCGGCCTCCGGCGACGTCGCCTTCGACGAGATCGCGGGGCAGGCAGGGATCAACACAGCCTCGGGCGACGTCGAGCTCCGCCGTGTGGGCTCGGCGAAGGTCAACTCGGCTTCCGGCGACGTCCGGATCGACGAGTCGGGCCCCGTCGACGCGAATACGGCGTCCGGGGACATCCGCCTCCGTAGCGTCTCGTCCGGCGAGGTGAGGCTGCACTCGGCCTCCGGTGACCTCGACGTCGGGATTGCCAAGGGCTCCCGGCTCTGGGTCGACGCCCAGTCGCTCTCCGGCGACACGAGCTCGGAACTCGAGCTCGAAGCTGCTCCTTCAGGCAACGACGACGGCCCGCTCGTCGAGCTCCGCGCTCAGACGATGAGCGGCGACATCGCCGTCCGCCGGGCGTGATCCGGAGACGTCGCTTGCGATGTCGACTTCAGGCCGTGCGGGCTTTGCCCGCTTGGCCGTCTGAAATGACCGGTCGACACGCATTCCGCGAGGAGCGTCAGTGATCGAAGCCACCCCCGACACGCCTCCGCTGCGGAAGCAGCCGGAGTTCCTGAAGCTGTGGGCGGCGCAGTCGATCTCGCAGCTCGGGGATCAGATCACGTACCTCGCGCTGCCGCTCGTGGCGGTGATCACCCTCGACGCGTCGCCGGCGCAGATGGGCCTGCTGACCGCCGCGGAGCTGATGCCGCACCTGCTCTTCTCTCTGGCAGCGGGGGTCTGGATCGAGCGCCGGCGGAACCGCCGGCAGTTGATGATCGTCGCGGACATCGTGCGGGCCGCGTTGCTCGTCTCGGTGCCGGTGGCTGCGGCCTTCGAGCTCCTCACGTTCCCGCAGCTCTACGTGGTGGGATTCGTGGCGGGCACGTGTTCGGTCATGTTCGACATCAGCTGGTCGACGTTGTTCGTGAGCGTCGTCCCGAGGCGGGACGTCGTCGAAGCGAACAGCAAGCTCAATCTCAGCCGAGCGCTCTCCTTCGTCGCGGGGCCGTCCGCCGCGGGCTTCCTCGTCCAGCTCCTGACCGCGCCCGTCACCCTGCTCGTGGACGCGTTCTCGTTCATCGGCTCGGCGCTTTTCCTCAAGCGGATCCGGGCCGAGGAGCCGCCGCTGGATGAGGATGGACGTGAGAGCATCGTCCAGAGCCTCCGCACGGGGTTTCGCTTCGTGCTTCGGGACGAGCTGATCGGGCCGCAGCTCGGCTGCACGGCGACCATCAACCTCTTCAACTTCGTCTTCCACGCGATCTTCGTGCTCTACGCGACCAAGGAGCTCGGCGTCAGCCCCGCCGTCCTCGGGCTCGCGCTCGGCGCGGGAGCGGTCGGAGGGATCTTCGGCGCGCTGATCGCGGTGCGCCTCGAGCGGCTGATCGGCATCGGGCCCTCCTTCACGCTCGGGTGCATCCTCTTCCCGCTGCCGCTCATCCTTGTGCCGCTCGCATCCGGCAGCGAGTTCGTGATCGCGCTCATGCTCGGCGTCGCCGAGTTCCTCTCCGCCGTCGGCGTGATGATCCTGGACGTCAACGGCGGGAGCATGATGCTGCTCCGCACGCCCGACCGACTGCGCGCACGCATGAGCGGCACCTTCCGGTTCGTCAACTACGGCGTCCGGCCGCTCGGGGCGCTGCTGGGCGGCGGCCTGGCGACTGCGATCGGGATCCAGACGACCTTGTGGATCGGCGTGCTCGGCGCGCTCGCCGGCGTTCTCTGGCTCGTCTTCTCGCCGATCCCGCGGCTGCGCGCCGTGGCCGAGGCGGCCTGAGCGATCGGAGGGCAGCCGGGATGGCTGCCCCCGATTTGCCTTGGCTAGCGCCTCTTGCCCTTGCTGACGAGAAGATCGACCCTCGTTCCCACTCGCATGCGGACGCCCGCGCGCGGAGTCTGGGAGATCACGAGACCTTTCCGCACTGCGCGTGAGTAGGCCTTCCGGACGCGACCGGTTCTGCAGCGCGACCGCTTGATGGCGGCCTTGGCCTTCACCAGCGTGCGTCCGCGGATGTTCGGCACAACGCACCGAGCGCGGGTCTCGCCGCCAGGTCGCGCGACGACCGGAGTCAGTGCCGACTCCGCGCGTGCGGACCCCGCTGCGTTCGTCGCGATCACGACGACGCGAATGCGGCTACCGGCTTCGTCGGCCGTCAACCCCAAGGTCGAGTTGCTGCCGGCCGAGATCGTGGCGCAAATCGCGCCGGACGGGCTGCACTCCTGCCACTCGTACGTGTACGCCGGGTCTGGGTAACCGCTCCAGGCGCCGGCCGCCGCCGCCAGCGTCCCGCCGACGACCGCCGTGCCGCTGATGCTCGGCACACTCCTGTTCGTTGGGGCCGTGTGGGGTCGCGGGGCAACCGGTGCAGTCGCCGCCGAGTTCATGGCGTCCCAGCCCGCTCCGTTTTCGGCTCGCACCCAGAAGCGGATCCGCGAACCAACGTCGCCGGCGCCCAGGACGTGCGTCGGACCCGTGGCGCCGGGGATCACGTAACAGGTCGTTGCCGCCGCGTTGCAACGCCACCACTCGTAGGTGTACGAGAACGGCGGCGTTCCGGCCCACGTCCCGTTGCTCCCTGTGAGGGTATCGCCCTCCTGAGGGTTGCCCGAGATCTCGGGCCGGTCCCGGGTCGAGGGAGATACGAGCGAGCGGTCCCACCTCAGCGGGCCGGCGATCCAGTCGCCCTCATAACCGTCGACGGCGATCAGATACTCCTTGCCGCCCTCGGCGAGGAAGCCGACGAGGCTGCCGCCGCCACAGGCATCGTCGCTGGCGGCAATGGCCGCCGTCGAAGCACCCTCGTAGACGGCGAGCAGCGTGTCGTATCCGGTCATGCACGTGTCGAATCGCGCCGGGCCCGACGACGGCGCCGTCCACCGGAACCAAACAGAAGCCCCTCCCGGGCCGCCGGGCTCGGGCTCGTTGGGCTCGAGAGAGCCGTACCGATTCGAGCTGTCGACGGTGCCTGTGTCGCCGGAGATGCTCGCGGCGTCGGCACGGTCATCGTTCGCGGGCCGCTGGAACCACTCGAGGTACGTCGAGCCCGTCTCGCCGCCTTGACCGTCGACAGCGATGTGGTACTCGGTGCCGGCGGACGCGCGGAACGAAACCCCGCTCCCGGCGCCGCAGTCGACGGCGCTGGCCCCGATCTGAGTGAGGCTGCCGACGGCCGTCCCCGTGTATATGGCGAGCACCGTGTCGATGTCGCTTCCACAGGTCGAGAACACAGCTTGCCCGGACCGGCCGGCGGTCCAGCGGTACCAGATCGAGGCGCCGCCCTCAGCTCCGGCGTGGGCCGGCTCGCCCAACTCCTTGGTCGCGCCGGCATTCGTGCCGTCGACCCAGCCGCTGTCCGACGAGAACGCGATCGCGTCAGCGAAGTCGTCGTTCACGGGCGGCGGCTCCACGGCGCCGACCGGCGCTGCACCGCCGAGCATGATCGCTGCAACCGTTGCGGCGACAAGGACTCCCCGGATCGTGGCATTCATGTCTCCTCCTCGAGATCGTGGTTCGCGGTCGCGTCTGGTGCTCGTCGTGCGGGAGAACAGGTTCGACTGAGGCCGGAATGGGGAGACTCAGCAGCCCGCCGGCGCAGCGGAAATCGCGCCGCCCGGGTTTCCGAACGCCAGTGGGGCTCGGATCCCTGGGCGCGGAAGAACTCGACGACGGCCAGGTACCGCTGTGCTTCCTCGGCGAGCGTCATCCGATCGGCCTCGCGACCAGCAGATACGCGTAGCCACTGCGGCTCGGGGCGGAGCCGCGCGTGCCGAGGAAGCGCGCGCGAACCCGCCAGCGTCCTGCCGCCGGTGGGCGCCACGACATCGTTGCGCCGGCCGCTACGCGAGCGATGCGGTGGAAGTGCCAGCCGGTGAGCGTGTCGAAGCGGTCGATCTGGAGCTCGACCCTGCCGCCGGCCGGAGCCGGCGAGACGAGGCAGGCGAGTGCGACAGTGCTGCCGGGTGCGACCTCGGCCGTGCGCGTGCCCGAGATCTGCACAGAGGTCGACGTCACGTCACGCAGGCGGAGTGCAAGGCGGTAGCTGCCGGACGGCGTGCCCACGGCGCTCTGGACTGCCACGACGTACCGGCCGCGGTTGAGTCGGCGCCGCACCCTGGTGTCGCCCGTCGAGATCCGGTTGCCCGCGTCGTCGAGCAGCGTTAGGGAGAACGACCGGCGGGCCGCGCGCGCCAGCCCGAGGCGAACCTCGCTCAATCGCTCGACGTCGAAGTGGTAAAGGTCACGGACGTCGACGCCGCGGGGTGACAGGCGGCCCCTGATCGAGCCGGGCGAGAGCTCGAGTCCCACGCCGACGTCGTCCGCCGCAGCTGCGACGACGCGGAGCCTGTACGCCTGCTGTTCGGGGCGCGGCTCCGCTCTCACTTCGAGGGAGTAGCGCCCGCCGCCGTCCGGGCCCGGGGTGAACGTTGCGTACCCCCCGCAGCCGAGGTGGAGGAGCGTCACGTTCCCCCGCCGGAGCGTCGCGTTGGCGCAGGGCTGCGAGTTGAACGCAATCCTGTACATCGTCCCGCGCCGGAGGCGCACGGACCAGACGTCGTTGACGTCGGTGAGCCCGTGCACGGACGCGTGCGCGCCTCGCTGTGGCAGTGACCGCCCCGGCAATCTTTCCGGTGCGTCACCCGGCCGGACGGTGAGAGTGAAGTCGCCCGGGCCCGAGCCTCTCTTGTCGCCGACCACGATCAGGTAGTCGGCGTCGGCCTTCGTCGCAACCCCGAGCACGGCTTTCCCATCTCGGTTCGTCGCGGCGCAGCCCATGCTGTGGAGGTCGTTTCGGGACCGCCGGAACGCAGCGACGACGCCATCGCGGTCTCCGGTGCTCAGCTGCACGAGCATCCGGCCGGTGGCCGGACCCTTGACCCGGTACCAGACCGTGCCGCCGGCAACGCCGCAGCCGCCGTAGTCATATGTCGCGCCGAGCGTGCTGCCGCGCACGGTGGCCGGAAGGCGGCCGAGTGGCTCGGCCTCGCCGCGCTCGTCGTTGTCCGGTGGGAGGACGAGGTCGGCGCGAAGGTCGAACTCGCCGTTCGCGGCGCCCGGACGACGCCCGACCAGGATCAGGTAGCCGGCACCTCGAACGGTGCCCACGGACGTCACGACCTTTCCGCCGGCCGGTGCCGAGCCGCACGAGACCTCCTCGATGTTCGAGGGGTTGCGGCGGTAGATCCGGACGACGGGGGCGAGCTGGCCCGCGGCCTGGACGGTTGCGACGATCGTTCCGTCCGGAGCAGCCTCGATCTCGTACCAGACCGTTCCGTCGATCCGCCCACAGCGCGAGACCTGCGGGTCGAGGCGCTCGAGCGTCGCGTCGACGGTGGTGCCGCGAGCGGTCGAGGGAAACGTCGGGAGGGATTGCGCGTCTGCGCGGTTGTCGTTCGTCGGCGGCGCCGCAAGCGCGGGCGCCGCAAGGACGAGGGCAGCAAGGGCTGTCAGCAAGGTTTTCATGCCACCGAGCCTGCGGGTGGCCGCTCACACGGCTCTCACATCTGACTCATACGGGCCTAGGCGTCGTCGCTGCCCAGGTGTTCAATGAATGGGTGCCGTTAATTGAAGTGAGGGTTCTCGGCCCGCTCGAGATCTCGGTCGACGGACGTCCGATCGAGCTCCGGCGGAAGAAGCAGCGTGCGCTGCTGGCGCTGCTCGCGCTGCGCGCCGGCGAGGTCGTCTCGACCGACAGGCTCGTCGACGAGCTCTGGGGCGAAAAACCGCCCAAGGCGGTGGTCGGGTCGCTGCAGAACCTCGTCTCGGAGCTGCGGAAGCTGCTCGGGCCTGAGCTGCTGGTGACGCGGGCGCCCGGCTACGTGCTCGAGCTCGAACGGCAGCGCGTCGACGCGCACCGCTTCGAGCAGGCGGTGCGGGACGGAAGTGAGTTGCGGCAGGCACTTGCGCTCTGGCGGGGGCCCGCACTCACGGACTTGGCCTTCGAGCCCTTCGCCCAGTCGGAGATCCAGCGCCTCGAGGAGCTCAGGACAACGGCGAGAGAAGAGCTTTACGACGCGGAGCTGGAAGCCGGTCGCCACGCTCAGCTCGTGTCCGAGCTCGAAGCGTTCGTCGCCGAGCACCCCCTGCGCGAGCGGCCGCGTGGGCAGCTCATGCTGGCGCTCTACCGATCGGGACGACAGGCCGACGCGCTGGAGGTCTACCGCCAAGGACGCAAGACCCTCGTCCAGGAGCTTGGGATCGAACCCTCCTTCGCGCTGCAGCAGCTGGAACAGGCGATCCTGCGTCAGGATCCATCAGTCGGCTCCGAGGGCAGCGCGAAACCGCCGGCCGAGCCCGATCGGCGGCGGACGGTGACGGTCCTGTTCGCCGACGCGGTCGATTCGACCGAGCTCGGGGCGGCGCTCGATCCCGAGGTACTTCGCGCCATGATGACACGCTACTTCGACACAGTACGAACGGTCGTCGAGCGCCACGGCGGTGTCGTGGAGAAGTTCGTCGGAGATGCTGCTATGGCGGTGTTCGGCATACCGACGCTGCACGAGGACGACGCGCTGCGGGCGGTGCGAGCGGCGAGCGAGTTACGCGACGCGACCGGCGACCTCAGTGCGGAGCTCGGCGAGGAGTACGGCATCGCGCTCCAACTGCGGATCGGTCTCAACTCGGGCGAGGTCTTGGTCAGCGACTCAGGCGCAGGCGAATCGTTTGCCACCGGCAAGGCCGTCAACGTCGCGATGCGGCTCGAACAGGCGGCCTCCCCAGGGGAGATCCTCCTCGGCGACTCGACCCACGCAGTCGTCCAACATGCGGTCGAGGCAGAGCCGGCGGAAGCAGTGGAGCTTGGAGGAGTGCTGGGACGCAGGCGGGCTTTCCGCCTCTTGGCGGTAGGCGAGGCAGTCCGCCCGCTCGGCACTGCCTCGCTCGTCGGGCGTGCCGACGAGCTCGCGTGGCTCCGAGCGGCGTTCGCCGGGGTGTGCGCCGAGCGGCGCAGCCGGGTCGTGACGGTCCTGGGCGAGGCCGGCGTCGGAAAGTCACGCCTAGCCTCCGAGCTGATCTCCGGCCTCGGCAAAGACGAGATCGCATTCATCGGCCGCTGCGTTTCCTACGGCGAGGGCGCGACGTTCCTTCCGCTGGCCGAGATCATCCGGCAGGCGGCCCCTGACCGTCCGCGGCGTGCGATTTCCGCCCTACTGGCGGGCGACGAGGACGCAGACCTGATCGCGGAGCACGTCACTCAACTGATCGGCGATGCCGACAACGTGGTCTCGACCGGCGAGGTCTTCTGGGCAGTGAGGCGCTTCCTCGAGGCGCTCGCGCTCCGGCGACCACTGGTGATCGTGCTCGAAGACGCCCACTGGGCCGAGCCGACGCTCCTCGACCTCGTCGAGTACCTCGACGCGTGGACCGCCGACGTGCCCCTGCTCGTCCTGTGCCTCGCCCGCCCGGACCTGCTGGAGCGACGTCCGGGGTGGGCCGACCCCAAGAGGATGCTCGCGCTCGAAAGGCTCGGCACCGCCGAGGCACAGGCGTTGGTGGCCGAATTGTCGAGCGACGAAGTGCCGGCTGAGGCGAGAGCGCGCATCGTCGAGATCTCCGAAGGCAATCCCCTGTACGTCGAACAGCTGCTGTCGTTCGCGGAGGAGGCTGGAGCGGAGGCATTGGCGTCCGTGCCGCCGACGGTCGAGGCCCTGCTCGCCGGCCGCATCGATCGGATCGAGCCCGAGGAGCGGGCGTTGCTCGAGCGCGCGGCGGTGGCCGGACGTGACTTCGAGCGCAGCTCGATCTTGCACTTGACCCCGCCCGAAGAATTGGCTGGGATCGACCGTCGCCTGGTGACGCTGGTCCGCCGCGGTCTCGTCGAGTCGGCGGAGGATGCGTTCCGGTTCCACCACGTGTTGATCCAGGACGTCACGTACGCCGGGATCACGAAGGAGCGGCGCGCTTCCTTGCACGAACGCTTCGCGACCTGGCTCGAGCAGAGAGGGGAGAACGCAGAGGAGGTCGTCGGCTACCACCTCGAGCAGGCCTACCGCTACATCGCCGAGCTCAGGCCGAACGACCCGGAGCTGCCGGCCCTTTCACAGCGTGCGGGCGAGCGCCTGGCCGCAGCCGGCGTGCGGGCGTGGAAGGGGGCGGACAATCCAGCCGCCGTCAACCTGCTCGGCCGCGCCACGCGTCTATTGCGAGAGCCGTCAGAGCGCGCGGAGACGCTCTGTGAGCTCGGAACTGCGCAGCGGTTCAGCGACTTCGAAAGCGCGGACGCCACGCTCTCCGAGGCCCTGACCTGCGCACAGGAGGCCGGCGACCGCCGGATCGAGCTCCGCGCCCGGATGGAGCTACTGCATCTGCGACTGTTCAGCGATCAGGAGGCGGATCCAGCCGACCTCGTGAAGCTGATCCACACGGCGATCCCTGTGTTCGAGGAACACGGCGACGAGCGCGCGCTTGCACGAGCTTGGCGCAACTACGGCTACGTCCGCGGGTCGATGGAGGGGAGATGCGCGGACTGGCTGGATGCCGCCGAACGGGCCGCGACGTACTACAGACGGACAGGCTGGTCGTCCGCGGGTTGTTTCTTGGAGGCTGCCGCAGCCATGTTCTACGGGCCGACGCCCGTCCCCGTGGCGCTGGTTCGGTGCCAGGAGCTGCTCGACCAGACGACGGATCGGCTCGGGACGGGGCAGGCCCTCGTCTACGTGGCGGGTGCGCATGCCCTCAGCGAACAGTACGACGAGGCGTTCTCGTTGCTCGACGACGCGGATCAGATCCTCACCGAGTTGGGAGAGGACTACGTCCGCGCGGACAACAGCGGACGGATTCGCGGTCTCGCCCACTTGCTTGCCGGCGACCTCGAGGCTGCCGAGGCCAGCTTCCGCGACAGCCTGTCCGTGCACGAGCGCATCGGAGACAGGCCGGGCCTCTCGAGCATCGCTGCGCAGCTCGGCGAGGTGGCGTACTTACAGGGGCGTCTCGACGAAGCCGAGGGGTGGAGCCGCGTCGCCCGGGACGGCGCCCCGGCGGGAGACAAGTTCGCGCAGGTGAGCTGGCGCAGCCTCGCAGGGAAGGTCCAGGCGGCCCGAGGACTCGTCGAGGAAGGGGAGACGCTCGTGCTGGAAGCGCTCGCGCTCGCCGAGACGACCGACGCCCTGTCGCATCGAGGCGCAGTGCATCTCGACGTAGCCTCGGTGCTCTCCTCCGCGGGTCGACACCCGGAAGCCGTGCGACGAATCAAGGAGGCGATCGCGCTGTTCGAGGCAAAAGAGAACCTGGCCTGCGTGCGCCTGGCCGAGGCGAGACTCGAGGAGACCGCGTTCGCCTGACCACGCACGGAAAGCCCCAGCGGGGCTCTCCGTACTGCTGCAACGGCCCACATTACGGCCCGCCGCCGGTGCCCAGGTTCGCGAGCGACAGTGCGGCCGCGATGCCGGCGAACATGATGAGGAGCTGCCTCAACACGCCTACCTCCTTTCCTTGGTCGATCACGCACCAAGGGTCGGAGGCGGCGGTCATGGCTCCCTAGCCGTGGACTAAGCGCTCGCTCACGGCTTTGTGAGCTTCGAGTTAACGGGTCATCCGCGAGTCAGGTGGTCCCAGAGGTTCTCGAGTAGCCCGGCGCCATACGACCGGGTTGCCGAGCCCGCGAGGGTGAACGCGCCGGCGGCGAAAACCCTCGCGCCGCCCTTCGTCTGGTAGTAGGCCATCTGTCCCATCACCACACGCCCCTGGCGGTTGTCGACCTCGGCGAGCACCTTCGTGCCGGGCGGGGAGGCCGCCGTCTTCCGGTCGATCTCGATGCCGAACGTCCCGAAGCGCGAGCCGTTGCGAAGCCCCGTGCCGCGGAAGAGCCACGGTGCGGCGCCGGTGTTGAGTACGAGGTACGGCCCTCGAAGGTGGCTGCCGTAGGCCATGTACTGGACACCGACGAGCGCGGCCTCGGGCCGGCCGATGTCGCGCCACATGGCGATCTTGTGCAGGACGCTGCCGTGCCGCTCGACCTTCCAGAAGAAGTTGTTCGCCGAGAGGAAGGCCAGGTTCCCGCCCAGGTCGCGGAACCTCGCCACGGCGTCGAACTCGGCGTCGGTGACGTATTCGTGGTGGCCGGAAAAGACGATCAGGTCGTAAACATGGTTGAGCCTCCTCCCGCCGGCGCGCTCGAGGTCGATCTGCGCGAGGTAGTCGACCTTGCGGTTCGTCCAGGCGAGCCAGTGGAGAAACGGCAGGTCATAGGACCGGAAGCGCAACGGCACGCCGCGGTTCAGGTACGGCCGACCGAGTCGGACGGTGCGCCCCGAGCGATCCCCGGCATACCACGTGTCCGCATCGCCATCGCGGTCGTCGTCACGGAAGTTGTACGCCTGCCAGGTGAGGGTCGGCATGACGACGGCGATCCGGTGTTCTCCGAGCCGCCGGGGCCGAACGACGAACGGCGCGTAAGCAACGCGTCCGCGGGACGCCTGAACGCGCGCGAAGTACAGCCCCGACTTCCACGCTCCGATTCGGATCGTGAGCCGGTTCCGGCCGCTGTACGTCGCTGCCAGTGACGCCGGCACGCCGTTCATCTGCTCGTTCCCGCGCGTTCGAACGCGCTCGGGCCCGGTACGGAAGACCTGGACCGAGATGCGCGCGGGGCTGTTCCAGATCGCCAGCGTCGCCTGCTCGCCCGGCCCGTAGCTCTCGCGGCCGAACGCTGCCTCGAATGCGGCTGCGCGGGCGGGCTGCGACGACGCTGTCGGGGCGATGGCGAGCGTGAACGGGAGAACTGCAAGAGCGAGTGCAAAGGACGGGCGGAACACGACGGGCTCCTCTCGGTCGATGACGGACCGAGGCTCGGAGGAGCCGGTCACCGCTCACTAGGAGCGGACTAACGGGCGACTAACGGCTGTCGGTTAGCGCGTGCTGCGCAGCTGCTCGAGCCGCTGTTCGCCGAGCTTCACGAGCTCGTCCATGCCGCCGCAAACGCGGCAGTCGTAGGTGCGAACGGCACCCGATTTGCCGCCGGTCGCGATTCGCCATCCCGTTGGCGAGAACGCGGCGGCCGTCAGCACTTTGTCCTGTCCGTTCAGGAGCAGGATGCGCTCGCCCGTCTTCGCGTCGACGATCCCTGCGTACCCCGGGCCGGCGATCACGACCCAGCGGCCGTCCGCGCTGAAGTCGGCGTCGCTGACGATGGCCGAGTGAGAAAGGCGCCACACCTGCCTTCCGGTCTCGATGCGAGAAAGACGCGCGTCGTGATCGGAGCTCGTCGTGACTACGGAATCGCCGTCGGGGCTGAACGTGACCGCGGTGACCGGACCGGCGTGGTCCGTCAGGTCACGCAAGGGCTTGGCTGACTCGGCATCCCAGACCCGAACGACTCCGTTGGCGTGGCCAGAGACCGCAAGGCGCTCGTCTTCGCTCAACGCCACGGCTGTCGGTGAACCAGTCCGCTCGATCGCCTCGCGGAGGCTGCTGCTGATGCGAGGCTCGTCTACGGGAGCGACTGCGCTCACGATGCGCCCTCCGTCTGGACTGAAGCCAACGTCGGTGACCGGCCTCGCGTGCTGCCTGATGCGTTCAAGCGCTGGGAAGGGGCGTGCATCCCAGAGGCGCACCGTTCGGTCGTCGCTCGCTGTAGCGAGCGTCGCTCCGTCACGGCTGAACGCGAGCTCGGTGACCGCTTCCTTGTGTCCCCCCAGCGTGGCCCGGAGAGTCGATGACCGGGCGTCGAAGAGACGCGCAAGTCGATCGCTGCTCGCCGTCGCAACGAGCTTGCCGTCCGGGCTGAACTCGACGCGCGAGACGTAGCCGCCGTGACCCGGAAGGATCGTTACCAACGACTCTTTGTCGGTCATCCAGACGCGCGCGGTGCCGTCGGTACTCCCGGTAGCGAGCAGCTCCCCATCGGGGCTGAAGGCGACGTCGCCGACACGACCGACGTGGCCCTCGAGCGTGAAGCGCAGCTTCCCGGTGCGTGCATTCCAGAGCCGCGCAACGGCGTCCGAACCGCCCGTTGCGAT
>JBOHAU010000046.1:0-24284 GCA_050698015.1 Gaiellaceae bacterium
GGAGGCTCGCGCTCCTGCACTGGGGCGACGTGCTGGAGGACTTCCTCGACCCGCTCGGCCTCTCGCTCGAGGGCTTTCGCGACGAGATGTCGGGCGGCTGGATGTTCGGCTACGTCGAGGCGCTCCGCGCCGCCGGAATCGAGACCACGCTCGCCTGCGTGTCCTCGCGCGTCGAGCAGCATGTGCGCTGGGAGCATGCGCCGACCGGCGCGGAGCTGCTCGTGTTCCCCGCCCCGCGCGCGTACCACTTCGCCCGCCGGTTCCTGCGCGAGCCGTATGCGTGGAGCGCCCGCGAGGCGGCCCCCGGAAACGGCATGCTCCGGCTTGCAGGAGCGGCCGCGGCCCGTCAGGCGGCGCCGTATCTCGCGACCCCGCTCCGTTCGCTCGCGCGGGAGCTCCGGCGGGGCGGCTTCGGGGCGATCCTCTGCCAGGAGTACGAGTACCAGCGCTTCGACGCGTGCGTCGCGCTCGGACGTGCGCTGGGACTGCCGGTCTTCGCGACGTTCCAGGGCGGCGCCGTCCAGCGCACGGGGATCGAGCGGCCGGTTCGCCCGCTCGCCGTGCGCGCCTGCGCGGGGCTCGTGATCGGGTCGACCGCCGAGGCCGAGCGCGTGCGGCGGCGCTATAGCGTCCCGAAGGAAAAGATCGCACGCATCCTCAACCCGCTCGACCTTTCGCGCTGGCAGCCCGCCGACCGCGCCGCGGCACGCGCGAAGCTCGGCCTGCCCCCCGACGCGTACATCGTCGCCTGGCACGGGCGCGTTGAGATGCACCGGAAGGGGCTGGACGTGCTTCTCGACGCGTGGCGCCGGCTTGACCGCGAAGGCTCGCTGCTCCTCCTCGTCGGGACCGGGGCGAGTGCCAACGAGTTGCGCGGCCGCCTCTCCGAGCCCGAGCTCGCCAACGTCCACTGGGTCGACGAGTACCTGTTCGACCGCGACCTGATGCGGCTCTATCTCTCCGCCGCGGACGTGTACGCGTTTCCGTCGAGGCACGAGGGCTTCCCCGTGGCGCCGCTCGAGGCGATGGCCTGCGGCCTGCCGATGGTCGCCGCCGACGTGCCCGGCGTGGCCGAGATCTTCCCCGCCGGAGAAGGCTCGGGCGGCATGATCGTTCCGCCGGGCGATGCCGAGGCGCTCGCCGGCGCCCTCGACCGCCTCCTTGCGAACGAGGCGCTCCGGCTGGAGCTCGGCGCCCGCGCCCGCAGGCGCGCCGAGTCCGCGTTCTCGCTCGAAGCCGTCGGGCGCGAGCTGCGCGACTTCTTCATCAGGCGAGGCTTGCGGACTGCTCCCTGAGCGGCTTCAACCAGAGCTCCGCCTCTGCCAGCCACTCCGGATCGACCTGCTGGACCGCCCGGCGATCGCGGATCGCGACCCACCCGGGCCAGAGCGCCGCCAGAGCGGCCTTCGCCAGCAGCTCGGGCTTGCGGCCACGGGAGAGCGACGCGTAGATCCGGGCGGGCTCCCACCGCCGTCCGGAGCGTCGTAGCATCAGCGCCGTCCATACAAGCCAGCGGTCCCAGTCGAAGGGGACGCCGCGCGCTTCGCGGGCCCTTCGGTATTTCTCGGCGACGTGCTCCAACTCGCTCCGCAGCATCGCGACGTCGCGCGACATCGCCTCGGGATGACGGAGGTAGCCGACCAGGGGCCGGTCGATCGCCCGGACAGGCGCGGTCAGAGCGAGCCGGATCCATAGGTCCCAGTCGGCGACCACGCGCAGCTCGGGGTCGAAGCCGCCGACGGATCGAACGAGCTCGGTTCGCGCCACGACGCCGGAGCCGCCTCCCGGAATCGCGTTGTAGGCGAACAGGACGTCGGTGAGCTCGACGGCGTGGCCGAGCCGCTCGGCCGCAACGATGCGCAGCGCCTCGTCGATCACCACCGCGCCGACGTACGACCACGCCGCGGTGCCGTCGGCCTCCAGCACCTCAACCTGCACCGCGAGCTTGTGCGGCGACCAGACGTCGTCGTCGTCGAGGAAAGCAACCCACGGACAGCGCGCCCGCTCGACGCCGGCGTTCCGGGCACGCGCGACGCCGAGCGGCGTCTCGTTGGTGACGACCGAGACGCGCGGGTCGGAAAAGTGGCGAAGGTACTCCCCTGTCTCGTCGGTAGATCCCTCGTCCACGACGACGACCTCGACCTCGATGTCGCGCTGGCCGAGCGCCGAGGAGAGCGCGCGCTCGAGCAGACGGCGCCGGTTGCGGGTCGGGACGACGACCGAGACCTGAGGGGTGGGCCGCCTCACCACGCCATATCCTGACGTGCCAGTGAGCGAGCCGATCTTCACCGTCGCCATGCCGGCCTACAACTCCGAGCGGACGATCGCGTCGGCGATCGGGTCGGTGCTCGCCCAGACGCAACCTGATTTCGAGCTAATCGTCGTCGACGACGGCTCGAGCGACGCCACCGTCGACGTCGCGAGGGGATTCCAGGACAGCCGAGTCCGGGTGCGGCGCCAGGAGAACGCGGGCCCGGGTGCCGCGCGCAACCTCGCCATCGTCGAGGGACGCGGCCGCTACATCAGCATGCTCGACAGCGACGACCTCTGGCTGCCGGCCTACCTCGAGACGATGGGCGCTGCGCTCGACGCCGACCCCAAGGCCGGCCTCGCCTATACCGACGCCTGGGTCCTGGACGATGCCACCGGACGGATCCGAAGGACCACGGCGATGCATTACCAAGATCCACCAGTGCCACCTCCGACCGAGCCGCAGGAGTTTCTTCGCCAGCTGCTCATCCGCGGGAACTTCGTCTTCACGTCGGGGACCGTCCGGCGCGCCGCTCTCGACGAGATCGGGGTGTTCAACATGCTTCTCACCCCGTCGGAGGACTTCGAGCTGTGGCTTCGCATCGTCGCCACCGGCTGGCGAGCCGTGCGCGTCGGAGCAAATCTCGCGGTCTACCGCAAACACAGCGGCTCGCTCTCGTCCAATGAAGTGGCGATTCTCCGCGGCGAGGGCGAGGCGCTCCGCCGCGTGGTCCAGGAGTACGACGTACCCGAGGAGCTCCGAGCGCTCGCGCTCCGGCGTCTCCGACGGGTTGACGTGCGAGCCGCGGGGCTGTCGGGCGACCGGGGCATCCGCGAGGCGATGCAGCGTCTGCGCGCTCGGGCGGTGCGCGTCAAGATCGCCCTCGTCGAACCGTTCGCCTGGCATGACCGTCCACCGCCGGAGGTCGAGGCGGTCTTAGCGAACGCGAACCGTCAGGACGCCGGAGCGGACGCGCGTTCCGCCGTGGGCGGTGATGGCCCGCAAGCACAGAACGCGCGTTCCGAGGCGTAGCCGCCGCGCAAGCCGGAAACCGCCGCGCGGGCCCGTTCGGGCCCGACCGATTCGTTTCCACCCGCCGCGCGTGTACCGGACGATCGCGACACGGCGTCTGCCCGCGCGCGCCTGCACCAGGACGCGCCCGTGCACGCGGACGAGGCCGCGATTGCCGCTCCGGTTGACGACGACCGCGAACTGGAGCTTCGGCTTCTGCCCCGCCGGAGGTGGCGCGGGAGCCGGAGGCGGAGGCGGCGGAGGCGACGGCGGGGGCGGCGGTGGTAGTGGGGGCGGAGGAGGTGACGAACCGGCCGCCGCGAGCAGGATCAGCCCCGACGTCGGCTGGAGGCTGACGCTGTGGACGACGGCGCCGTCGCCGAGCGCAAAGGAGGCTCCTAGCTCGACGTGCACGGTCGACTGGGACGGGTTGACGAGCACCGCCCCGCGGGCGAAGTCACGCCGGTAGACCGGCCCGAGGCGTGAGTAGGGCCCTGCCGGCGCACCCAGCTGGAGAGCTCGGTCGTAGTCGCCGAACCAGGTCTCGCTCGTGTAGTCCTGCGCCAGGGAGAAGCTCGAGCGCCCCTCGCTGGCGAGCAGCATCGTCGCGAGGCCATAGGTCGCGGCCTTGGGGTCGCCCGAGCGGGAGTGGGCGATCCCGAGGAAGTACTTGCCCTGAGCCTCGGCCTCGCGGACCTGCGCGAGCTGAGCCGCCCAGCCGTCCGCGCCCCAGTCCCAGACGTAGCCGACCGAGGGATCGTTCCCCCACTTCGTGAACATCTCGTCGAGCGCGCCGGAGAGGAACTGCAGCCAGTCCCTCCAGACTCCGGCCTGCAGCCGCGCACAGCAAAGGTTTGCAACCGCCAGCAGGCCGGCGCCGCGGACCCGCGGCCCCACCGCGGCCAGCATCGAGCGCGTCGCAGCCGTCCACGCGCCGTCGCTCGGATAGCGCGCCACCCGGCCGACGTCGAGGTGATACCTCAGCGTGGAGTTCGTATCGTCCATGAAGACGCCGTCCCACCCGTCGGCCTTGGCCTCCGCGATCACCGCGTTCGTCCAGGCCGTCTGATATGTCGGGTTTCCGACGTCCATCAGCCACGACCAGGGGTAGCCGCTCGAGTTCAGACGTGCGCCGGCGGCGTCAGTGAGAAACCACTCCGGATGATTCGTCTGCGCATCCGGACAGCGCACGCCCTGCGGAACGTAGCGCCCGCCGGAGTAGGCGTCGCACGCGACGAACGAGAGGTTTTTGTACGCGAGGACCTTGACGTCCGGGCTCGCCGCCTTCAGCTGGCGGGCAAGCTCGTGCTGCCACGACTGGAGGACGACGAAGCCATGCCTCCGGGCGGTCCGAGCGACGTCCGAAAACGACGCGTTGGAGTCCAGCGCGAAGCGGTTGAAGCCCGCCGCCGGCGGCGCTTCGGCAGTCAGAGCAGGCGCAGGGGCGCCTGCGAACAGGACCAGCAGTGCGAAGACCCCCGCGACGAGTGAGCGCGTAGGCACGTCGCCTCTCGTCTCGACGCACCCGCGCGTGGGCGCGATCCCTCGTTCTGACTACCCCGAATAGGGCCTACGAATGGGGAGGTATCGTTCTCGTCGCCGTCGAACGAGGACGGCCTCAGGCAGCAGCCCTATGGACTTCAGAGAGCTCGTCGACACCCTTTGGCGCCGCAAGCTGGTCGTCTTCGGCGTGCTCGTCCTCAGCCTCGGCGCCGCGGTCGCCTCAATCCAGTTCGCGACCAAGCAGTACGAGTCGCGCGCGACGCTCGTCCTCCGGCCCCAGACGGCGAACGACTTCAGCTTTTTCTACGCGCTCAACTCGATCATCCCGATCTACGCCAGCGAGGCGACGAGCGCGACGACCTATGCCGAGGCCCAGCAACGGGTGTCGAAGCCGCTCGCTCCGATCTCCGTCGAGACCTATCGCGACACGCCGATCATCGCGATCAAGGCCCGGGATCCCGATCCCGAGCACGCGCGGAACTCCGCGCAGGCGGTCACGGACGCGCTGCTCGACCAGATCGAGGATCGCGACGTCGGCATCCCCTCGCTCCGCGTCAACCAGATCGACCGGCCGAGAGCCGCGTCGGATCCGGTGTACCCCCGCACGGGGTTGACGATCGCGATCGCGGCGCTGCTCGGCCTCGCCTTCGGCGTGGGGGCCGCACTCCTCCGGGAAAGCCTCAGCACCCGAGTCGAGACGCGTGAGACGCTCGCACACCTCGTCGGCGCGCCGGCCTTTGCCGAGATCCCCGCGGAGTCGGCGGTCCCCCGCCTCCGTTCGCCCGACGAGCTCTCGACGGACAAGCGGCTGCGTGCTGTCTCCGAGGCGCTCCGCGACCTCCGCACCAACCTCTTGTTCTCCAACGACGATCTTCGCTCGGTGGTGATCACGAGCCCCGAAGGGAGCCACGGCAAGACCACCGTCTCAGTCGGGCTCGCAGCCACGTTCGCGCGGGCCGGCACGCGTACGGTCCTCGTCGACGGAGACCTGCGGAAAGGCCGAGTCGCGGAGATGCTGCGCATGCCGCGCTCGCCCGGGCTGCTCGAGGCCCTGAAGGGCACGCCGGTCGGCGAGTGCGTCCAGGAGACGGCGATCGAGACTCTCGACCTGCTGCCCGGAGGAGCGCTCGAGGCCGACCCGAGCGAACTCCTGATGGCCGAGTTCCCGTCGGTGCTCCATGACCTCAAGGGGATGTACGAGGTCATCGTCGTCGACACGACGCCGCTCGTCCCCGTCAACGACGCGAGGATCATCGCCAGCTCCTCCGATGCGGTGCTGATCGTCGCCAACGCGGAGTCCGTCACCCGCCGCCAGGTGAAGAACGCCGTCGAGCGCCTGACGCTCGTCTCCGTCGCGCCGACCGCGGCCGTGCTGAACAACTCGCGCCAGGCGGAGTCCCGCGGCTATTACGGCTACCTGGAAACACCCAAGGCGCAGAAGCAGCCTCGGTCCCGGCGCTTGCGCCGCCGCGAACCGACCCGCCGCGGACGACTCCCGATCTAATGTACGCCGCTCCGGCGCACGCCGCCGAGCGCCCCGGGCTCCTGTTCACGGCCCGTGCGCTGCTCGTCGCCGCGGGCCTTGCGCTCTCGATCCTCGCCGCCTTCCGGCCCGAGACCGCGCTCGTCGGGCTACTCGTGCTCGTCGTCGGCGTGATCTGCACGCTTCGCGCCGATATCGCGCTGCTGGCTCTCGTGGCGGTGATCCCGCTCGAGGCGCAGTATGAGACCGTTCCGCTGATCGGCCTGACGCCGACGAAGGCCGCGGGCGCCCTGTGCTTCATCAGCTTCGCGTTCTACGCGCTCCGCTCCGGCTTCAACCTCGTCTTCGACATGAGCCACGCGCTCGTACTCCTGCTGCTTGCCCTGGCGCTCGTCTCCACGTTGCAAGCGGTTGAGGTCTCGCCTGCGCTCACGACCACGATGCGCTACACGAGCTTCGTCGCGCTCTACTTCGTCGTCAGCCAGTTCGTTGGCGACCACCGGCTCCAGCGCCGGATCGCTTGGACGCTCTCGGTTTCCTCGGCCGTGGCGGCGCTGATCGCCCTCGAGTACTTCTTCTTCGAGCCCGGCTACGTCTACCGCGCGAACCTCAAGTTCGGCGACCCGAACCAGCTCGCGTTCATGCTCGCGACCACGCTGCCGCTCACGTTCTGGCTCCTTCGCGAGCGCTGGTCGCTTCGGCCACTCGTGCTCGGAATGATCGTCGTGATCTCGCTCGCGATCGCGTTCACATACTCGCGCTCAGCGCTACTCGCGATCGGCGCGGGGATCGTGTTCCTGATGCTGACCGACCGGAAGCGGATCCCCATCCTCGTCGGGGCGGGGGTGATCACGGTCGCAATCGGACTGCTTTTCGTGCGCTCGAACCCGGACTCGGTTTTCCGGATCGAAGAGGGCTTCCGCGCGAAGGAGAAGGTCGCCGATACGAACGTCCAGACGCGGCTCACCGCCTGGGACGCGGCGATCACCCTCGCGATCGATCATCCCTTACTCGGAATCGGCCCGGGGAACTTCTTCTACCACTACGGCGACGTGACCGGCACGCCGCCAGGCGCCGAGCCGCTCGGCGTAGTGCACAACGCCTACCTCGACATCGCCTCCGAGCTCGGGCTGGTCGGGCTGGGCCTCTTCCTCGCCTATCTCGCCCTCGTCTTCGCCCGGCTCACTAGCGCCCAGCGCGACGGGAGCGGGCCACCCGGCTTTGCGGCAGCCTTACGCGTCTCGTTCGTGGTCGCCTGCGTCGGCGCGATCACGCTTTCGGAGCAGTACTCGGCGCCGTTCTGGCTCATCGGCGGGCTCGCGACGGCGCTTTGGCTCGAGGGCCGCCTGGTGTCGGGACGAGCGTTCGAGCTGCGTCGCCCCGTCGGCTGGGGTCACGCCGGCTAGCGCCGCAGCCGTCGGTGCGCGTCGTCTACGTCTCGAGCCTTCCGAAAGGCGGCCCGGTCACACATCTCCGGACGCTCGCCCCGGCAGTCGCACGCACCGGCGTCGACGTGCACGTCGTCTGCCTCGACGAGAACGTCGCCCGGTCGATGCGGGCGGAGGGCGTCGACGCATCCGTCGAGCCGCTGCGCCACAAGCTCGACGTCGCCGGAGCCCGGCGGGTCCGCCGGCTCGTCGCTGGCGCCGACGTCGTCCACACGCAGGATCGCCGCGCCGGCCTTCTCGTCCGCCCGCTCGCACGAATCGGCGGCGCTGGGATCGTCCACACCTACCACGGCTTGCCGGAAGAGCTCGGCGTCCAGCTTGGTCGCGACGCATGGCCTCCCGCGACCCCGCCCCTGCGGATGGCCTGGCTTCGCCATGGATACCTCCGCATCGAGTTCCTGCTCTCCCGCTTCGGTGCCGTCGTCGTGCCGTCGCAAGCCCTGGCGAGCTTCTTGACCGAGCATGGGCTCCCGGCCTCGCGCGTCCATGTCATTCCTCACGGCATCGAGATTCCGGCCCGCAGTGAGTTTGGGCCCTCAGCGGGTGGGTTGACCGTCGTGGGGGCGACGTCGAACCTCGAGTACGAGAAGGGGGTCGACGTGCTGGTCGAGGCGTGTGCGCTCGCAGCCGAGCCGATCCGGCTGGAGCTTTACGGCGACGGTGCCCGCCGTCCAGAGCTCGAACGCCTCGCCGGCGAGCGTGATGTCGAGGTCGTCTTCGCCGGCCACGTGGAAGACGTCCGCGCACGGCTTTCCGGCTTCGACGTCTTCGCCCTGCCGTCGCGCGCCGAGAACTTCCCGGTCGGAGTGCTCGAGGCGATGGCAGCCGGCCTGCCCGTCGTCGCGACGCGGGTCGGAGGCGTCGCCGAGCTCGTCATCGACGGCGAGACGGGCGTGCTCGTGGAACCGGAGGACGCCAGCGCGCTCGCGGGGGCGCTCGATTCCCTGGCGAAGGACACGGCGGCTCGCCGACGGCTGGGCGAGGCCGGGGCGCAGCGGGCACGAAAGCTGTTCGACGCCGATCGGATGGCCTCGCGAACGATCGCGCTGTACGAATCCCTCGCGTGAGGATCCTCCACGTCATCCAGGAGCTCGAGACCGGCGGAGCCGAACGGGTCGTCGTCACCCTCGCAGCCGGCGCCCGGGAAGCCGGCCACGAGGTCGCCGTCGCCTCGGCCGCCGGAGCGCTCCGAGACGAGCTCGACGGGGAGCAGTTCGAGCTGCCGCTCGTCCGGCGACGCCCCTGGCGCGCCGCTCTGGCCGCGCGCGCACTGGGCCGGGCCCTACGGGCGTGGCAACCGGATCTCCTCCACTGCCACAACGCCGGAATGGCACTCGTGGCATCGCTCGCGACGCGCCGCGGCCGGGAAGCGCCGGGGCTCGTCACCTTCCACGGCATCGCGGACGAGGACTACGGCGCGGCCGCGCGCAGCTTCCGGCTGGCCGCTCTTCCCGTCGTCGCCTGCGGACCGGGTGTCGAGACGGGCCTGCTCGAACGAGGCCTGCACCCGCTGACGACGATCGTGAACGGCATCTCCCCCGCGCCACCCCCGGCCGACCGCGAAGCCCTGGAAGCTGAGCTCGGTCTCCCGGCTGGACGACCTCTGCTCGTGTCCGTCGGTCGGCTCATCCCGCAAAAAGGACAGCTCACGACCATTCGCGCCGTCGGCGAGCTGCCCGAAGCGACGCTCCTGCTTGTCGGCGAGGGCCCCCGCCGCACGGACCTCGAACGTCAGGTGGCCGAGCAGGGCCTCGACGGACGGGTGATCTTCACCGGCGTGCGCCGCGATGCACGGGCGGTCGTCGGGGCCGCGGACGCCTTCGTTCTCTCCTCCGCAGGTGAGGGCCTGCCGCTGGCCGCACTCGAGGCGCTGTCGGGCGGCACGCCGGTCGTCGCCACTGCAGTGCGCGGCACCCGGGAGCTCTTTACCGACGGCGAGACCGCATTGCTCACGCCCGCCGGTGACGCCGCAGGCCTGGCGGCCGCCCTGGCTCGAGTCCTCACGGATCCGGCGCTCGCCGCACGCCTCGCCGAGGGCGGCCGCGAGCTCGCGGCCGGTTTCACCGACACGGCGATGGTCGAGCGCTACCTCGAGCTCTACGAAGGACTTGCCCGCTCCTAGACTTGTTCCGTCGTCCGCGTCGTTCTCATCTGCACCGGCAACCGCTTCCGAAGCCCGCTCGCCGAGGCCCTGCTTCGGTCGCTGTCGCCCGAACCGCTGGAGGTGGCGTCGCTCGGCCTCTACGACCTCGGGCCTGTGCCGGCGCTCGATCAGGCCCTGGAGGCCGCCCGTGGCTTCGACCTCGACATCTCGGAGCACCGCGCCCGGCCGCTGAAGGGCGAGACGCTCGCCGAGGCCGACCTGGTGCTCGGCTTCGAGCGCATCCACCTCGCCGCGGCCGTCGTCGAAGCCGGAGCCGACCGGGCGAAGACGTTCACCCTCCCAGAGCTCGTCGAGCTGCTCGAGGCTGTCGAGCCGCCTGCCGGCAGCGAGCCTGCCGACCGGATCAGGGAGGCGCTCCGGCGCGCGGATTCCCTGCGAGCGGACTTACCGCCCCAGAGGCGCCTTCCCGAGGTTCCAGATCCATGGGGCGGCAGTCCCGACGCCTATCGCGCGATCGGCACGCAGGTCGAAGAGCTCTGCCGGCGGCTCGTCAGCCTTCTGTTCGACCGTCCCGCCGCTCGCGAAGAGCCGGGAACAGCATCACGTCCCGGATCGTCTCCCGGCCGGTGAGCACCATCGTGAGCCGGTCGATGCCGAGGCCGAGCCCCCCCGTCGGCGGCATGCCGTACGCGAGCGCCTCGACGTAGTCCGGGTCACCCGGCTCCCCGCCTGCCTCCTCGGCCTGCTGCGCGAATCGCGCCGCCTGCTCGTCCGAGTCGTTGATCTCGGTGAACGCGTTGCCGAGCTCCATCCCGCCGACGAAGTACTCGAACCGCTCGACGATCGAGGGGTCGTCGTCCGTCGGGCGGGCGAAGGGAGAGAGCTCGAGCGGGTAATCGTGGAGGATCGTCGGCTGGACCAGCTTCGGCTCCACGAAAGAGCTCAGGGCATGGTCGACGAGCTGCGCCCAGCTGCGGTCGGCGGAGGTGTCGACGTCACGCTCGGCCAGGCGGCCTCGTAACTCTTCTTCGTCCCGCGTCCAGAGCCCTTCCGCTTCGAGGGCGTCGACGAGCTTGATGCGCTTCCAGAGGCCGGCGAGATCCACGTCGTGGCCGCGAAAGCTCACGTTCGTCGTCCCGATCACGTCCTCCGCAACGCCGGCCACGAGCTGCTCGATGCGCTCCATCGTGTCGCGGTAGTCCGCGTACGCCTCGTACCACTCGACCATCGTGAACTCCGGCTGGTGCTTGTACGAGACGCTCTCGTTGCGGAAGTCCTTGCCTAGCTCGTAGACGCGGTCGAGCCCACCGACGATCAACCGCTTGAGATTGAGCTCAGTGGCGATCCGGAGGTAGAGATCGGTGTCGAGCTCGTTCGAACGCGTGACGAACGGCTCGGCGAATGCACCGCCGTAGCGTGGCTGAAGCACGGGCGTCTCGACCTCGACGAAGCCCCAGTCGTCCAGCCGCCGCCTGATCGACGAGACCATTCGCGTGCGGATCAGGAAGTCCGCGCGCGTGTCCTCGTTCATCAGAAGATCGAGATACCGCTGACGGTAGCGCGCCTCGACGTCCTTGAGCCCGTGGAAGGTGTCGGGCAGCGGACGTTTGATCTTGCCGAGGAGGACGAGCTCGTCGACGGCAAGCGAGGGCTCGCCGCGCTTCGCGCGAGCAGGCCGACCAGTGGCGCCGACGATGTCGCCGAGATCGACGTCGACCTCCCCGGTCCGCTCGACTGCGCACAGCAGCTGAATGCGACCCGAGCGGTCGACGAGGTCGAGGAAGACAAGCTTCCCCATGTCCCTCCGGGCCATGACGCGTCCCGCGACGCGACGGTTCTCGGAGGCCTCCTCGCCGGGCTCCAGGGGTTCGGCCTCGGCTCGCACCGAAGCGATCTCGACGCGGTCCGGGAACCGCTTCGGCAGCGTGCTCATGGCGCGCGAGTCTACGCGCCCGGCTTTGCAGGCCTACGCCGCTTTGATCTCGAGGATCTTGTACTTCACTTTGGCGCCGCGCGGGGTTGCGACCTCGACGGTCTCGCCCTTCTTCCTGCCGAGAATCGCCTTGCCGACCGGAGACTCGTTCGAGAGCTTCTGCTCCGAAGGGTTGGCCTCGGCCGATCCGACGATGTGGTACTCGACGGTCTCCTTCGCGGCGACGTCGCGCAGGCGAACCTTCGAGCCGACGCTGACGACGTCCTTGGAGATCTCCTTCTTGTCGATCACCCGGGCGGCCAGAAGGCGTTCCTGGAGCTGCGAGATCCGGTGCTCCAGCATCGCCTGCTCGTTCTTCGCGTGGTCGTACTCGGCGTTCTCGGTAATGTCGCCGAACTCGCGCGCGATCCGGATCCGGTCGGCGACCTCGCGCCGCTTGTCGGTGGAGAGATACTCGATCTCTTCCCTCAACTTCTTGTAACCCTCTGGAGTGAGGATCACTTCCTTCACGGAGAGCCTCCTCGATGCCTAAACAAAAACGCGCGGGCCGACAAATCGGCCCTCGCGGGGGCGGCATGGTACCTGCGCGACCGGATAACGTCAATCCTCGTTGGCTACGCTATTTCGAGTTCCGCGCTGCCAGACTTAAGTCTGGCAGCGCTGTGCATTTCAAATGGTAAATCTTCAGACCGCCTGGCGGATCGGGCCCGTTGAGATCCCGACCCGCGTCGTCCTCGCGCCGATGGCGGGCGTGAGCGTGCAGGCGTTCCGCCGCCAGGGACGCCGGTTCGGGGCCGGCCTCGTATGCTCGGAGATGGTCAGCTGCGCCGGGCTCGAGCACCGGAACGAACGCACCCTCGGGTACCTGCGCATCGCCTCGGACGAGCATCCGCTCGCCGTTCAGATCTTCGGGTCGAACCCGGCGACGATGGCCGAGGCGGCACGGATGGTCGAGGCGGCGGGCGCAGACATGGTCGACATCAACTTCGGCTGCCCGGTCAAGAAGGTCACGAAGACCGGCGCGGGCGCCACACTCCTCGACGACCCGAGACGCGCGACGGCGATCGTCCGTTCGGTGGCCGACGCGGTCTCCGTCCCGGTGACCGTGAAGATGCGACGCGGCCTCGAGAACGGCTCGCGCACCTGTCTCGAGCTGGGGCCGCGGCTCGTCGAGGCCGGGGCCGCCTCGCTGACTCTCCATCCGCGCTCGGCCAAGCAGATGTACGCGGGCGAGGCCGACCAGACGCTGACGGCGGAGCTCGTCGAGCTCGTCGACGTCCCGGTCGTGGCGTCCGGCGACGTCACATCCAAGGCGAGGGCGCAGACAGTGCTCGCGACCACCGGCGCCGCAGCCGTGATGGTCGGGCGCGCCGCGCAGGGCAATCCCTGGGCGATCAGGGAGATCGTCGGGGACTCCGACGCCGCGCCCTCGCGCGAGGAGGTCGTCGCCGAGCTGGTGCTCTTCATTCGCGAGACGGTCCGGGAGCTGGGCGAGCAGCGGGCCACGAGCTTCCTGAAGAAGTTCTACGGCTGGTACCTCGGTCGCGGGCGGTTTCCCCGGCCCTTCAAGCAGCAGCTGACGCAGCTCGCAACGATCGCAGAGGTCGAGGACCGGCTGTTCGCCGCGGCGCCCGGCGCCACCTTCGTCCTGGCGCGCCTGGAGCAGGAACACGCTCCTGCAGCCGAGATCGAGCTCGATCTGCCGATCTCGATTTACGGCGGGGGATAACGGGTACGGCCATGAAGGTGGACCGGGGACAGGATTAATCCTGTCCCCGGGTGCAGTTCATGGGAGGTATGTGATGGCTACAACCCAGGACACGAGGACAGAGGAGCGGACGCGAATCGACGAGAAGGTCGACCGCGCGCGCCCTGTCGAAACGAGAACCGAAGAGACGGTCACCGACCCGTATGCGGGGATCGCCGCGGCCCACGAGCGCTTTGGCGGGATCGACATCCCGGCCAGCCTGATCGGCATGCTGACCGCGCTCTCGACGACGTTGATCCTCGCGGGCTTGATCGGCGCAGCCCTAGGGGCCGTGGACTACCAGAGCGGCCTCGAAGGCGATGCGAGGGACATCTCGACGTGGAGCATGATCGGCGGAGTCGCCGTGCTCTTCGTCGCGTACGTGATCGGCGGCTGGGCGGCAGGCCGCATGGCGCGCTACGACGGCGCGCGGAACGGCTTCGCGACCGGAGTCTGGACGCTGATCCTCGGTGCGATTCTCGCCGGGCTCGGCGCCTGGATCGGCAGCGAGTACGACGTCTTCCGCAACGTCGACCTGCCGCAGTGGTTCTCCACCGACGCCTTCACGACGAGGGCGATCATCACCGGGGTGGCCGCGATCGCGGCGATGTTCGCCGGCGCGATCCTCGGTGGCCTATGGGGCGAGCACTATCACCGGCGCGCGGACCGCACGATCGTCGCGACGCCACCTCAGACAGATCAGGTGGCGTAGAGAACAGACATCTAGGGGCGGCCGACGCCGCCCCTAGATGTTTAAAGCCCAGATCAACCGCAGTCCTTCCAGCGTGAGGAAGGGGTCCACGGTCTCGATCGTGCGTGAGTGCGGGGCGATCAGATCAGCGAGCCCGCCGGTCGCCACGGCACGCGCCTCGGCGTCGAGCTCGGCCCTGATCCGGCTGACGATCTCGTCCACCTGGCCGGTAAACCCGTAGACGAGGCCGGACTGGAGCGCCGCCGCCGTGGTCTTGCCGATCACCGCCGGAGGCGTCGAGAAGTCGACCCGGAACAGTCGGGCAGCCCGGGCGGAAAGCGCGTCCATCGAGATCTCGATGCCCGGCGCCAGGACTCCACCTTCGTACTCGCCCGCCGGCGAGACGACGTCGAAGTTCGTCGACGTGCCGAAGTCGACCACGATGCACGGCGCGCCGTAGCGTTCGCGGGCTGCGACCGCGTTGGCGATCCGATCCGGCCCGACCTCTCGCGGATCGTCGTACCGGATCGGGATGCCCGTCTTGACCCCCGGCCCAGCCACGAGGATCCGCGCGCCGACCCAGCGCTCGGCGAAGTCCTCGTAGGAGCTGACGAGCGCAGGCACGGTCGACGAGAGGCAGATCCCGTCGACCGCCTCGAGGTCGATCAGCCCGGAGAGGAGAACGCCGAGCTCGTCGCCCGTGCGGTCGGCCTCAGTCGCGACCCGGCGGGTGTCGCCGAGCTCGCCGTCCTGAAAGAGCCCGAAGACGGTCTGCGTGTTGCCGGCGTCTACCGCGAGGAGCAGCTTGCGTTACTCGTCGTCGCGGAGCGGCTCGCCGATGCGATCGGCTAGAGCCTCGGCGGTCAGCTTCGGCTCCTCCCCGTCGCCACGCAGCTCTTCCACCGTGACGTCGCTCGAGGTGTAGACCTCGGCGCGCGGGATCATCCGCGTAGGCCGGTTCTTGTCCCACACCCAGACGTCCTCCATTCGAAGGTGGAAGAAGGGGTAGCTGGGCTGCGGGACATACCGAAGGTCGAGCGTGTTGCAGAGGTACGTGGCGTCCTGGGTGAGCACGCAGTACCGGAAGAGGCCGAAGACGGCCGTGTATTCCTTCTTCAGCTGGAGCTCGAGCTCGGCCTCGAACTCGTCGAGCTCGTCGAGGTGCGACATGCGGATCATTGTAGTGCGGCTAGTAAAGCCTGGACCGACCCCCGCCCAGGTACCTCCAACGAGCCGTCCAGCTCCGCCAAAGGCTCGAGGACGAACCGCCGCTCGGTGAGCCGAGGATGCGGGATTTGCAGCCCCGGCTCGTCCACCGTCTCATCCCCGTAGAAGAGCAAGTCGAGGTCGATCGTGCGCGGCCCGTAGCGCGGGCCGGAGCGGTCTCGCCCGAGCTCACGTTCGACGTCCTGAAGCCGCTCCAGGAGCGCACGCGGAGCCAGTCGGGTGCGAAGCGCCGCGGCGCCGTTCAGAAACCGGGGTTGGTCGAGGTAGCCGACGGGGTCCGTCTCGTGGAGCGACGAGACCGCCACGACCTCGATCTGTCCGTCTGCCTTGAGCAGCTCGAGAGCCCGACCGATGGTTCCTTCGCGGTCGCCGAGGTTCGAACCGAGGGCCACGTAGACAAGCGGCATTGCGTAGCTAATGTTGCGTATATATGCGCCGTGTGGGGGTCGTCTTGGCGTTGCTAGCGATGGCTGCGCCAAGTTCGGCGGAGGCAGCGCCGGCGGCTGCCGTCCCGACGGGACCGGCGCTCGAGGCGCTGTCGGACTTCCGCTTCACGCTCCTGGGCCTCGAGCCCGACCCGGCCGCGGAGCGCCTCGTCTCCGACCACGGCGGGGCGATCCTGTCGCCCGGCCTGCACATCTGGCGGCTGCCAAGCGCAACGGCGAGGAGGCTAATGCCGCGGTTGCGTCGTCTCGGAGCGCTCCGCTACGCAGAGCCCGACCGGCCGGTGCGCCGCCACGGCCACCTGAACGGCGGTGACCCGCTGGTCGCGCCGACGATCGGCTGGCACCTCTACCACGTGGGCGCCGACCGCGCCGAGGCTCCAGGGCCGGGAGTCGCGGTCACGGTGATCGACTCCGGACTCGACACGACCCACATGGAGTTCGGCGCCCGCCCGAACACGTTCCTCCTCAACGAACAGCAGGTCGACCTGGAGCCAGACGAGTATCACGGGACGATGGTCGCCTCGACCGCCGCGGCGCCGACAGACGGGAAGGGCACCGTCGGGATCTATCCGCAGGCGATCCTCCGTGCCTACGACCTTGACTTTCTGTCCGAGTCGGCGATCGTGGAGGGGATTAGCCGCGCCGTTGCCGCGGGGCGGAGCGTGATCAACCTCAGCCTCGGCGGCGACGAGCCGTCGCGGGCGATCTACGAAGCGACGATCAACGCCTTCGGGCGCGGTTCGCTGATCGTGGCCGCGGCGGGCAACGAGCGCCTGCTCGACGATCCCGCCATCTACCCCGCCGATTTCCCCCACGTCCTGACCGTGGGCTCGACCAACCGGAGCGACCAGCCGTCGGACTTCTCGAGCACGAGCCGCGCGGTCGACCTCGCGGCGCCGGGAGAGCAGATCCCCTGGCAGCATCCGATCGATCCGACGTTCTACGGCACTGCGACAGGCACGAGCTTCGCGGCGCCGATCGTCGCCGGCGCGACCGCGTGGGTCTGGACCGCGCGACCGAATCTCGACAAGACGCAGGTCTTCGACCTGATGCGACTGTCCGCGCGAGACATCGCTCCGACGGGGCCGGACGCACGGACAGGGCTCGGGCTCCTCGACATCCCCAGCGCGCTGGCCAGGACGGCCCCGGCGGTCGACCCTCTGGAGCCGAACGACGACATCGACCATGTGAAGGCGCACGGGATCTTCCGCGTCGCGGCACGCCCGTTGACCACTCCGGGTCGACGGCGCGCGACCTACCGCGCCCGCCTCCATACCACCGAGGATCCCCATGACGTCTACCGGGTCTGGGTACCTGGCCGCCGCAAGGTCTCCGCGACGATCCGGCCGAGCGCGAACGTCAACGCCGCGCTCTGGGCTCCGAGCACGAGGAACGTCATGGAGCAGGGAGCCGTGCGCCGCCGTGACCTGGTGGCGTCGAGCACCCGTCCGGGTGGCCGCACCGAGATCCTCTCCGTCGAGAACGTGACCGGTAAGGGCTACTACGCGTACCTCGACCTCTTCCTCGGCCGGCGCGCCCGTTCGGCGACGTACTCGCTCGGGATCAGGGCGGCCGCACTGCCGTCGCGGCCGAGTACGCCACGGTGATCCCCGCCGGGCTGATACCCGGCTTCCGGACACGAACGGTCACCCGCTGCGCGGGGAAGCGCGCGGCCAGCTCGTCGGCCACGGCTGAGGCGAGCGTCTCGATCAGCCGGTAGCTCGCGGCGTCCGAGACCTCTCGGACGCAGGCGGCAACCGCGCGGTAGTCGACCGTGTCCTCGAGGCGATCGGCGGCGGGCTCGGGCACCTCGAGCGTGACGTCGTAGACGAACGTGCGCCCCTCTTCCCGCTCGTTGTCGTCTACTCCGTGACGGCCGAAGATCTCCAAACCAACGAGCTCGACCGCGACGCTCATCCCGCAACCGCCTGAGCCGCGCTCAAGGCCTCCACGTGCTCCTGGACGTCGTGGACGCGCAGGATCGTCGCTCCGCGTTCGTACGCCGCCACCGCCGCCACGATGCTCGCGGACAGCGGCCCCGTCCTCGCATCCGGGTCGCCGAGGATCTTGCCGAGCGAGCTCTTGCGTGAGAAGCCCACCACGATCGGCCGCCCGAGCGCGACAAGCTCATCCAGCCGCCGGATCAGCTCGAAGTTCTGCTCGACCGTCTTCCCGAAGCCGATGCCCGGGTCGAGGCAGATTCGCTCCTCGGCGACACCCGCGGCGACGGCAAACCTCAGCCGCTCCTCCAGGAACGCCTTGACGTCGGCGACCACGTCGTCGTAGCGGGGATCGAGCTGCATCGTCCGGGGCTCGCCGAGCATGTGCATCAAGCACATGTACGCGCCGGACTCGGCCACGGTCTCCGCCATTTGGGCCTCTCCTCGGAGGGCGGTCACGTCGTTGACGAGCTCGGCTCCGAGCTCGAGTGCCCTCCGGGCCACGTGGGCCTTCGCCGTGTCGATCGAGACCGGCAGTTCGCCGGCGATCGCCTCCAGCACGGGCTGGACACGCCGCAGCTCCTCGTCCAGCGCGACCGGCTCGGCACCCGGGCGGGTCGACTCGCCGCCGACGTCCACGATCGCCGCCCCCTCCTCGACCATGCGTCGCGCCGCCGCGATCGCGTCTTCGGGACGGAAGTTGACGCCGCCGTCCGAGAACGAGTCGGGCGTGACGTTGACGATGCCCATCACAGACGGGCGAGAAAACCGCTCCTCGATCGGCCTCACGGCCGAGAACGGTACTGCGGGCCGCTAGCTCTTGGCCGGATCCGGCGGGGGCGGCTGCATCATCGCCCCGGGCACGGGGAAGGGCTTCGGCGTAGGGACCGGGCGGCGTTCCTTCGGCTTGTCTTCCGCGGGAGCCGTGGACGGGACCTCGTCCGCAAAGACCTCTTCCTCCGACGCTCCTTCGAGCAGGCGAAGGAACTGATCCTTGTCGATCGTCTCACGCTCGATCAGGATCGCCGAGAGCCGGTGGAGCTCGTCCATGTGCTCCTTGAGCACGCTCTGGGCGCGCTCGTGCGCCTCTTCGATCACGCGCCGGATCTCCTCGTCGATCTCGCGCGCAACCTCCTCCGAATAATCCGGCTCGGCGCTCATCTCACGACCGAGGAATGGGAGGTCGTGGTTGCGCCCCAGCACGCGGGGACCGAGCTTCTCGCTCATGCCGAAGCGCATGATCATCTGCTTCGCGGTGCTCGTGACCTTCTCGAGGTCGTTGGCCGCGCCGGTGGTGACCTCGTTGAAGACGAGCTCCTCCGCCGCCCGCCCGCCGAGCGTCGCGGCGAGCTGGTCCATGAGCGTCGACTTGCGCGTGAGATAACGATCCTCTCGCGGGAGCGAGATCGTGTAGCCGAGCGCCTGGCCGCGGCTGATCACCGAGATCTTGTGGACGTCCGTGTCCTGATCCAGGTAGTGGCCGACGAGGGCGTGGCCCATCTCGTGGTAGGCGGTGACCTTGCGCTCCTCCTCCGAGAGCAGTCGGGTCTTCTTCTCGGGGCCGGCGATCACGCGCATGATCCCCTCCTCGAGCTCCTCCTGCCCGATCGTCTTCTTGCCACGGCGTGCTGCGAGCAGCGCGGCCTCGTTGACGAGGTTGGAGAGGTCGGCACCGGTGAACCCGGGAGTCCCGGCGGCGAGCGTGTCGAGGTCGACCTCCGATGCGATCGGCTTGCCCTTGGCATGGACCTCGAGGATCTTCTTGCGCCCGTTCCGGTCGGGCCTGTCGACGACGATCTGCCGGTCGAAGCGGCCCGGGCGGAGCAGCGCCGGATCGAGGATGTCCGGCCGGTTCGTCGCGGCGATCAGGATGATGTTGTCCTTCAGCTCGAACCCGTCCATCTCGACGAGGAGCTGGTTCAGCGTCTGCTCGCGCTCGTCGTGGCCACCGCCGAGCCCCGCGCCACGGTGCCGGCCGACGGCGTCGATCTCGTCCATGAAGACGATGCACGGGGCGGCCTGCTTGGCCTGCTCGAAGAGATCGCGCACGCGGCTCGCGCCGACGCCGACGAACATCTCGACGAAGTCTGAGCCGGAAATCGAGAAGAAGGGGACGCCGGCCTCACCGGCGACAGCGCGCGCGAGCAGCGTCTTCCCGGTGCCGGGCGGCCCGTAGAGGAGCACGCCCTTCGGGATTCGCGCGCCGAGCGCCTGGAACTTCTTGGGGTTCTCGAGGAACTCCTTGATCTCGTGGAGCTCCTCAACCGCCTCGTCCACCCCGGCCACGTCCTTGAAGCCGATCTTCGGCGAGTCGGGGGTCATCCGCTTCGCGCGGCTCTTCCCGAAGCTCATCACCTTCGAGCCGCCGCCCTGCACCTGGTTCATCAGGAAGATCCAGAAGCCGAACAGGAGCACGAACGGCAGGAGCGAGGTCAGCAGCGACCACCAAGGGGACCCGCCGACCGACTTCGAGTCGAACGGAACGCCATTAGCGCGCAGCTCGCGCTCGAAATCGCGAAGCGATTCCGGGCTCGGGTACGCGACCTTGGTCTTATCGCCGTTCTCCTCGCCGCCGGTCGGGGCATACTCGACCGTCATCTCCTGCTTGTTGGGATTGATGACAATCCCCTTGATGTCGGGCTGGCCCGCCTTGACCTGCCCCTGGAGTTCGGAATAGGTGACCTTGTCCTTCGGCTTCTCGTTCATGAGTGTCTGGCTCGCCAGGTAGACGAGCAGGACGATGACGATCAGCGGGAAAAGAGCAGAGCGAAAGAAGCGGTTCATGGCCGGTATATCGACCAGGGTAGCAGTGGCCTTACCCCTGAAACCTGCCCCGAATGGGTTGGATGGCTAGCCGGTATCGGTCGAGAGGACGCCGACATAGCGGAGATTGCGGTAGCGCTCGGCGAAGTCGAGCCCGTAGCCGACGACGAACCGGTTCGGGATCTCGAAGCCGATGTAGCGAACCGGCACGTCGATCTCGCGCCGTTCGGGCTTCGTCAGCAGCGCACAGACCTCGAGCGTGGCCGGGTTCCGTGCCCTCAGGTTGCGCATCAGGTAGGAGAGCGTCAGGCCCGAGTCGATGATGTCCTCGACGACGAGCACGTGCCGCCCCTCGATCGCCGTGTCCAGGTCCTTGAGGATCCTGACGACGCCGGACGAGTCGGTTGACGCGCCGTAGCTCGAGATCGCCATGAAGTCGACCTCGCAGTGCACGTCGATCGCACGCATCAGGTCGGCCATGAAGAACACCGCGCCCTTGAGGACGCCGATCAGGAGCAGGTCGCGGCCGGAGTAGTCGGACGAGATCTCGGCTCCCAGCTCGGCCACGCGCTCCCGCAGCGCGTCCTCCTCGATCAGGACCTCCGCGATCCCCTGTTCTACCTGCGTCGTCTCGCTCACTCCATTCGCTCCGCGCTCACTCCTGCCGCCTCGACGATTCCCGGCACCGCGACGACCTCGTCGCCGCGCACGACCAGGGGCCACGCCTCTCGCTCGGACCGGGGAACCTTCGCGTCCACGAACACATCCTGAACTTTCTTCGAGCGGTTCGCGAGGCGGTCTCCCGCCCGCCAGCCCCGGACCTGGAGTCCCGGGACCGACGAGGTGATCCGCCAGGGGCCCCACCTGACCTCTCCGGCAAGTGGCACGGGCCCCCGCTCGACCCAGACCCGGTCGTACTCGCGGACGGCTTGAAGGCCGCCGCCGAGATCCACCCGGCCCGACCCGGCGGTGCTCGCGAGCAGAGCGTCGAGCCGGCTCGGCTTCCCCTCCGCGAGGGCAAGGAGGTTCTTCTCCGCGCGCTCGTCGAGCTCCCGCAGCAAGGGGACGATCCGGTCCCGGATCAGGCCGCGCTTCGTGTCCGGATTCGACGAGTCGACGCGGAACGGGATCCCGACGGCATGGCAATACGCCTCCGTCTCGGCGCGCCAGACGGTCAGGAGCGGCCTGACGACGCCGTCCTCTCGCTTCGCCTTGATGCCTCCCGGCTGCCCGCTCGAGACGAGGCGGTAGAGGACCGTCTCGACCTGGTCCGATGCCGTGTGGCCGGTAGCCCGCAGTCGATCGGTCGCGAACGAGTACCGGAGCTCTCGGAGCTCCGCCTCGCTCGTGCCGGGAGCGTGGACCACCTCGGCGCCGAGCAGCTCGCGGCAGAAGTCGGCGTCTTCCTCGGACTCCGCTCCGCGCAGCCCGTGGTTCACGTGCAGGGCCGCGACCGCGTAGCCGAGCTCCCTCAGGGCATGCCAGAGGCACGTCGAGTCGGCGCCACCGGACACCAGGCACACGACCTCGCCGCCCCCCGGGATCAGCTCACCGGCGCGAATGTGCCCCTCGACGCGGCGACGAAATGCAGCGGTGTCCATCGCGCTCATTGTCGCGTGCGCCGCTCGAGTACCGCTGCGAGTTGGAGCACGGCCCAACGTCCCACCCAGACGAGTGCGCCCCAGACCAGAAGGCGTCGCATCATCTGTAGACCGGGTGGCGGAGCCACTCCTCCAGTCGCTCGACCGCCTTCGCCAACGCGTCGGCATAGAGGACGTGAGGCTCGGCGTAGGTGATCAGCGGCATCTTCGCGCGCGGACTGCGGCCGTCGGCGCCGGCGACCGCGAATGCGATCGGCAGCGAGTGGCAGACGACCAGAAGCGTTTCTTCCGGGCGCTCGAGCAGCGTGCGAAACCCTCGGGCGTAGCGCGAGGCGATCGCCACCCGCGTCTCGCCCCCTCCGGGCGGAGCGTCTTCGGGCCCGTGTGTTCCGGCCCAGGCCCGGTAGTCCACGAGCGCCTCGCCTTCGAAATCGCCGTAGAACGGGTCGTTCAGGTCGGCGACGACGAGGCGCGGTACGTCGCGGCCGGCGAGAACGAGGTCGGCCGTCTCGGTCGTGCGCGGAAACTCGGTCACGACACAGAGGTCGATCGGCTCGCCTTCGAGCCGCTCCTCAAGCTGCTGCGCCTGCCGCCGGCCGAGCTCCGTGAGCCCGCAAGCGACGCTCGGGTCGCCGTTGACGAGCGCCTTGGCGCTGAACTCGCTCTCACCGTGCCGAACGAAGAGAGCGCGTTCCATCAGTGCCCGGCAAGAGGGGTGGATGATGTCGGCGGTCGAGGCACTTAAAAGAGGAGGCTGCGGTACCAGCCGACGCGCTTCATACCGACGCGCTCGTAGAGCCGGATCGCGGCCGGGTTGTCGGCACGGACGAACAAACACACGCGCGGGACCCGCTCGAGCAGGAGCCGGATCAGATCCGAGAGCGCGCGCCGCCCGTGCCCCTGCTTTCTGGCCGGCGGATCGACCCAGACGTGCTGGAGCTGGACGGCCTGCGGTGTCCACGCGGAGGCCTCGGCCTTGAACAGGATCGTCCCGTCCTCGATCCATACCCACGAGCGGCGATCCTCGATCTGCTGACGGGTGCGTCGCCGAAATCCCTCGGCATCCGACCGGAGAAGATCGACGCCGATCTCGCCCTCGTACGTCGCGGCGCAGGCCGGAAGCACGAGCTCCAGGTCGTCGAGAACCGCCTCGCGAAGCCCGGACCCTCCGGGCTCGGGAGGCTGGTCGATCTCGAACACGGGTTGACCCGGACGATCGTCCCGCGGCGTCGGCAGATGTGACTTCGCGGCGTCCCAGAGTTCCGTGACCGCACGCTCGTCGCCGATGATCATCCGCGCGCGCGTGCCGGCCGTCTGCTCGGCGAACGCGCCGCTACCCGGCCCTGAGGGAACGATGTTGGCCCCGAAGTGGCACAGGGCCGTGACGTGCCCTTCCTCCATCGTCGCCAGCATTCGGCCCAATCCGCGCCTGGCGGCCTCGTCCAGGAAGACGCGCTCGACGGGCTCTGTCGAGCAGAACTCGAGCACCTGCTCGAGCGATGGTTCCTTGAGGGCGGCCATTGGGGCGTCTCTTATCAGCTTGTGGATGACAGTGTCTCTCCAGGCAATGCATGCCCGCTTCTGGCCCGCGATTACGCGGCGCCAGAGCCCACCCTCCGCCTCACCAAGGTCTACAGACCTTGGCTCGTTGGAGTGCGAACTCTGGCTTGGTGCTCGCGACCCAGAAGGTGGGCGAGCATCACCTGAAGAGGCACTAGGGTTCCCGTTCATGCCGATCCACATTCGCGCCGAGCCGGGCGACTACGCCGAGGCCTGCCTCCTGCCGGGCGACCCCTTGCGCGCCACGTACATCGCGGAGACGTTCTTTGACGAGCCCGTCCAGCGAAACTCGGAGCGCGGGATGCTGGGGTTCACCGGCACGTTCGAAGGCAAACCCGTCTCGGTCCAGGCGACTGGCATGGGCTGCCCCTCGGCGGCGATCGTGGTCGAGGAGCTCGTCCAGCTCGGCGTCAAGCGCCTGCTCCGCGTCGGAACCTGTGGCGGGCTTCAGCCCGACCTGAACCTCGGAGACCTGATCGTCGCGGTGTCGGCCGTTGCTTCGGACCGGACGGTCGAGAAGCTGGTGGCCTTCGAGCCTCACGTCCCCACCGCGGACTTCGCGCTCGTGCACGGCGC
>JBOHAU010000047.1:0-30048 GCA_050698015.1 Gaiellaceae bacterium
TCCGAGCTTGGCGTTAGCGTGCAAATACATCCGTGCCCTCCTTCGAGCGTAGGTCCGGGAAGACCCACAGCCTCGAAGGAGGGCCGGACGGTTATCTCAGCCGTTCACAACCTCTGTAGGCAGGACAGCTAGACGCCCGCGGCCGCCGGCCCCGGGGCCTTCGTCACCTCGATGAGGGTCCTGGTCAGCACCAGCTCACCGGAGAGACGGCTCGCACCCTTGATCGCGGCGTCGAGCGCCGCGAGGCGGACGACGGCAGCGTCGAGCTCGTCGTCCGCGTAGTGCTGTGCGTGGCCGAGCGCTTTCTTGACACGAAACTCGTGCAGATTCAGCCGCTTGGCGATCTCCCGCGTGGGAAGGTCCTCTGCGGCGAGCAACTGGACGCTTCGAACCAGGCCGACGTGTGCGGCCAGGCGCGTCGAGATGCCGAACGGCTCTCGCCGCTCGAGCTCGGCCTCGCATGCGGCCAGCAGGGTCGGTAGGTCGCGCTCGCCCCAGGCATCGGTGATCGCCCAGGCAGTGGCCTCGCGTGAAGGCGTTGCGAGCGCCTCGACGTCTCCGCGCTGGAGCGGGCCGCCGGCGGCCCAGGTAGCAATCTTGTCTGCTTCGGTCGTGAGTGCGGCGAGGTCGTCGCCGACGATCTCGACGAGCGCGCGGGCTGCGTCGGCGTCGATCGTGGCGCCTCGCGCCTCGAATTGAGCCCGCACCCAGCTCGGCAGATCTCGCGGCTTGGGCGCGTCGAACGTCAGCACCTGACCGACACCGGACACCGCCTTCGCGAGCGCGTCCCCGCGGAGCGCCTCACCCGCGACAAGCGCGAGCACGGCACCCGGCACCGGGTCGGCCAGGTAGGCCTTGATCGCCTCGACGTCGGCCTTTCGCCAGCGCTCGACGCCCTCGACGACGACCAGCCGGCCCCCTTCGCCGCCGGCGAAGAGCCCGAGCGCGTTGCACGCCGCGACTGCGTCCTCGCCGCTTGCCGCGTCGCCGGTGAGCTGTTCGACGGATTCGTCTCCGAAGCGCGCGCGAAGGCGGCGGAGCGCGCGCACGATCTTCGGTCGGTCGTTTCCCGTCAGGAGATAGACCGGGCGCAGAGGCTCGTCCGACACCGTGGTTGAGGATAGTCACCGCTGCGACCAGGTCGAGATGCGTTCGCCGTCCGTCTCGATCACCACTCGGCCGTCTTGATCCGTTCGGAAGACGTCCAGCCGAGGGGCGGCGGTCAACGCCGCGATCGTCGTCGGCGCGGGATGGCCGTAGTCGTTGTCCCGCCCACACGAGATCACGGCGACCAGAGGCCGGGTGAGCTGGAGCAGCCGCGGCAGGCCTTCGTCGGCCGAGCCGTGGTGTGCGACCTTGAGGATCTCGGCCGGCGGCGGGCGCAACGGCAGCGTGACCGGCGACTCGGCGTCGGCGGTGAGCAGCGCGTCGACCTTGCCGTAGCTTGCCAGGATCACGGTGGCGCGCAGGTTCGGATCGACGCCCGGCGGGTGACCCCCGTCGGGCCAGAGCAGCCGGAGCCGAAGCCGGCCGAGCCTGAAGACGACTCCCGCGCGAGCCTGGACGATCGGGACTCGCCGCTCACGGGCGGCCGCGAGCGCGGCCGCCTGGTCGGGGCTCTCGCTCGGGATCGCGGGGTCGAGGATGCGGTCGACTCGCACGTGCTCGAGCACCTCGGCGGCGCCGCCCACATGGTCGCGTTGCGGGTGGGTGAGCACCACGAGCGCGAGACGCCGGACACCGAGCCGACGGACCTGGTCGTCGACCTCGGCTTCGGGAGGCCCCTGGTCGACCAGGATCGACCCCTCAGGGACCTGGAGAAGGACCGCGTCGCCCTGGCCGACGTCGAGAAGCGTCAGGCGCAAGCCTGTTGGCGGCGCGGGAGGTGTGCTCGTTCGGAGCTGCCAGCCGACCAGGAACACGGCCGACACCCCGACGAGAGAGACGAACCCTGGCCGGCGCCAAGCCGGCAGGCGCATGGTGGCGACGACGACGAGCGCAATCAGCGCCGCTACCCCAATAACCAGCTTCGAGTCGACCTGCGCGCCGGGTAGTCCACCCACGATCCGGGCACAGGCGGCGATGTACGCGGCCAGCCAGCCGTTGATCCAGGCGGCGGCGAGAGCGGCATCCGGCAGCAACTGAGCGAGCAGGGCGGTGAGGAGAGCGAGGCCGAAGCAGGGCGCGACGACAATCGCGACGAGCGCGTTGCTCAGGATCGAGTAGATCGGCACCGAGCCGAACTGGAACAGGAGGATCGGGGCGGTCGCGAGCCCGCACGCCGCGGAGACCGCTACGACGCCGGCGAGGAGCCGCGGGACCGGATAACCCTCGAGCGCCCGCTCGAGCCGCGGGACGGCGACAAAGATCGCCCCGACGGCTGCGAAGGAGAGCTGGAACCCGGGCTCCAGCAAGCTGTACGGGTTCCAGGCCAGCAGGACCGCGGCGCCGAGGAAGAGGAAATACCAGCGATCGGTTGGACGTGAGGCGAGCCACGCCAGTGAGGCAAGCCCACCGGCCACCCCCGCTCGCACGACCGACGGCTGCCACCCGACCGCGAGCACATACGCGCCGATCGCGCCGAGTGCAGCGACCTGAGCGATCAGGCGCGAGATCCCGAGCAACCAGGCGATGAACAGCACGCCTCCCACGACGAACGCGACGTTCTGTCCGCTTACCGCCAACAGGTGGTAGAGCCCGGAAGCGCGGAACCGATCACGCAGCTCGTCGGTCAATCCCTCCTCTTCGCCGAGGACGAGCCCGACGAGGACCGCGCGTCTTTCTCCCGTCAGACCGGGTGCGATCGCACCGGCGAGCCCGTGGTGAATTCGGTCGGCGACTCCGCCTACGCCGCCTCGTCGGCCGACCGGCCGCCAGCTCCGCCCGCGCGCGACGACGTGCACGCCGCGGCGGCGCAGCAGGGCGCGCTCGTCGAAGCCGTCGCTGGGTCCGCGCGGCCGGCGCAACTCGACGACGCTCTCGATGATTGCGCCCTGCGGTGGCGCCCGTCCCAGCGACAGCTCGAGCAGGACTGCTTCCCGCAGGTCGAGTTTGCGAAAGCGCAGGATTCTGGCCGGCGCGCGCAGTCGGAAGGGCGTGCGGCGTGCAGGCCCGGTGACCTCGATGAGCGCCGGCCCGACCTCCCCGATGCGCGGCACAAGCACGCTCCGGTCGAGAGAGTCGAGGCGAGCGCCACCCCACCAGAGCCCTCCGAGAGCGAGCGCGACAGCAAGCGCGCCCACGCGAGGGCGATCGTCCGAGATCGCGACGGACGCGATCGCAGACACGACAGCTGCCAAGAACATCCAGATCCCAGCCGCGCGCAGCACAAGCGATCCGGCGAGGCCGAGGCAGAGCGCGCCCGCGAGAACGTGCGGGGAGAAACGCTCGAAGAACGGCACGCTCACGGCGCGACCAGCTCACGAAGCTGCTCGAGACGCGCGGGACCGATCCCCGGGATCGCATCGAGATCGTCGACCGAGCTGAACGCGCCGTGCTGTTCGCGGTATTCAACGATCTTCTCGGCCGTCACCGGCCCAACACCCGGGAGCTCGTCGAGCTGCTCGGCGGTCGCCGTATTGAGGTGGACCGGCCCCGCTGCCGGAGCAGGATCTCCACCTCCTTCGGCAGACCCCGAGGAAACGGGCGGCGCCCGCTTCGGTACCACGACCTGCGAGCCGTCCGAAACCGGCGCCGCGAGGTTCACCAGGCTGAGATCGGCCCGCCTCGTCGCGCCGCCGGCCCGGCGGAGCGCGTCCGCGATCCGTGCCCCGTCCGCGAGCCGGTACAGGCCGGGCCGTCTGACTGCTCCGACCACATGGACGACCAGCCGCGGCCGCGGCTCGGCCCTCAAGTCGCCTGTGACTGCACCCGCGGCGGGCCGTGCCTCGGTCGCCGAACCTGCGTTCGCGAGGACGCGGCCCGCCAGGAAGAGCGCAGCGATCAGAAGTAGCGCGCCGGCGATCGCACGTCCACGCGTGAGGGCAGGGATGTCCACCCACGCGACACTGGCGGTGAAACCGTCACACGTGGGACACGGAACAGGGCCGAATGTGTGCCAATCGGGTGTGACGGCGACGGCGCCGGTGGCGTATACCAAGTGCGTGAGCGACCGCTCGACTCCAAGCTTCGCCTCCGCCGCCGAGGAGCACCTCGACGACGTCTACCGCTACCTGCTCTACGTGACCGCGAACCCCTCCACAGCCGAAGACCTCACCTCGGAGACATTCGAACGGGCGCTCAAGCGCTGGCAGCAGTTCGATCCGAGGCGAGGCAGTGCCCAGACGTGGCTCTGCCAGCTCGCGCGGAGCACGGCGCTCGACCACTTCCGCTCCGAGGAGCGTCGGCGCCGCCGGGAGGAGCGTGTGGCCGAGCCGGACCGTGGGGCCGATTTCGAGCTTCCAGACGAGTACGGCCCGGTACTCCGGCAGGCGCTCCGCACGCTGTCGGGCATCGAACGTGAGGTGATCGCGCTGCGCATCGTCCTCGACTTGGACACCCACACCGCCGCACGGGTGCTCTCGATCTCGCCGTCGGCGTGCACGACGCGCCTCAGCCGGGCGCTCGAGAAGCTGGAAAAGAAAGTGAGGCCCCGCCTTGTCGCCTGAACTCACCGCCGCCCTTCGCGCGGAGACGCCGTCCGTTCCGGTCGAGCTCCGCCAGCGGGTCGCGCTGATCGCGGCCACTCCGCCCCCGCCTCGCAGGACCTTCACCGTGCGACGGACACTCCTCTGGGGCGCGCCCGCGGCGGCCGTCTGCTCGCTCGCGGTCGCTGTCGTCGTCGGCCTCGTGAGCTCGTCCACGCCGCCTTCACCGCCAGTCCAATCGGCCCTGGAGCAGAAGTCCGTGCAGCCCCGGGCCCGCGAAGGCCAAAGCGATTCCGCCATGCTGGCGCCCGCGAGGGAGCTCAGGGCCGGAATCCCGACGCCGAGTCAGCGTCGCGCCCAGGACGTGCAGGCCGACCTGAGGATCCTCGTCGACGACCCGAACGACCTCTCCGCCGCGACGCAGCGGGCGCTTCGAACCACCCGCCGCCTCGGCGGCTACGTCGTGACGGTGAACTACGGCACGCCAGAGCCCAGCGAGGGCAGGGCCTCCCTCCGCGTGCGCATCCCGGTTACCCGCGTCCAGGCCGCGATCGTCCAGTTCAGCGGCCTCGGCCGGATCCTGGCGCAGCAAACGCAGATCACCGACCTCCAGCAGCAGCTCGACGAGCTCACCCGGCAAATCCGCCGGACGAAGGACAAGGAGCGCGTCGAGGCCCTTCGGCGCCAGCGCATCCAGCTCAACCGCCGCGCCGCTTACGCGACGGTCGACGTGGCCCTGACGACGCACGAGCCCGAGCCGAAGGCAGCCGCGCCGAGCCGGTTCGACCGAGCCATCGACGACGCCCGCGGCGTCCTCAGCACCGAGCTCGCGATCGCCGCCTACGTCCTGATCGTCGCCAGCCCGTTCCTGCTCCTGCTGGCCGCGGCGTTCGCGGGCAGCCGCGCCTACCGGCGCTACGCCGACCACCGCCTGCTCGAGCGCGCGTAGACCGCTAGTGACCCAGGACGGGATGAGGCCGGTACGGCGCCTCCAGCCGCGCTGTCTCCTCGTCGGTCAACGCCACCCGGGTGGCGGCGACCGCGTCTTCCAAGTGGGCGAGCTTCGTCGCGCCGACGATCGGCGCGGCGACCGCGGGCTTGGCGAGGAGCCAATCGAGCGCGATCTGCGCCGGAGGTAGTCCCCGCTCGACCGCGACCTCGCGAACCACGTCCACGACGTCGAAATCGGAGTCGTCGTACATCTCCGCGACCGGATCGCTGCCCGCCCTCACCGTCATTCGTTTGCCCCTCCGCTCACGGTTTCCGGCCAGCAGCCCACGGGCCAGCGGGCTGTACGGCACGACTCCAACCGCCAATTCAACGCAGAGCGGGATCATCTCCCGCTCCTCCTCCCGATACACGAGGTTGTAGTGGTTCTGCATCGAGACGAACTCCGTCCAGCCCTCCGCGCGCGCGGCGGATTGCGCCTGCGCGAACTGCCACGCGTACATGCTCGAGGCCCCGATGTAACGAGCCTTTCCCGCGCGCACGACGTCGTCGAGCGCCGCCATCGTCTCCTCGATCGGCGTCTCGGAGTCCCAGCGGTGGACCTGGTAGAGGTCGACGTACTCGACGCCGAGTCGCGTCAGCGACGCGTCGATTGCGTCAAGGACGTGCTTCCGGGACAACCGGCGTCGTTGGGGCCCGTTCCCATCGGGAAATAGACCTTCGTCGCGAGGACGTAGTCCTCCCGACTCGCGAACAGCCTGCCGAGGAGCCGCCCCGTGATCTCCTCGCTCATCCCCTCCGAGTACATGTCGGCCGTGTCGAAGAAGGTCACGCCGGCCTCGACCGCGCGGCGCACGATCGGCTCGGCCTCGTGCTCGCCGAGATGCCAGGCCCGCGACGCCGGATCGCCGTAGCTCATCATCCCGAGGCAGATCCGCGAGACCTTCAGGCCGGACGAGCCCAGCCGGACGTAGTTCATCTCAGGCCTCGCGATGGACGCCGACCGCGGCGACCACCAGCGCGACGCCGGCGATCTCGGTGCCGGACGGGACCTGGGCGAGCACGACGAGACCGATCAGCGTCGCGGTCGCCGGCAGGAGCGAGACCAGCAACGAGTAGGTGGCGCGAGTCAGCCTGGCCATCGCGAGCTGGTCGAAGACGTAGGGAATGACGGACGAGCAGATCCCGACGCCGATGCCGGCCGCGAGTGCGATCGGGTCGACCAAGGCTGGCGCCGCGCTCCAGGCCCCGATCGGAGTGATCGCGACCATTGCGACGAGCATCGCCGCGCCGAGACCGTCGATCCCGCTCACGCGGCCGTTTCGGGCGACCCGATGGGCGAGCACGATGTAGAGCGCGAACAGCGCCGCGTTGGCGAAAGCGAAGGCAACGCCCAGCGGCTCACCCTCGATGCGGACGTCGGTGAGCAGATAGACGCCTGCGGCCGCCGAGACCAGAGCGAGTGCGTTCCGAGCCGTGCGCATGCCGACGGCTGCCAGCGCGATCACCGGCAGGAACTCGATCGCCGCCACCGTCCCGAGCGGCAGCCGGTCGATCGCGACGTAGAAGCACGCGTTCATCAGCGCCAGCACGACACCCATGGCGACGACCGTTCGCCGCCCGCCGCCGTCTAGCGAGACGAGAGCCCGCCGCGGCCGCCGCCAGAGCGCGAACACGGCGGCGGCAGCCGCGATCCGCAGCCAGGCGACGCCCAACGGGTCGACGAGCGCGAAGAGCAGGACCGCGAAGGCCGGGCCGAGGTAGTGGAAGACGGCACTGCCGACGAAGTACGCCTCCGGTGGCGTTCTCGCGGCGAGGCGCGAGCGCCGAGTCGGCGGGAGAGCGGCGGCGTGCTGCATGCCGAAATCGTCGTTTCCGCGGGCGATTTCTGCCACACTCAGGCGAAGCCGTTTTGGCCTTTCCGCCTGGGAAGCAAAGGAGATCGGCGATCGCCGCCAACGAAAATCAGCTACTCGACCCGATCAACAGGCGACTCCTGCAGGAGCTACAAACGGACGCCCGAGTCACGATGGCCGAGCTCGGCCGGCGCATCAACCTGTCAGCGCCCGCTGTCGCCGAGCGGATCCAGAGACTCGAGCGCGCAGGAGTAATCACCGGCTATCGCGCCGAGGTCGATCCGAGAGCGATCGGGTTTCCGATCGCGGCCGTCGTCCGAGTCCGCCCGACGACGCGCCAGCTCCAGAAGATCCCGGAGCTGGCTCGGGAGATCCCGGAGGTGGTCGACTGCCATCGCATCACGGGCGAGGACTGCTTCTTCGTCAAGCTCCACCTCCGGTCGATGGACGACCTCGAAGGCATCCTCGACCGCTTCATCGTCCTCGGCCAGACGACGACCTCGATCATCCACTCCTCGCCCGTGGCCGGGCGCGCCCTGCCGCTCGAGCCGATCTAGCCGGACCAGCGGTTGCTCGAGCGGGCGTAGCGCTCGGCGCTGAGCTGCTCGAAGACCCCACGGAGCCGGTACTCGCTACCGATGAACGCGTTGACGACGTCGGGGTCGAACTGCTTTCCGCTTTGCTCGACCAGCTCGCGGCCCGCCTGGACCCAGGGAATTGCGCGGCGGTAGGGCCGGCTGCTCGTCATCGCATCGAGCGCGTCGGCAGCCGCGAAGACCCGCGCCGACAGCGGAATGCTCGTGCCCTCGAGCCCGTCCGGATAGCCGTCTCCGTCCCAGCGCTCGTGGTGCGAGCGAACGACGCGCAGGCCTTCGCCGTGCAGGAAGGCGACGCTGCTCAGCACCTGCTCGCCGAGGATCGTGTGCGTCCGCATCAAGCGCTGCTCCGCCGGCGAGAGCGGTTCGGGCTTCTGGAGGATGCGGTCGGGGATCCCGATCTTGCCGACGTCGTGGAGGAGGAAGCCGTACTCGGTGCTCGGATCCTCGAGCAGCTCCGGCTCGACCTCGCGCGCCAACTCGACCGCGTACTGCTGGACACGCTGCGAATGGTCGCGCGTGCCCGTGTCCTTGGACTCGAGCGCCGTCGCGAGCGCCATCACCGTCTCGCGGTAGGCGCTCTGCAACAGCGCCCGCTGCCCCTTCTCGATCTCGAGCAGGTGGCGCAGGTCTCGCGCGTAGAGAAGCAGCTGCTCCTGCGGGTCGTCGCTGCGCGCCGAGCGGAACGGGACGCCGTACTTCTTCCCGGCGAGCCCTTCGACGGCCGCGAGCAGCTCCAACGGACTGAAGGGCTTGCGGAGGAAGGCGTCCGCCCCGACCTCCTCCGAGGCCGCCCGTGTTCCACCCTCCGACCCCGTCAGGAGCACGATGCCGAGCCCGTCGTTCGCCGGGTCGGCCCTGAGCCGTCGGCAGACCTCGAGCCCGGTCATCCCCGGCATGCTCACGTCCAGCACGAGGACGTCGGGCTCGAACGCCTTGACGGCGTGCAGCGCAGCGGCGCCACTCTCCGCTTCGGCGACGTCGATGTCGAAGACCTCGAACGTCGTTCGGAGCAGTGTCCGCAGATTCGCGTCGTCGTCAACGAGCAGTATCCGCATCCCGAGCCTCCAGTACTAGGACCCAGCGGATATCGGCCGGTGCGGCCTAACCCTTTAGAGGGAGTTCGCTACTCCGTGACGATGTTGACGAGCTTCTGCGGGACGACGATCGTCTGCCGGATCTTGCCGCCGTCCAGATAGCTCTGCACTCGGGGAGACGCCTTCGCGCGCTCGATCAGCTCCTCCTCGGCCAGATCGGACGGAACCTCGACGCGATCGCGCACCTTCCCGTTGACCTGGATCACGAGCTCGAAGGTCTCCCGCTCCAGCAGCGCCGGATCGGCCTCGGACCACGGCGTTTCCCACAGCCGCTCGTGGCCCAGCCGCTCCCACAGCTCCTCCGCGATGTGCGGCGCGTACGGCTGGATCAGCGAGACGGCCGTCTCGGCCGCGAACCGGGCGGCGGGATCTGTCTGCGTGCGCACGAGCTCGTTCGTCAGCTCGATCACCGCCGAGATCGGCGTGTGGAATTGGAAACGCCGCTCGATGTCATCCGTGACCTTTGCGATCGTCGCATGCGCCTTGCGGGCCAGCGGCGAGTCGCCGCCGTCACCCGGAGGCGAATCCTCCGCGACCTCCAGGACGACGCGCCAGAGCCGGCGCAGGAAGCGGACGATCCCTTCGATCCCGCTGTCCGTCCACTCCATGTCCTGGTCGGCCGGCCCCATGAAGAGGATGTACGTGCGAACCGCGTCGGCGCCGTACTCCTCGACGAGCGCGTCCGGCCCGGCGACGTTCCCGCGCGACTTCGACATCTTCGTGCCGCCCATCTGCAACCAGCCCTGGTGAAACAGCCGCGCGAAGGGCTCGCGAAAGCCGAGCAGCCCAATCTCGTGCATGACCCGGACGAAGAAGCGCGAGTAGAGCAGGTGTCCGGTGGCGTGGTCGATTCCGCCGATGTACTGGGAGACGGGGCACCAGTAGTCGACCAGCCGCCGGTCGAATGGCGCCTGGTCGTTGCGCGGGTCGACGTAGCGCAGGAAGTACCACGACGAGTCGACGAAGGTGTCCATCGTGTCGGCCTCGCGCCGGCCCTGCTTACCGCAGTTCGGGCACGCCACGTAGAGCCATTCCTCGTTGGAAGCCAGCGGCGGCACGCCCTTCGGCCGGTAGTCGGCGACCTCGGGCAGCTCAACCGGCAGGTCCTCCTCAGGGACCGGCACGACGCCGCAGTCGTCGCAATAGATGATCGGGATCGGGCAGCCCCAGTACCGCTGGCGCGAGAAGCTCCAGTCGCGGAGCCGGTACGAGACCGCGGGCGCGCCGCGTCCCTGCTCCCGGAGCCACTCGACGATCTTGCGCTTCGCCTCGTCCGCGGGCAGGCCGGAAAACTCGCCGGAGTTGATCAGCACCCCGTCCTCGTCGATCACCTCGCGGATCAGCAGGTCGAAGGCCTCGGCGAACTCGCGGTCCCGCTCGTCGTGTGCGGGGACGGCCATGATCGCGCCGGTGCCGTACTCCATCAGCACGTAGTCGGCGACGTAGATCGGCAGGCGCTCGCCGTTCACGGGGTTCGTCGCATGGAGGCCCGTGAAGACGCCCGTCTTCGTCTCCTCGGCCGCCCGCAGCTCGCCGCGGCGCGCGGCCGTCCGCTTGGCGTACTCCTGCACGTCTGGGTTGTCGATGCGCTCGACCAGCGGATGCTCCGGAGCGACCACGAAGAAGGTCGCGCCGAAGAGCGTGTCCGGGCGGGTCGTGAACACCGGGACGTCCTCGTCCAACTCTTCGATCCGGAAGAGGATGTCCGCCCCCTCGGAGCGACCGATCCAGTTCCGCTGGATCGTCCTTGTCCGCTCCGGCCACCAGCCGTCCTCGGGCAGGTCGTACTCGAGCAGGTCGTCGGCGTACGCGGTGATCTTGAAGAACCACTGCTCCATCATCCGCGCCTCGACAAGCGCCCCACAGCGGTCGCATCGTCCGTCGACCACGTACTCGTTGGCGACGACCGTCTGGTCGTTCGGGCACCAGTTGACGGGCGCCGCGGCGCGGTAGGCCAGCCCGCGCTCGAAGAACTTCAGGAAGAGCCACTGCGTCCAGCGGTAGAAGTCGACCTCGTGCGCGGAGATCTCGCGCGTCCAGTCGATCACCCAACCAAGGCGCTTCATCTGCGCCCGGATCGCGGCGATGTTGCGCTCGGTGATCTCCCGAGGGTGGCCCCCCTCGGTGATCGCGGCGTTCTCGGCGGGCAGGCCGAAGGAGTCGAAGCCCATCGGCCGCAGGAGCTTCCAGCCCTTCCGGCGCCGGAGATGCGTGACGACGTCGCCGATCGTGTAGTTCAGGACGTGGCCCATGTGCAGCGTCCCCGACGGGTACGGCAGCATCTCGAGCTGATACCAGTGGCGCTCGTCCGTCTCCTCTCCGGGAGCAGGATTCGGCGTCTCGAAGGCCTTCTCGGCCTCCCAGACCTGCTGCCACTTCGGTTCGATCGTCTTCGGGTCGTATCGCTCCATCACCGTCTCCGGGTACAAAAAAGCCTCTCGTCTCGAGAGGCCACGGGGAGCTGGCGCGGCACCGCCGCGTTTGCTCCCTGGGTTACACGAGAAGCTGCCTCATTGCTTCTGACAATACCACCCGTGTACCGTCGGCGAAACCTCGCGGAAGGAGCACGCATGGCGGAATACACGGTGGTGAAGGTCTCGGACGTCCCCGACCAGTCGGCGAACCTTGGTTATGACCCCGAGCAGTACGAGGTCCGGTTCCTCCGCAACGACCTGGGTTGCGAGCACTGCGGCGTCAGCTACGCGCGCTACAGCCCGGGCTTCGCGGTCGAGCCACACAGTCACAACCGGCAGGAAGAGGTCTACCTGCTGATCTCGGGCCGGGCACAGGCGCTCGTCGGTCGCAACGAGGTCGTCGATCTGGAACCATGGACGGCGATCCGCGTCCCGCCGGAGACGCCGCGCGCGCTCCGCGCGGTCGGGGACGAGGACGCGGTCTTCGTCAAGATCGGCGCGCCGAACACCGGTCCCGGCGACGGGCGGGGCGTGCCGGACGACTTCGCGTGGCCGGACTGATCTCGGCCCAGGAGCTCGCGGAGCTCGCTCCCTGCGAGCCGGGATACGTCGCCTTGCTCGTCGAGCTCGGGATCCTCGAGCCGACGGGCGGTCGGCATGCGGCGTCGGACGTCCACGTCGTCCGCCTGATGGTCGCGTTCGAGGAGGCAGGAATCGCGCTCGAGGACGTGGCCCGTGGAGTCGCGTCGGGCGAGCTCTCGTTTCCGCTGGGACTCTTCCTTCCGGAGCCTGAGCCCGCAGCGACGACCTATGCGGAGCTGGCGGCTGGCGCGGGCCGCTCGCCGGAGCTCGTCCGGCGGCTGGCGAGCGAGCTGGGCCTGCCGCCGCCCGCAGACGACCGCGTTCGCCCCGAGGACGCCGAGATGCTCTCGCTGATCTTCACGAAGCTCGAGTTCGCGGAGGAGGAGGAACTGTCGCGATTCGCCCGCCTGTACGGGAGCAGCATCCAGCGGCTCGTCACGGCCGGGCTCGAATTCTTCGACCGGACCGTGCGTCCGCGCGCGGAGAGCTTGGAGCTCTCGCACGAGGAGCAGGACCAATGGGCTTACGAGAAGGCCGCGGGCTACACCGAGCTCGTGGCGCGCCTCGTGCCGCTGCTCCAGCAACGACACCGCGAGTACGGCGTCCGTGCCTACCTGACGGGCTTGACCGAGGGTTGGATGGAAGAGCGGGGAATCGGCGCGGCCCCGCCGAAACGGCCGCCGGCAATCGCGTTCCTGGACCTCTCGGGGTACACCCGCCTCGCGGAAGAGCGGGGTGACGAGGCCGCCGCGGAGGTCGCGGCAGACCTCGCGGGCGTCGTCCGGGGCACGGCGGAGTCGCACGGCGGCCGTCCGGTCAAGTGGCTCGGCGACGGCGTGATGTTTCACTTCAACGACCCGTCGGGGGCGATTCGGGGCGGGCTCGAGCTGGTCGAGCGAACCGAGCAGGCGATCTCCGTGCCCGCCCGGATCGGCATCAACGCCGGCGCGGTGATCGTCCAGGAAGGCGACTACTTCGGACGGACCGTGAACGTCGCCGCGAGGATCGCCGACTACGCTCAGCCGCGCGAGGTGCTTGTGAGCGAGGAAGCGCGGCAGAGCGCCGAGATCGTCGACGTCGAGTTCGAGCTCGTCGGCGACGTGCCGCTCAGAGGCGTCTCGAAGTTAGTGCGCCTCCACCGCGCGACGCGCCGCTAGCGGCCAGGCTGCGCCACCCCGAACCGTCCCCTCGGGCCGTACCCCGGTGCCAGGCTCGCGGACACGGCCCGGCGGGACGGCGCGCTGAAGAAGGTGACGGCAAGACGAGCCTGCGAATGGCCGTTTTGGACCCGTCACTGGTGGCCAGTCGAGCCTCGTTCCGGATGGCCCTTTCGGCCCTGTTCGGGTGCCAGGCTCGCGGACACGGCCCGGAAGGCCGCGTCTAGCGGCGGTTCGCGGCGAGTTGGAGACCCGGCCGGTCGAGTACCGGTCGCGGCTTGAGGCCCGCCTCGTTGACCGGGGGGTTCACGGGCTCCGAGAGGGGCGACGCGCCGAACGAGGCGGCGACACGGTCGGCGGGCGGGTCGCCGTAGAGCGTCGTCCGCTGGCGGGGCGTCCGCCCGATCGCGCGGATCGCCGCCTCCATCGCCTCCGGCGGCAGCTCCTGGCCGTGCTCCGCGCCGGCCGCCCGTGAAATCGACTCGTTCATGAGCGTCCCACCGAGGTCGTTCGCCCCTGCGCGTAGGACAGCCTGCGCGCCCTCGACGCCGAGCTTCACCCAGGAGGCCTGCACGTTCGTGATCCACGGATGGAGCGCGAGCCGGGCGACGGCGTGCATCAGCATCGCCTCGCGGAAGGTCGGCCCTGGTCGCGCTCGGCCCTTCAGGTAGATCGGCGCCTCCATGTGCACGAACGGGAGCGGCACGAACTCCGTGAACCCGCCCGTGCGCTGCTGCTGCCCGCGCAGCTCGAGCAGGTGCCGCGCCCAGCTCCTCGGGCCATCGACGTGGCCGAACATGATCGTGGTCGTCGACTCGAGACCCACCCGGTGCGCCACGTCGTGGACGCGGAGCCACTGAGCCGTCGTGACCTTGTCGGGGCAGATCACCCGCCGAACCTCGTCGTCGAGGATCTCGGCGGCGGTTCCAGGCAGCGACGCGAGCCCCGCGTCGCGCAGCGCTCCGAGGTAGTCCTCGAGCGAGAGCCCGAGCGTCGCCGCCCCCTGCCAGACCTCGAGCGCCGAGAAGGCATGGATGTGGAGGTCGGGCAGCTCCGCCTTCAGCGCCCGACAGATCTCGAGGTAGGTCTCGCCCGTGAACCCGGGATGGATCCCGCCCTGGAGGCAAATCTCGACCGCCCCGCGGTCCCACGCCTCCCGGCCGCGGCGAACGATCTCCTCGAGCGGCACGAGGTAGGGCTTCCCACGCAGGTTCGCGGCCAGCCGTCCTTTGGAGAACGCGCAGAAGCCGCAGCGGAAGTAGCAGACGTTCGTGTAGTTGACGTTGCGAGTGACGACGTAGGTGGCCGTGTCGCCGTTGACCTCCCGGCGGAGGGCGTCGGCCGCGGCGAAGACCCGGTGGAGCTCGTCACCGCGGGCGGCGAAGAGCCGGACGATCTCCTCCTCCCCCAGCTCGTCACGACTGTCGGCCGGCAGCGCGTCGCGCGGGGTGAACGGAATCGCGGCGTGCGAGCCGGCCGCCCAGCGGTCGTCTCGCGCGTGCCCCTCGCCGTCGGAGGCGTTGAGCACGTGCGTGATGACCCCGGGGTCGAGCCAGCGGCCCGAGACGTACTCGGGGTAGACCGCAAGGCGCGGCGCGAGAGCGAAGCCACGCGCCTCGGTCTCGGCGGCGAGAAGCTCGAGCTCCGGCCAAGGCGCCTCCGGGTTGACGTGGTCGATCGTCACCGGCGAGACCCCGCCCCAGTCGTCGATGCCGGCTTCGAGCAGGCGGCCAAAGTCGTCGCCGCTCAGGTTCGGCGGGCACTGGATGTGCGCCTCCGGCCCGAGAATCACCCGAGCCACGGCGGCCGTCCAGAGCAGCTCGTCCAGCGACGGCTCCGGGTGGTCGGCCATCTTCGTCCCGGGCTTCGCGCGGAAGTTCTGGACGATCACCTCCTGTACGTGCTCCCCGAGCTCGCGGATCGCATGCAGGGCGTCGATCCGCTCCTCACGGGTCTCGCCGATCCCGATCAGGATCCCGGTCGTGAACGGGATCTTGAGCTCGCCGGCGAGGCGGATCGTCTCGAGCCGCGCTGCGGGCAGCTTGTCCGGTGAGCCGAAATGCGGGCCGCCGCGCGCGGAAAGCCGCTCTGAGGTCGTCTCGAGCATCAGCCCCTGCGAGACGCTGACGCCGCGGAGCAGCGCGAGCTCCTCGCGGGTGAGGACGCCGGGGTTGGTGTGCGGCAGGAGGCCGGTCTCCTCGAGGACGAGCTTCGCGCAGTGGGCGAGGTATTCGACCGTCGTTTCGCAGCCGAGCTCGGCCAGCTCTTCCCGCGCGACGCGATAGCGCAGCTCCGGCTTGTCGCCGAGCGTGAACAGCGCCTCGCGGCACCCGGCCGCGGCGCCAGCCCGCGCGACGGCGAGCACCTCTTCCTCGGACATGTACGCGCGCTCGCCGCGCCGCGGCGGGCGGGCGAAGGTGCAGTAGTGGCAGACGTCCCGGCAGAGCTTCGTCAGCGGGATGAAGACCTTCGGCGAGAACGTGACGACGGCGGAGCGCCGGAGGCCACGCGCCTCGGCACAGAGCTCTTCCGTCGTCGCCGCCAGCAGCTCCCGCACCACGGCAGGAGCTTACGTCGCTAGCCCGTCGTTCTGACGAGGCCGCCGATCACCGACCAGTGGAACAGCTCAGCTCTCGGCGTTCCATTTCCCGAACAGCGCCTCGTGGAGATAGCCACGGGTCTGCCACTCGGGGGGAATCGCTCCGCCGGGGGTGCCGCTCATCCGAGTCAGCGTCCGCGTTCCGTCGACGCCGGCCCACTCGGCGACGACGACCCAGCCCACGAGCACCGACTGCTCGAGGCGGTCGTTGCCTTCCTGGCTCGCCTCGATCGCGTCGTGAAGACCTTCAGAGGGGCCGCCGCTCATCTCTTGAAGATCGGCTGTTTAGCCGCAGCGCCGCAACGCCCGATCGAGGGATGCGTCGCGCGAATCGTTCAAGGTGACGTGTGCCCGGACGAGCGTCGGCCGGCGGCCGAGCCGGCTGCGGCGAACGGTGGCGGTGTACGGCCCGCGCGCGTCTCGCTTGATCACGCGAGTGCCGCGGTAGAAGACGACGGCGGTGATCCGGGAAGCAGCCGACCCGCCGACCCGGAGTCGCACGTTGGAGCGCACGCAGCCGCCTCCGCCGCGCCGGTACCGGACCCGCAGGCGCAGATCCGGGCCCTTCCGGCAGGCGTCGCCGGCGCAGGTCCGCAGCGTCGTCAGCCGCCTTGCGAGCTCGGTCTTCAGCGCCGGGTAGCGAGCGTCCGCGTGCAGGCTCGTGAGCTGGTGTGGATCGGTGACCAGGTCGTAGAGCTCCTGCTCGCCGGTCGAGTGCTGGACGAAGACGTGCCGCGGCGTGCGGATCGCGCTGTACGTCGTGGTCTCGAGCAGGATGTCCCGGCCGGAGCGGCGCAGCCGATCGCGCGCGAAGCGCAGGAGCGAGACGCCGTCGAGACGCCGGGCCGCTCGCGCGCGGGCGGCGTCGAGGATCGTCGACGCGAGATCGACATTGGCGGCCAGGTTCGTCCGCGTCACACCGCGCGGGATCCCTGGGCCGCGGATGATCAGCGGCACCCGCACCGACGGCTCGTAGACCAGCACCTTCCCGCTCGGAATTCGGTGCTCGCCGTGGAAGAAGCCGTTGTCGGCGGTGAAGATCACGTAGGTCTTCGCGAGGGCGTTCGTCGCCGACAGCGCGGAGATCAGGTCCCGAACCGCCTCGTCAACGGCGAGCAGCGACTCGAGTCGCTGCTGGTAGCCCTCGCGGATCGCGTTGAGCCGCGCCGTGCCCAGCACCGGACGGTTCCGGATCGCGGCCGGCTTGTCCGAGACGTCGGCCTCGTTGAGCGAGGGCGGGGCGGGCAGCGGCTGGTTCGCGAATGCGTTCCGGTGCCGCGGCGCCGGCGAAGGAGTCGCGTGGTTCGGCGGATCGTCGGAGTCGCGCGGGCCGCCGCTGTGCGGCGCGAGAAACGCGAGCGAGAGGAAGAACGGCTTCGGCTGGGCCGCGAGCCGCCGGACGAGCTCGCCCGCCTTCCGGTTGTAGACGTCGGCCTGGTAGTTGGCGCCGCCGGCCCCGTAGACGACCAGGCGGCCGTTCTCGTTCAGGCGGTAGTTGTAGAACTGGTACGTCGAGGGGTCGGTCGAGCCGTACCACTCGCTCCAGCCTGCTGGAACCGCAGTCGGGTTCGTCCGTCCGTAGCCGTTCAGGTACTTGCCGACGTGAACCGTGTGGTAGCCCGCCTGTTGGAGCCAGGCCGGCAGCGTGTTCGAATGCGCCGGCGCAAGCTTGTCGTAGCCGCCCGTCGGAGCGGCGTTCCCCATGATCGTGTGGTTGTGGCCGTACTGGCCGGTCAGGAAGGTCGCGCGCGAGGGGCAGCAGAGCGGGAACGACGCGAAGTTGTTCGCGAACGTCGTCCCCTCCCGAGCGAGGAGCGTGTTGACGTTCGCCATCACCCGCATCGACTCGACCGTCTGGTCGTCCGTCATCACGACGACGATGTTCGGCTTCGAGGGAACCTGCTGGGGAGAGGCGTTGGCCACCCCTCCCCCAGCAGCTACAGCGAGCAGAGCCGAGAGTGTTAGCGCCGCCGAAGCGGCCGCCAGGACCCCCCAGTCCCTCGGCTTCATGCCCGCCATCATGACCTGGAGACGCCCGAGGTCGGTTAGGGGTTTGTAAGCGGTTTGGAAGGGTTCTAAAGCGTGATGTTTTTCGCGTCTGTAACCGGAGCCTGGCAGGCGAAGTTCGCGCAGACATACACCGCGGGCAGCCCTTCGACCAGGTCCTTGCCCTCGAGCAGGGGAACCCCCTCCGCAGGTCCGACGGCGACGACACTGTTGGGCTCGAACGGTGCGAGCGCCGCGCGCGCGACCTCGCTGTCGACGGCGCCGAGAATCGCCAGCTCGCGCGCAGGCGAGAAATGCAGATCGAGCGCGCTCAAAGCATGGCCGAAGGCCTGCGGCGCCCGGGGAAGCGCGCCGCGAACCAGCCGGAAGACGTCGACCGCGCGACGTTCCAGCTCGGCGTCGCCGTAGATCCGCGCCAGGCGGAGGAGCACGAACGCGAGCATCGAGTTGCCGGACGGCGTCGGGTGATCGTCGAAGACCTTTTGGCGGGCGACGAGGCGCTCGCCCTCGTTCGGAGTGAGGAAGAAGCCACCGCGCTCCTCGTCGCCGAAGAGCTCGATCGCGAGGCGCGCAAGGCGGTTCGCCTCCTCGAGCCAGCGCAGTTCGCCGGTGGCCACGTGGAGCTCGTAGAGCCCGTTCGCAACGTCGGCGTAGTCCTCCAAGAAGCCGGTGTTCTTGGCGCGGCCCTGGCGGAACGTCCGGTACAGCCGGCCCTCGTCGTCGGAGAGCGGCCCGAGGAGAAAGTCGCCCAAGCGTGCAGCGGCATCGAGCCAGTCCCGGCGCTGCAGCCGGCGACCCGCTTCGGCCAGTACCGCAAGCAGTAAGCCGTTCCACGACGCGATCGCCTTGTCGTCGCGCAGCGGCTTCGGACGCTGCTCGCGCAGCTCGAAAAGGCGGCGGCGCAGCTCGTCGTCCAGCTCGCCGCGAATGATCGAGCGGCCGTCCTCGAACGGCTGGAGCAGCTCCTCCGGCACTCTTTCCTCGGCCGTCCACGTGAAGGTCAGCCCCTCGACGCCCTCGGTGTCCGCGTCCTGCGCCGACGCGAACCCGCCTTCCGGAAGCGAGAGCTCGCGCAGCGCGTAGTCGAGCGTCCGCTCGACGATCCGGCGGTACCGCTCCTCGCCGGTGACGACCCAGGCGTGCAGATACGACGCGGCGAGCAGGGCGTTGTCGTAGAGCATCTTCTCGAAGTGCGGCACGAGCCAGGCTCGGTCGACCGAGTAGCGGTGGAACCCGCCGCCGACGAGGTCGTACATCCCGCCCGCCGCCATCGCGTCGAGCGTCTTGACGACCATCGGCAGGGCCTGCTCGTCGCCGCGCAGGTGCATCCGGAGCAGGAACTCGAGCGTCGAAGCCGGCGGGAACTTCGGAGCGCCGCCGAACCCGCCCCACTCCGGGTCGAACTGCCGCCTAAGAGCGTGCGAGGCTTCGCTCAGGATCTGCTCGGTGAGCGGCTCGGTCGACGGCGTGACCCGACTGGCCTGCTCGAGCGCTTCCTTCAGCTGGCTCGCGGTGCCGTCGACGGCGCCGCGCCGCTCGCGGTAGAGGGCGGAGATCGTCTCGAGGACGTCACGAAAGGAGGGCATCCCGTGGCGTGGCTCCGGCGGGTAGTACGTGCCGCCGAAGAACGGCACTCCCTCCGGCGTCAGGAAGACGGTCATCGGCCACCCACCGTGGCCGGTCAGCGCGACGACGGCCTCCATGTAGAGCGCGTCGACGTCGGGCCGCTCCTCGCGGTCGACCTTGACGTTGACGAACCGCTCGTTCATCAGCCGCGCGGTCTCGTCGTCCTCGAACGACTCGTGCTCCATCACGTGGCACCAGTGGCACGCCGAGTAACCGACCGAGAGCAGAATCGGCTTGTCCTCGGCCCGCGAGCGCTCGAACGCCTCCTCGCCCCAGGCGAACCAGTCGACGGGGTTGTCGGCGTGCTGGAGCAGGTAGGGACTGGTCTCTTCGGCGAGGCGGTTCATCGGACTAGGCTAGCCCTGTGAGCAAGCTTCCGGACGACCTGCTCGAGCCGGAGGACGCGCCGGAAGAGCCGGCCGAGACTCCGGACGACGAAGACGACGAGCCGCGGTGGAGCGGCGAAGAGAGCCTCGGGCTGCTGCCCCCGGATTGAGCGCTCTTCCCAGCGGCACCGTCACGTTCCTCTTCTCGGACATCGAGGGGTCGACCCGCCTGCTCGAGCAGCTCGGTGACCGCTACGCGGACCTCCTCGGTGAGCATCGGCGCATCCTGCGCGAGCGGCTGGGAGAAGCCGACGGGCAGGAGATCGACACCCAGGGCGATGCACTCTTCTTCTCCTTCACGCGGGCCAAGGACGCGGTGTCCGGCGCAGTGGCCGCCCAGCGGGCGCTTGCTGAGCACGATTGGCCCGACGGGCTCGCGGTCAAGACTCGCATGGGCCTCCACACCGGCGAGCCGAGTGTCGGCGAAGAGGGCTACGTCGGGCTCGACGTCGTCCGAGCGGCACGCATCTGCTCCGCCGGCCACGGCGGGCAGATCCTCTTGTCCGAGACGACCCGCGCGCTCGTCGGCAACAACGTGCCGGAGGGGGTGGAGATCCGCGATCTGGGTCAGGCGAACCTGAAGGACGTCCAGCACGAGCGCATCTTCGAGCTCGCGCTCGCCGACCAACGCAGCGAGTTCCCACCGCTGAAAACGGCTCCGACGGAGACGGCCGCCGACGACCTGGCGGCGGCGATCGAGCGAAAGGTGCACGAGCAGATCCTCGCCGGCTTCGACAGGCCCGCGAAGCAAGGGAGCCGCACGTCCTTCGGCTTGGTGAACATCGTTCTCCTCGTCGCCGGAGCCGCCGTCGTCTTCCTGATCGTCAGGGCGCTGTTCTTCTGAACGGGCCCGCTCGGTAGACGTAGCCCTCGAGCTGCCGCCCGAGCAGCTGCTCGAGCCACTCCGATATGGCGATCAGCACGTCGAGGTCGACACCCGTCTCGATCCCCTCTCCCTCGAGCAGGTACACGAGATCCTCGGTGGCGATGTTCCCCGTGGCCTTCGGCGCGAAAGGGCAGCCGCCGAGCCCTCCGACCGACGCGTCCAACACCGACACGCCGGCTTCGAGCGCGGCGTAGGCGTTCGCGAACCCGGTGTTCCGCGTGTTGTGGAAGTGGCCGCCGACGGGCTTACCGAGGGTCGCGACGCGCTCGAGCAGGCTCCGAACCTGAGTCGGCGTCGCTACGCCGATCGTGTCCGCGAGCACGAGCTCGTCGGCCTCGGTCTTCGCCAGACGCTCGGCGAGCTCGACCACGCGGTCGGGGGACACCGGCCCCTCGAACGGGCAGCCGAACGCAACCGAGATCGTCAGGCTCGCGCGGATCCCGTCCGCTCGGGCGCGCGTCACGATCGCCTCGGCGGCGGCGATGCTCTCCTCGTCCGACGCGCCGGCGTTCCGCTGCGAGAAGCTCTCGGTCGCGGCAAGGGCGAAGCTGACCTCGCCGAGGCCGGTCGCCCGCAGCCGCTCATAGCCTCGCTCGTTCAGCGCCAGGCCCGCGTAGACCACGCCGTCGCGGGGCTCGAGCGCCGCAGCCACCTCCTCCGCGCCGGCCATCTGCGGCACCCGCTCGGGGTTGACAAAGCTGGCGGCCTCGATCCGCGCCAGGCCGGCGTCACCGAGTCGTCGGACGAGGTCGGCCCGCGTCTCGGGCGGAAGGACCCCCGGCTCGTTCTGGAGCCCGTCCCGGGGCCCGACCTCCCGGATCAACTCAATCCGTAGCTGTTCACGTGCTCCGGCTTGATGCGCACGATCACCCGCTGCTCGCCTTCCTGGCGGAAAGGATACGAGTCGGCGCCGAGGTACTTCTTCGCGAGCTTGTCGATGTGCTCGTCGGCACCTTCGTGGGTCAGCTCGGCAGGCCCTGCGACCGAGACCCACTTGTACGGATCGCCGGCTTGCGTGACGTGCACGCCCGCCCGCCCGCTCTGGCGGATGTAGCGGGGCTTGTACCGACCTTCGGCCGTGTTGAAGACGACGTTCTCGCCGTCGTAGTCGACCCCGACGACGGTCGTTTGCGGGCACCCGTCAGCGCGGACGGTCGAGGCGACGGCGTAGTTGGGCTCCAGGAACAGCTGCGCCTCAGCGTCTTTCAGTTTCGCCATTTGTCTCCCCTCTCGGGTTTGTAGGCTAGTCGGCGATGGGCGTCCTGCTGCTCGCCGGCACCCGCAAGGGGCTTTTCCTGCTCCGCAGCGGCGAAACGCGTCGCGACTGGGAGCTCGAGGGCCCGCTCCTCACCGGCTGGTCGGTCTTCCACGCCATGCAGGACCCGCGCGACGGAAACCTCTACGTGGCCGGCAACAACTTCGTCTATGGCGGAACCGTCCAGCGCTCGAGCGACTTCGGGAAGACCTGGGACCGCGCAGAGGGGATCGGCCTTCCCGAGGAGACCGGTCTCAAGCTCGAGGAGGTCTGGCACGTGGAGCCCGGACATCCGAGCGAGCCCGACACGCTTTGGCTCGGCGCGACGCCGGGCGCTCTCTTCCGCTCGGACGACAGAGGCGACAGCTGGGCGCCCGTCATGGGGCTCGTCCAGCACGAGACGCGCGAGCAGTGGCAGCCGGGCGCGGGCGGGATGTGCTGCCACTCGATCCAGATTCACCCGGACGACCCGAAGCAGATGTACGCGGCGATCTCCGCCGCCGGCGCCTTCCGCACCGACGACGGCGGCGAGACCTGGGCCCCGCGGAACAAGAACGTCGCCGCCGACTTCATGCCCGACCCCTTCCCGGAGGTCGGGCAGTGCGTGCACAAGCTGCTCGTGCACCCGGCGCGGCCCGACCGCGTATGGCAGCAGAACCACTGCGGCGTCTATCGCTCCGACGACCGGGGCGACGACTGGGAGCGCCTGGAGGGCAACGGGCTGCCGAGCGGCTTCGGCTTCCCGCTGGCACTTCATCCTCGTGAGCCGGATGCCGCCTACGTGATCCCGGAAGAGGGCGCAGAGAATCGCGTCACGCCGGACGGTCGGCTCGGCGTCTACCGCACGGCCGATGGCGGCTCGACCTGGGAGCTCCTCCAGAACGGCCTGCCGCAGCAGGCGTGGGCCGCGGTCATGCGGGAAGGTTTCGCCTCCGACCGGCTCGATCCGGCGGGGATCTACTTCGGCACGCAGAGCGGCTCGGTCTTCGTCTCCCCCAACGAGGGAGACGAGTGGATCGAGGTCGCGCGCCAGCTCCCGCCGATCCTGTCGGTCGAGGTCGGAGAGTGGTCGTAGTCCGACTCCCGTCGCTCGTCGCCGAGCAGGCCGGCGGTCAGCGAGAGTTCGAAATCGAAGGCTCGACGCTCGGCGAGGCGCTCCAGGCGCTCCCGATCGCCGACCTGCTGCTCGACGAGCGCGGCGAGCTGCGCCGGCTCGTCAACGTCTACTCGACGGCGAGGATGCTCGCCTGGCCGACGGTCTCGAGACGCCGCTCGCCGGCGTGCATGAGGTCAGGGTGATCGCCGCCGTCGCCGGCGGGCGCTAGAGCGTCGTCGGGATCGTGATCTCGCCGGAGCGGATGCGCGCCTTGACCGAGTCGAGAACGTCCAGGTCCTCCTGCGGCACTTCTGCGCTGACCTTGCCAAGCCCGACGCCGTCCTGGTCGAGGCCGAAGGTGAGGTTGTGGCCGCCCTTCCAGCTGTCGTCGACGACCGTCTGAATCGTCTGGAAGACGGCCTCGTCGACCCGCTTCAGGGCACTGGTCAGGACGAAGGGCCCGAGGAACGATTGATCGGCGTCGACGCCGATCCCCCAGACCTTCCGCTGCTTGGCCGCACTCAGCGCCCCGAGGCCGCAGCCGCCGGCGACCTGGAACACGACGGTCGCCCCGCGTGCGATCTGACTCAGCGCGATCTCCTTGCACTTCGCCTGGTCGTCCCAGTCGGACGAGTAGGCGTTCAGCGTCTTGACCTTGGGCTGCGCGTAGCGGGCGCCGGCCTGGTAACCCGCGATGAAGCGGTCGACCGGCGGTTCCTTGAAACCGCCGACGGAGCCGACGATCGGCGGCCCCGACTTCTTCACCGAGAGGCCGGCGAGGACGCCCGCCAGGTACCCGACCTGCTCTTCCTTGAAGAGCAGTCCGACGACGTTCTTCGGCTTGTGCTTCAAACCCGTCTGGTCGACGTCGACGATCGCGAACTTCGTGTTCGGGTTCTGCGTCGCGGCCGTGTCGATCGCATCGCCCTGGGCAAAGCCGACACCGATGATGAGGTCATATCCCTGCCGGACGAGCGCGGTGTAGTTCGGCACGTAGTCGGCGGCCGATGCTGACTCGACGACGCGGATCTTGATCCCGAGCTTCTTCTCCGCCCGCTTGAGGCCCTGATAAGCGAGCTGGTTGAAGCCGCGGTCGTTCAACTGGCCGACGTCGGTGACGAGCGCGACGCGGACGTCGCTCTTCGCGGTCGTCGTACCCGTGTCGGACGCCTCGTCGTCGCCGCCGCAGCCGGCCGCGATCAGCGCCACCAGCAGCAAGACCAGGAGGTTTTTGCTTGGTAGTCTCAAACCTGGTGCCGAAGTCTACGTCACCGGCGCCCCTCCACGTCACGCTCGCCGTCGTCTTCCAGGTTCGAGGCGACACGCTCCAGGGACTGATGTGGCAGCGGGCGCGCGAGCCTTTCGAGGGCAGCTGGGCGCTCCCGGGCGGCTACCTCGAGCCGGGGGAGACGCTCGAGGGCTCGATTCGCCGTCACCTCGCCGCGAAGGTGGACGTCCGCGAGCTCGCGCATCTCGAGCAGCTCGAGACGCGGAGCGACCCAGGACGGAACCCGCGGCAGTGGGAGCTCGCGACCGCGTACCTCGGTCTCGTACCCGCCGACCTCGACCCGGCGCTGCCGCCGGACACCGCCTGGCATCCCGTGGGCGACCTGCCGCCGGCCGCGTTCGATCACGGGGAGATCGTCGAGGCCGGCCTCACGCGACTTCGCGCCAAGCTCTCCTACACGAACATCGCGTTCGCGCTGGCGCCGGACGTCTTCACCCTCTCGGAGCTACGCGCGCTCTATGTCGCCGCCCTCGGCCGCGACGTCTCGGCCACGAACCTCCAGCGCGTGCTCCTTCGGCGTGAGGTGCTCGAGCGAACCGGATCGAAGCGCGCGCCAGGTAGAGCAGGCGGCCGGCCGGCGGAGCTCTTCCGCTTTCACGCGCGGGAGCTGGAGGTGACGGACCCGTTCGCGGTGCTCAGGCCGCCGAGGTGACCAGGCGGCACGGCATCCTCCGAACAGGGGCTTACAACAGGCGACGGTTCGTTACGAGTAGGCGAGCCAGTAGATCAGGAAGGCGATGACTGCGCCGATCGCGACGACGACGGCGATCAGCACTCCGACGCCGCCGATGACGAGCGCCGGGGTACGCTCGCTCTCGCCGCGCGCCGCCTCGCGGACCTCTCGCTCGAGCGGGGCGTCGTCGGGACGCTTCGGCTCGGTCACGCGCCCGATGATGCCACTCGCCAGCGCCTGAGGATGCGCCACTGGACGAAGACGATCACTGCAGTGACTCCGAACATCACCAGCGTCGCCGCGGCGGCGTAGCCGTACCGCAGGTACTCGAACGCATTCGTGTAGACGAAGAGCGGCAGATAGGTCGTCGCGTAGGGCGGCGGACCCCCGTCGAAGATCAGCAGCGCCGGGACGAAGTTCGCCTGGAAGCTGAAGATCGTGTCCCGGAAGAGCAGCAGAGCGAGCGCCGGCGCCATCAGCGGGAGAGTCACCCGCGCGAAGACGTACACCGGCCGCGCCCCCTCGATCTCCGCCAGCTCGAACAGGTCGTCCGGGAGGCTCTGCCGGACGGCGAGCGCGACGATGAACCCTTCTCCGATCGTGAACAGGCTCATCAGTACGACCGCCCAGCGCGCGTCTTGGGGGTCGGTCAGCCACTGCGGGGTCGGCGCGCCGACGGAGTCGAGGATCACGTTGAGCGGGCCGTAGAGCGGGTTGAAGATCCAGAGGAAGAGCAGCGCGAACGCGACGTCGGGGACGACCGTCGGGAGGTAGGCGCCGGTCCGGTATGCCGAGGCGCCCCGGAACGGCCGGTGCAGGAGCAGTGCGAGCAGCAGCGCGCCCGCGAGGCGAAGGGGCACGGCCGCCGCGATGAACATCAGCGAGTTGCGGAGCGAGCGGCGGAAGAGGTCGTCGCCCCAGAGCTCCCGGAAGTTCGCGAGCCCGGCCCACTCGGGCGACGTGATCAGGTCGTACTCGAAGAGCGCGAGGCCGAAAGTGACTATCGCCGGGACGAAGACGAGCAGGGCGAGCCCGAACACGTACGGCGCGAGGAGGAGCGCTAGCCATCTACGTTCGGTCATTCGATCCGCTTCCCCTCGGAATCGAAGCGGTGGACGTCTCCCGGTCGGATTGCGACCCGAAGCCGGCTGCCAGGCTCCGGGAGCTCCTCGGGGGAGACGCGCGCGACGAGGCGCGAGCCGGCCACGTCGAGATGGACGTAGGCCTCGCTGCCCGCGGGCTCGACGAGGACGACCTCGCCTTGGACGTCGCCCTCGCCGAGCCGGAGGTGCTCGGGGCGGACGCCGACCTCGCCGTCGCGCGCGAGCCCGAACCGCGCGGCCGTCTCCGGCGGGAGGAAGTTCATCGCAGGACTGCCGACGAACGAGGCCACGAAGCGGTCGACCGGGCGGCGATAGACGTCGTCCGGCGTCCCGACCTGGGCGACGAGGCCGCGCTCGAGCACAGCGATCCGGTCTCCGAGCGTGAGCGCCTCGACCTGGTCGTGGGTGACGTAGACCATCGTCCGCCCCAGCTCGCCGTGCAGCCGCTTCAGCTCCGCCCGGGTTCTCGTCCGAAGCTGGGCGTCGAGGTTCGACAGCGGCTCGTCGAGGAGGAAGACGTCCGGCTCACGCGCGAGCGCGCGCGCGAGGGCTACGCCCTGCCGTTCGCCTCCCGAGAGCTCGTGCGGCCGCCGGTGGAGTAGGTCGGCGACGCCCACGAGCTCGGCCGCCGAGTGGACCCGCCTCTCGACCTCGTCCCGCTTCACGCCACGGGCCGACAACCCGAAGCCGATGTTGCGGGCGGCGTCGAAGTGCGGGAAGAGCGCGTAGCTCTGGAAGACCATGGCGACGTTGCGCTTCGCGGCTGGGACGCGTGTCACGTCGTGGCCCCGGATGCGTACCGCCCCCGCGCTCGGGTCCTCCAGTCCCGCTGCGATTCGAAGGGTCGTGCTCTTACCGGAGCCGGAGGGCCCAAGGACGACGAGCAGCTCGCCTTCCTCGGCGTCGAGGTCGACGCCCCGTAAGACCTCGACGTCGCCGAACGTCTTCGTGACGCCGGAGAGCTCGAGCGACACGTACTACTTCGCGCGGGCGAACATCGGCGTCGTCACCGCCGTGAGCTTCGCGGCTGCCTCTCTTGCGCCGACCCCCTGGTAGAGGCCGGTCTCGATGATTGGCTCGGCCGCGTCCTCGATCTCCGGCCAGGTCGAGACGTTCGGCACCCGGCGGATCACGTCGATCGTGTCGAGGAAGACGCGGGAGTTCGCCGGCTTCGCCGTGGGGTCGAGGAACGCATCCGACTCGGCCACCTCTTTGAGTGATGGGACTGTTCGCCCCGACTGCGCCGTGATCCGCTGGCCCTCCGGTCCGAGGGCAAACTCCATGAACTTCCACGCGGCGTCCTTGTTGTCCGACGCCTCCGTCAGGCAGTAGGCGTCCGAGTGAAGGATTCCCGCCGGCTCCTTGTGCTTCGGAAGCGCGGCGATGTCCCAGTCGAACGACGTGATCGTGCGAAAGAAGGGCGTCGAGCGGCGCGACGAGAGCACCATCGCAAGCCGGTTGTTCAGGAAGCGAGTCTCTTCGTCCTCGGCCTCGCGCTCCTGGTCGCTGGGGATCACGAGGTGCTTGTCGCGGAGGTCGAAGAAGTCCTGCATCGCCGCCTGCGCCTCCGGCGTGTCGAGGGTGAAGCGGGTCGGTTGCTCCTCGTCATCGACGATCTCGGCGCCGTTCGACCAGACCAACGGCGCGAGGCGGATGATCGACGGCTCGACGCCGAGCCCGTACTGGTCGATATTGCCGTCGCCATCCTTGTCGCGGGTCAGCTTGATCGCCTTCTCAACCATGTCGTCCCAGGTCCAGCCTTCGGTGGGCTCCGGGACGCCCGCCTCGCGGAACATGTCTCGGTTGTAGTAGGCGACCAGGCTGGAGATGTTCTGCGGCAGGCAGACCAACTCGCCGTTGCGGCGGAAGGCCTCGAGCGGCTGCGGGTAGAAGTCCTCCTCCGCGAACACGTCCGAGCCATCGAGGCGCTCCTCGATCGGCTCGAGCACGCCGCGGGCCGCGAACTGGCCGTAGAAGCGGTAGTTCAGCAGGAACAGGTCGGGCGGCGCCCCGCCGGCGAAGGACGTCGCGAGCCGCGCGAGCAGGTCGTCCCGGTCGCTCGCCTCGATCAGCTTGACCGTGATGTCGGGCTCCTCGTCGTGAAAGGCGGTGATGACTGACCGGTAGGCCTTCAGCTCCTCCGGCTCGCCGAAGGCGAGGAAGCTGAGCTCGCCCGACGCATCGTCTCCCCCACCGAGCCCGCCGCAGCCGGCTGCGAGCAGAGCGAGAGCGGCGAAGAGCACCGCTAGGGTTCCGATCCTGCCTCGCATGGGCGGCAACCCTAACTGCTTGCTGATCGCGCTCTGCGTGCTGTTGATCCCGGCGTGCGGGGGTTCGGACAGCGGCGAGGAGGCGGCTCCCGCAGCGCTACCCGGTTGCGCCAAGCCCGCGAAGACGATCCCGCGGCCGAAGGCACTGCCGGCGAGCCTCCCCGTCCCGGGCGGCACGGTCTTCACGCAGGTCGAAGAGCCGTTCGCCGGCCAGTCGGTGGTGAGCGGCGTCTCGCCCGGCAACCTCGAGAACGCGCGGTCGTTCTACGACGACACGCTCGAGGATGCCGGCTACCGCCAGGGCCTCGGGGAATCCGAGTCCGGAGAGGTCGAAGCGCTGTTCACCGGCAGGGGCGTCCGCGGCGGCTGGCGTGCGAACGCGATCCCAGGCTGCGAGGGAGCGGTCCGCCTGACGCTCGTCGTCGTCAGGACCTGAACCACGACGCCGGCCTGTAGCCCGTCAGGAAGTACCGCTGGGCGACCAGGAAAGCGACGACCACAGGCGCCGTGGCGACAACGGCGCCCGCGAGCAGCAGCGGGAAGTTCTGCGGGTCGAGCTGGGACAGGAGCTTCAGGCCGAGCGGCAGCGTGAAACGCTCCTGGTCGAAGAGGTAGATCAGCGGGTCGAGGAAGTTGCTCCAGCTGACGACGAAGGCGAGCAGGCCGACGGCGAGGACGACGGGCCGGACGAGCGGCATGCCCACGCGCCACCAGGTCTGGAAAGGCGTCAGCCCCTCGAGGCGGGATGCTTCGTAGAGCTCTTCCGGGATCCGCGAGAAGGCCCAGTAGAAGAGGAGCACGTAGAAGGGGGACATCCCGATCAGCGCCGGAGCGATCAACGGTACGTAGGTGTCGATCAGGCCGAGCTGCTTGAAGAGGAAGAAGCGTGGAACGAGGAGCGCCGTCACCGGCACCATCAGCGCCGTCAGCGACGCGGCGAGGAGGAGGCCGCGGGAGCGGCCGGGGAGTCGGGACATCGCGAACCCCGCCCACGAGGCGACGAGCACGCTGAGAGGCACGGCGAAGGCCGCGACGATCAGGGAGTTGAGCGCGTATCGCGGGATGTCCACGAGCTCGAACGCCCGCTCGTAGTTCCCCCACGCGATCGGTGACGGGAGCAGCTCGGGCGAGCGCGGCGGCGGCAGCCCGGCCTGGCGGAGCGAGCCCGTGACCATGAGAACGACGGGCGCGAGCAGGACGGCGCAGACAACGAGCGCCGGCAAGTGCCTCCAGGTGTCGCGCCGCACCGAGTGAGCGTAATGGCCGGCATCCGTGCCCGTGTCCTGGAGCGTTCCCGGCGGCACCCAACGGCGGCTGTAGCCGGCGAAACCCGCTACCTTCGAAGCCATGTGCAGAAACATCCAGACGCTGTTCAACTTCGAGCCCCCGGCGACCGACGAGGAGATCCAGTCGGCCGCCCTGCAGTACGTGCGCAAGATCAGCGGCTTCACGAAGCCGTCGCAGGCCAACGAGGAAGCGTTCGCGCGCGCCGTCGACGAGGTCACCGACGCGTCGCGGCGCTTGCTCGGCTCCCTCGTCACGTCCGCGGACCCGAAGGATCGCGAGGTCGAGGCGGCCAAGAGACGGGCTCGAGCAGAAAAGCGCTTCGCCACGGCTTAGACT
>JBOHAU010000048.1:0-1819 GCA_050698015.1 Gaiellaceae bacterium
GGCTTCTCCACCGCGAAGGCGAGATCAAGCACGTCCTGATCTCCAACCGTGGCGACGAGCTCACCGGCGCCGCGCTCACCGACGAGGTCTCCAGGATCGTGGACCCGGTCGTGAAGCCGCTCGGGCTCGAGGTCGACCCGGTCAAGCAGGACGCGCTCGACGCAGCAGACGCCGAGGGCAACGCGTTCATGTCGCTCTTCACGACCTTCGGCAGCTTCTCAATCTTCGCCGGCGGCCTGTTGATCTTCCTGATCTTCGTCATGCTCGCCGCCGAACGGCGCGGTGAGCTGGGCATCGCCCGCGCGGTCGGCACGAGGCGCGGCCACCTCGTGCAGCTCTATCTGTTCGAGGGCCTGGCCTACGACCTCGCCGCCGCGGCCGTTGGTGCCGCACTCGGCGTTGCCGTCGCCTTCGGGATGGTCTTCGTGATGGCCTCGGCGCTCGAGTTCACCGACGTCGCGATCAAACAGGACGTCCAGCCGGAAAGCCTGATCGTCGGCTACGGGATCGGCGTGCTGCTCACGTTCGTGATCGTCACGCTCTCCGCGCTCCGGGTGAGCCGCCTGAACATCGTGGCGGCGATCCGGAACACGCCTGAGCCGCTCCAGCGCAAGTCGCGAAAGCGCCGCTGGATCCCCGGGACGCTGGCCGTGCTCGTCGGCGTCCTGCTCACGCTCTCCGGCCTCTCGGCTGCGGACGCCGCCCCCTTCATGCTGGGCATCTCGCTCGTCGTGGTCGGGGCCGTGCCGCTCGCGCGGGCCGCCGGGCTTTCCGAGCGGTTCGTGTTCACCGCCGCGGGGCTCTTGCTCGTCGTCCTGTGGCTGCTGCCCTTCGACACCGTCGAGACGCTGGCCGGCAAAGAGCTGAAGTGGGGCTTCGGTGTCTGGATCCTCGGCGGGCTCTTCGTCGTGCTCGGCTCAGCGTGGACGCTGATCTACAACGCCGACGTCCTCCTCGGAGGCCTCACTGCCACCGTCGGGAGGATCCGTGCCCTCACGCCGATCCTGAGGATGGCGATCGCCTATCCGCTCCGGAACAGGTTCCGCACCGGCGTGACGCTCGCGATGTTCACGCTCGTCGTCTTCACACTCGTCGTCGGCGCGGTGATCTCGGGCTCCTTCATCCGCAGCGCCGACGACCTGGAGAAGTTCGGCGGCGGGTTCGACATCGCCGCGCAAGCGGCGCCGACGAACCCGGTCGTCGGGATGGACGCGGCGATTCGGCAGAGCGGGCTCGACGCGAACAAGTTCACGGTCGTCGCGGAGCAATCGCTGCTCGTGACCGAGGCGCGGCAGGCCGGGTACGACGACGAGTTCGCCGACTACCCGGTGCGCGGCTTCGACCGAGCGTATCTCGGACACACGACCTACGGCATGGCCGCGCTCGCGCGCGGCTACGAGAGCGCGGACGAGGTCTGGCAGGCGATGGCCCAGAAGCCGAGCCTCGCGGTGGTCGACGCGATCGTCGCCCCTCGTCGCGACAACTGGAACGCGGGCAACGTCCCGCCGGACTTCAAGCTCCACGGCTTCGTCCTCGAGGACGGTGTCTTTGAGCCGTTCACCGTCGAGACCCGCGATCCGCAGACGGGCAGGAAGCTGAACGTCACGGTAATCGGAATCCTCGCGGACACGGTTCCTATGGAGCTCGCGGGGATCTGGACCTCGCAGGAGACCGTGGCGGCCGCCTATGGCGACCGTGTGCGGCCGACGGCGTACTGGTACGCGACCGCGGACGGCGTCGACGCGAGGGCGCTGGCACCGGAGCTCGAGTCCGCCTTCGTCGCCAACGGCCTTGAGGCCGACTCGCTCGATGAGGTCCT
>JBOHAU010000049.1:0-2602 GCA_050698015.1 Gaiellaceae bacterium
TGGGACACGTACCTGGACCGGATGCAGACGAAGGCCGCGGCCAAGACCGGGGCCGCGCGCGAGCGGGCCGAGGCCGAGATCGCCGACCTCCGGCAGCGCCGCGTTTCGATCGGCAAGAGCCTGACCCACGTCGGCACAGCGGCCGGCGACGGCTGGCGCGACGCGAAGACGCGCGTGCTCGCCGAGCTCGACGAGCTGAAGAACGAGGCCGACGCGGCATGGCGAGACAAAGGAGGACAAACATGACGACGGAATCGACACACAACCCCGGCTCGGCGCTCCAGGAGGGCGAGCGGATCTTCGCGCGCGCCTGGAAGTTGCTGGCCCTGCGCGGCGCGATCGCGATCGCGTTCGCATTCGTCCTGCTGGTGTGGCCCGACATCGGACTCACGGCGATGGTCGCGCTTGTGGGCGCGTTTGCGCTCGCGAGCGGGTTCGTCTCCGGTGTTTCTGCGTACGCGCTGCCCGGCGCGGCGAATCGGCACCGCGTATGGCTGGCGCTGAACTCGCTCGTCGGGCTCGCCGTCGGCACGGCGGTGCTCGTGTGGCCCGACCTTTCGGCGAAGGCGCTCCTCTACGCGATCGCGCTCTGGGCGATCGCCGCGGGCGTGATCGAGCTCGTCGCTGCGTTCGTGCTGCCGCTCAGCGGCACGCGGACGGTGCTGGCCGCGGTGGGCGGCATCGTGCTCGCCGCGTTTGGCGTCGTGATGTTCGTCGAGCCGGGCGACGGGGCGATCGCGCTGCTTGCGCTCGTCGCCGCGTTCGCGCTCGTCCGCGGCACGTTCGACATCGCGCTGGCAGTCGAGCTACGGCGAGTGGCCGGTGAGCTGAAGGAGCGCTTCCGGTCACCTCTCGGCGCGAAGCCCATCGCCCACGGGTGAGGACCAGGAGGGAGCTGATGCAGACGCTCGACCCCCCGCTCGTGAGCGCGCTCGCCGCCCTCTGCGCGGCCGTACTCATGGTGTTCGCCGGCGTCGGCGAGGGCCTCCTCTCGTGGCCCGACGCGGTCCGGAGGCGGCGGCAGCCGGTAAAGCCGCACCGTCAAGGCAGGAGCCGCAGGCAATGATCCCGGGCGGCCGGCGATGAGGCGCGCTTACAGGAGTCGCGACCTCAGCTTGGCGTAGTAAGCGAAAGGCCCCATTTCCGGGGCCTTTCTTAGTAGCGGGGGCAGGATTTGAACCTGCGAGGTCCGGGTTATGAGCCGCCTCGATTCGATGCACCCGTTCCGCCGTATTCCGTCGAAATGCAGGCTCCGAGCCAGTTTTCCGGCCGCGACCGTGTATTTAGGCGGAACACGGTGACATCGCAGCGGAAGCGCGGTGCTTGCAGAACGCTTGCAATTTGGGTCGCTCCAGCAACCGGCTTCTGACGGAGCGGCAGCGCTTCACGCCCGTCGTCGAGCCGTCGGGTGAGTACCGGCGGAACGGGGCCCTCGGGAAGAAGAGGGCCCCGCAATTCCTGCCGGCCGGGAGTGCTTACGGAACCGGCACGCCGTCCACGAACAGCTGGATCGCCCCGGCGGCCAAACCATCAGTGGCGACGGGGTCATTGCCGTCGAGGGTGTTGATCTCGAGCCGGTCGTTCGCGAACTCCGGCTGCAGGATCTCGACCGTCGGGGCAAGACCGCTCACCTTCACAACATCTGAGTCCCCGCTGACGTCGATCGCGTCCTCGCCGTTTCTGCCGCTGACGACGATGCGGTCGGCCTCGCCGTCTCCGGCGCCTGGTGTGCCTTCGAGGTCGACCTGCAGGCTCGTGAGGTCGGTTCCCGTCAGGTCGCCGATGTTGACCAGGTCGGCCCCGGCAAGAGCCGGGAAGTCGATCCGTTCGAGGCCTGCGACGTCCATCGTCACGCTGCCGACGTCGCGGACGAACCGCACGCGATTCCCGTTCGCCGTCACGTCGATCCGCTCGGCGATGTTGGCGCCGATGAAGAGCATCGAGTCGTCGCCGGCTTCGCCCTCGACGGTGTCGCTGCCGTCGCCCGGATCCCAGTCGAACGTATCGTCGCCGGCGCCCATCCGAGCAAGGTCATTGCCCTTGCTGCCGTCGAGCGTGTCGTTGCCGTCTCCGCCGATCAACGTGTCGTCGCCCTGGCCGGCAAAGATCTCGTCATCTCCAAGGCCTGCGGCGAGGGTCAGAGCGATCGCCGGAGCCGGGAGCCCGGCCGCCGAGATCTCGTCGTTGCCGTCCACCCCGTCGACAGCAAGTGCGTCGGTCGCCTCCTGGTGCCGAATCGCCACCGCGGCCCGCAGCCCGGCCACGACGAGACCTGAGGTGTCTCCGTTGACGTGGATCCTGTCCCCGTCGTTCGTGCCTTCAACGATGAAGCGGTCGACCTGGCCGTCGCCCGCTGCTCCGCCTAGGGTCGACGCGAGATCGACGTTCACGCTGCCGACGTCGGTGCCGGTCAGGTCGCCGACGATGACCACGTCGGGCCCGCCGAGAGCGTTGAAGTCCACCTGCTCGACGCCGGCCGTGTCCATGGTGATGTTGGCCTGGGTGCGGAAGAACCGGAGCCGGTTTCCGTTCGCCGACAGGTCGACCTGCTCGGCGATGTTGGCGCCGTTGAAGCGCATCGTGTCGGCACCGGCTTCGCCTT
>JBOHAU010000050.1:0-16339 GCA_050698015.1 Gaiellaceae bacterium
AGTCGTAGACGGACGGCCTTGCCATCGCCGCCTCGACCTTCTCGTAGTCGACGCTGCCCTCGTGGTACGCGGTCAGGACGCCCGGGTCCCGCCGGCCGAGGACCGCCTCGAGCTCGCGGAACTGGCCGGACTGGAACCCGGAGGAGGACTCGAGCCGCTCGCGGAAGGACAGAAACTGCACCGGCGTCATCGTCTCGATCACGTCGAGCTGCGCGACGACGAGCTTGAGAATCGTGAGGAGCCGTTTAAAGGTGGCGAAGGCGCGCGCGTCGTTGCCGTCCTCGAGCATCCGCTGGAGGTAGCGGAGCTCGTGGATCAGCTGCTTGAACCAGAGCTCGTAGACCTGGTGGACGACGATGAAGAGGATCTCGTCGTGCTCGTCCGACTTCGGCCGCTGCGCGCCGAGGATCTCCTCGAGCGCGAGGTAGGACGTGTAGTTGAGCGACCGCTCCCTGCTGCTCATCCGGCTTCCTTGTACAGCTCGCGGGCGATGATCTCGCGCTGCACCTCGGACGCGCCCTCGTAGATGCGTGGCGCGCGCACCTCGCGGTAGAGGTGCTCGAGCAGGTGACCCTTCTCGAGCGCCCGCGCGCCGTGCACCTGGATCGCGACGTCGACGGCCTGCTGCGCGACCTCCGTCGCGTAGAGCTTCGCCATCGCCGAGGCCTTGCGCACCGGCCGGACGCCCGCGTCGTACTGCGCGGCCGCGTCTCGGACGAGGAGGCGCGCGGCCTGCACCCGCGTTGCCATCTCGGCCAGCTGGTGCGACACGGCCTGGAAGTCGGCCAGCGGCCGGCCGAACGCCTCGCGCTCAGCCGTGTGGGAAACGGCGGCGTCGAGCGCCGCCTGCGCCATCCCGACGCCGAAAGCACCGACACTCGGCCGGAAGAGGTCGAGCGTCTCCATCGCGACCTTGAAGCCGCCGTCGAGCTCGCCCAGCATCTGGACGGCCTCGACGCGGACGCCGTCGAAATCGAGCCGGCCGACCGGGTGCGGCGCGACGAGCTCGATCGCCTCGCCTGAGAGGCCGTCGCTGTCGCCCGGCACGACGAATGCGGTGACTCCCTTGGCGCCGTTGTCGGACGTCCGAGCGAAGACGCTGTAGACGTCAGCGTCGGGCGCGTTCGAGATCCAGGTCTTCGTGCCGGTCAGCCGGTAGCCGTCGCCGTCGGGCTCGGCTCGGAGCTGGAGCGCCGCTACGTCCGACCCTGCCTCCGGCTCGCTGACCGCGAACGCGGCCACCGCGGAGCCGGCGGAGAGCCGCGGGATCCAGTCGTCGGCGATCTGGGGTCGCCCGGCGCGCAGGATCGGATGCCCACCGAGACCCTGAAGCGCGAGCGCCGTCTCGGCCTCGGTGCAGCTCTGGGCGAGGCCCTCGCGCAGCTCGCAGAGCTCCGTCGCCGACCCGTCGAAGACGAGCTGGAGGAGTCCTTCCTCGCCCAGCGCCCTGACGAGGGGCCGGTTGAGACGTCCGTCCTCCCCGGCTTCGGCGATCGGCGCGAAGACCTCGTGCCCGAGGCGCCGCGAACGGTCGAGCAGGTCCGTCACGACCCGATGAGCTCCGTCCGGAGCTCGTGCGCCTGCCCCGGCACGGGCCACTCGTAGTAGATCCGGTAGCCGCCGCCCGGAAGCGGGAGGACGTCGAGGTAGCGTGCCACCGAGACCGGCGCATCCCTGTCGTGGATGAGTCCCGTCCGCTCGAACCAGTTCTCGTCCTTGGTCGCCCGGCCGTCGTACGCGGCCCCGCCGGTGGGAGGAACCGCCGTGAGGCGAGCGCCGCGCGCATCCCAGCGCCCGGGCTGCGGCTCGAGCATCGTCCCGTGCCACTCCCAAGCGATCCCGTCGGGACTCGTCGCGAACGCCGTGTACATCCGATCCTCCTCGCCGGGCTCGTCGAGCGGATGGCAGCAGATCCAAGCCTCCCAACGGCCGTTCCGGCCCTGCACGATCGGGTCCTTGACCGCCACTGTCTCGTCTCCCGGGAAGACGGTGATCGAGTCGGCATCGGCAAATCCTTCGGGGGCCTCCGCTTCGAGCACCGCGATCCACCAGTGCTTGCTGTTCTTCGTCGCGGGGCAGACGTAGAGGCGCCAGCGGCCGTCCTCCGTACGCACGAGCGCCGGTCTTTCGACCGACATCGCGTCCCAGCGCTCGCGCTCGAGCTCGCAGATTGTCTCGAAGCGCTCGCCGTCGTCGGAGCGGGCGACGATCGTGGCGGCTCGATCGGGTGTCCGGAGCCGGTACGCGAGGACGATCGAGCCGTCATGGTCGAGTGCCGCGCTTGGCGCTCCCGCCCAGTGCTCCACGGCCTCCCCCGGCGCTGGGATGGCGACGCCGGACGCCCCCATGCCAGGCAGCGGAAAGCTCATTCCCCGACCACAGCGACGCCCATCAGCTCGATCTTGGCGTCGGGGTCGAGGAGCGCACTCACTCCGATCAGCGCCATCGCGGGGTAGCGGCGGCCGAAATGGCGGCGCCAAACGGCTCCGAGCTCGCCGAGCGATGCCCGGTACTCCTCCACGTCGGTCGTGTAGGCGACCATCGAGACGAGGTGCTCGGGCTCGCCGCCGGCTGCACGCAACGCGACGACGATCTTGGCGGCCGCCGAATCGAACTGCTCGACCACCGTCGCGCCCTCGCCGATCTGGCCGCCGAGGTAGATCGCGTCTCCTGCGACGACTGCGTGCGCGTAGCCGGACGGCTCCGGGAGGCCGGGCGGGTTGACGATCACGTCCGGCCCTCCGACCAGGCGGCGTAGAACTCGCGGAAGTCCTCGCCCTTCATCAGCAGCGCCTGGGCGAGGGCCTCCATCTCGATCGCGCCGCCGAGGTCGAGGTCGAGCTCGCGAGTGAGGAGCACTTTCGTCGTCGCGTACGCCAGGCTAGGACCGTCGGCGAGCCGCCGGGCCAGCTCCTGAGTCGCGGCGGCCAGGTCGTCCACGCGAGTCCCAAGCCCGATCTCGGCGGCACGAATGGCGTCGACTTCGCCCCCGAGGATCAGGAGCTCCGTCGCCCGCCCGAGGCCGACGAGCCGCGGGAGCAGGTACGCCGCGCCCATGTCGGCTCCCGCGAGTCCTACGCGCGAGAACAGGAAGGAGAACGTCGCGGACTCGGCGACTAGCCGGAAGTCCGCGGCGAGCGCGAGCACCGCGCCGGCGCCCGCGGCGACGCCGTTGACCGCGGCGAGGATGGGGATCGGCGTTTCGCGCATCGCCTTGACGACGGCGCCGCTCATCCGCGTGAACTCGAGCAGCTCCCCAGCGGCCATCCCCTGGAGCTCTCCGATGATCTCCTCGACGTCTCCGCCGGAGCAGAAGCCGCGCCCCTCGCCGGTGAGAACGAGCACACGTGTGTCGCCGCGGTGCGGCAGCTCGCCGAGGAGGTCGCGGAGGTCGGCATAGACGTCGAAGGTGAGCGCGTTCAGCTTGTCCGGGCGCGAGAAGGTGACGGTCGCGACGCCGTCGTCGAGCGCGAAGTCGAAGTTCTTCCAGTCGCTCGTGATCGCGGCGGACGCGCGGAACGGGCTCATCCCAGCACCAGCGCTTGCCCGTTGATCGCGGCGGCATCCGGAGAGGCGAGGAACCAGACGGCCTCGGCGACCTCCTCGGGCTCGAGCGCCCGGCCGAGCGGCATCTGGGCGACAAGGGCGGCCTCGGCGTGCTCCTCGTCGCGGTCCGTAGTCGCGGTGATCCGTTCCACGGCGCGCTCCATCATCGCGGTGCGCACCCAGCCCGGGCAGACGGCGTTCGCGGTCACGCCCGTTCCGGCCACTTCGGCCGCGGTGGCCCGCATCAGCCCGACCGCCGCGTGCTTGGCGGCCGTGTAGGCCGTCGTATAGCGCGCACCGCGCAGGCCGGCTGTCGACGCGACGGTGACGATGCGGCCATCCCCGCGCTCGATCATGCCGGGGAGCACGGCGCGCGTGCAGAGGAAGGCCCCGGTTGCGTTGACCTCGAAGTGGTGCCGCCAGGAGTCCAACGTCGTGCGCGCGAGCGGGCCCCCTTCGGCGACGCCCGCGTTGTTGACGAGGACGTCGACGGGCCCGATCCGCTCGAAGAACGCAGCGACGGCCTCCTCGTCGGTGACGTCGAGCATGTCGCGCCCGCCCGCCTCGACTCGATCGTCGGCGAATCGCTCGGCAACGGCCTTCCCGATCCCCTTCGCGCCGCCGGTGACGACGACCGTTCTCATCGCAGCGCCTTCCGGTCGAGCTTCCCGGACGGCGTCTTCGGCAGGTCGTCGACGATCCGCACCTCGCGCGGGACCTTGTGCGGCGAGAGCCGCTCGCGGACGAAGTCCCGCAGTGCATCCTCGTTAACCGGGCCACGCGCGACCACAAAGGCACGCGCCAGCGTCAGCCCGTTCTCCTGCGCGCCGACGACGGCGCACTCGACGACCTCGGGATGCTCGACCAGGCAGTGCTCGATCTCGGCCGGAGCGACCCAGATTCCCCCGACCTTGATCAGGTCGTCGACGCGGCCCCGGTACCAGAAGTAGCCGTCGTCGTCGCGCTCGAAGAGGTCGCCGGTCTTGACGGTGTCGCCGTGGAACGTCTGCTTCGTCTTTTCGTGCTCGCCCCAATAGAGGAGCGCGGCGGTGTCGCCCTCGATCCAGAGCTCGCCGTTCTCGGCGATGTGCGCCGAGTAGCCGGGGACGAGCTCGCCGGTCGACCCTGGGCGCACGCGGCCGGGCCGGTTCGAGATGTAGATGTGGTACGCCTCGGAGGAGCCGATCCCGTCGAGCACCTCTACGCCGAAGGTCTCGAGCCAGCGGTCGTGGAGCTCTCTGGGGAGCGCCTCGCCCGCGGAGGTGCAGAAGCGCAGGCACGAGAGGTCGTGCTCGGGGTGCTCGAGCATCTGGGCCATCATCGTCGGCACATTGACGAGGATCGTCGGCCTGTGCTCGGCGATCAGCTCGAAGATCCGCTCGGGCTTCGAGCGCTCCGGGAAGACGATCCCCGCGGCGCCCACGCTGAACGGGAAGAGCGCGGCGAGATCGCGGGCGTAGCCGAAGAAGAGCTTCGGCACCGGGAGGATCACGTCGTCCTCGCGGAGGCCGAGGACGTCCTTCGCATACCACTCGCAGCTGAGGACGGCGCTGTGTGTCGGATGGACGGCCGCCTTCGGCTGTCCGGTCGAGCCTGTCGTGAACTTCCAGATCGCGACGTCGTCCTTGGTCGTCGGGGCGGGCTCCAGCTCGTCGGGCATGCCCTCGAGGAAGCCATCGCGGGCAACAAGCACCTCTCTCGACCCTGCGACCTCGCGGATTGGCCCCTCGGTCTGCTCGTCTACGACCACCACCCTCGCGCGCGTGTAGTCGAGGTAGTAGGCGTAGTCCTTGAGCTGGAGGAACGTGTACGCCTCGGCCGTGACCGCGCCGATCTTCTGCGCGCCGTACCAGATGGCGACGAACTCGACCGAGTCGTTGAGCACGAGGAGCACGCGCTCCTCCGCGCGCACGCCGAGCTCCCGGAGGAGATTGCCGCTCTGGTTCACGAGCCGGGCGAGCTCGGCGTAGGTCGTCGGGCCGCCGGGCCCGATCAGCGCAGTCCGTTCGCCGTCGTTCCGGTCGATGAACCAGGAGGCGAGGTTGAGCTCCCGCGGCAGATCCGCGTAGGTGATCAAGCGACCTCCCGGATCAGCTCGACGAGCATCTCGGCAAGCACCGCGAACGTCTCCTCGCCCTCCTCGGCGGTCGCCTCGGCCGGCGCGCCCGCGTAGGCCTGGTCCATTCCCATCGCGACGAAGCTTGTCTGCCCGGCGCGAATCGCGGCCGGCATGTCAATCGGCTTCGGGGCCAGGGTGCGCGCGCGGTCGGTGTGGACGAGCTCCGGGTGGTCGGCGAGCACGAGCGATGTCTCGTAGCGCCCCGCGTGGCCTGCACCGGAGCGGAACTCGTCCGTGAGCCGTTCGGCAACCTGGCGGCGGGTGACGTCCAAGAGCGGCAGATCGAGGTCGCGCAGCAGCCAGACCTGCTCGGGCTCGAGGTGGCTGTTGACGAGCACGACCCGATCGAAGTTCGCGGCGATGTCGGTGACCAGCGAGCGCAGCGTCTCCTCCGAGATCGAGACCGCTCCGGGGAAGTCCGCGCCGTAGCGCGTGACGCCGTACGGCACCGCGGGCAGCACGAGCACGTCGATCTCGCCGCGCAGCCGCTCGGCGGCCCGGCGGCAGATCCCGACGGAGATGATCGTGTCGGTCAGCAGCGGCGCGTGAGGCCCGTGCGGCTCGGTCGACCCGATCGGCAGTAAGTGGACGGCGCCCTCACGCCCCTCCAGATCCGGGTAACCCATGTCCCCCAAGTTCATGCGCCTGGCAAGTATCTCCCTCGGAAGAATTGGCGTAGCCCTGGCTCTTAGAGACATCATGACAACGGCGAGCTAAGATGTCATCATGTCCAATGTGCTGGGTGTAGCCGAGGCGAAACGCCGTTTCTCAGAGCTGATCGACCGCGTTCGGAGCGGCGAGCGTTTCGTCGTAACGCGTCGGGGGCGCGCGGTCGTCGCGCTCGTGCCGCCCGAAGCGACCCAGGACGCCGCCGAGCCCCACCGCTATCTCGGGCTTGCCGCGTTCGCCGGCGCGCTTGCGGAGTGGAAGGACATGGACGAATTCGTCCGCGAGGTCTACGAGGCGCGTCGGCGCGCACGCGACCGGCCGGCGCCGGACCTCGGCTGAGCGTTGTACTGCTTCGACACGGACGTCGTCAGCGCAGTGCTTTGGCCACAGCCGCCGTTGCGGCTGGTTCGCAGGCTGGCGGCAACACCAATTGCAGAACAGTGCACGACCGCGATTACGGTCGGCGAGCTCCTCTACGGCGTCGACAAGCGCGGAAACCCACGGCTTACCGAACTGGTCCGAGAGTTCGTTGCCGGTTCGGTGCAGGTTCTGCCCTTCGACCGCCGAGCCGCCGAGCGCTACGGCCCGCTCCGTGCGCTCCTCGAGCGCGAGGGACGCCGCCTCGGTGAGCCGGACCTCCGGATCGCATCGATCGCGCTCGCGCGCGACCTCACGCTCGTCACGGCGAACGTCCGCCACTTCCGACGCGTGCCGGACTTGCGCGTAGAGAACTGGCTTTCGTGATCCGCTCGACCTGCGCTTCGGGGAGGTCGAGCAGCACGAGATCGGCGCGCCCCGCACCGACGATGGTGTTCGCCTCGTCGAGCGTCGTCAGATAGCCGCCGACCAGCGTCGGCACCTTGGCCTCGTTCCGGACGCGGTCGCTGAGCGCGGTCAGGAAGCCGCGCCGGTACTCGGGCCGGTCGTCGTGGACGGTCTGGCCCGCCTCGACGTGGATCAGGTCGGCGCCGGCGTCTCGCATGGCACGCGCGATCGCGATCCCGTCGTCGACCGCGTTCCCGCGCGGATGCCAGTCCGTGATGGAAAGCCGTACGGCGAGCGGCCCTTTCCGAACTCGACGGACGGCCTCGAGCATCTGCAGCGGGAAGCGCAGCCGGTCCTCCTCGGGATTCGTCAGCGGCGAGAGGTAGCTCCCGAGCAGGTAGCCGTGGGCCATGTCCAGCTCGAGCACCTCGACGTCGATCTCGGCGGCAGCGACGAACTGCGCCAGGATCTCGGCCTCGTTCGGGCTTGCCGGAACATGGCTGAACGGGCCATAGGGCAGTGGCGAGGGCGTGACAACCGGCCATCCGTCCGGAAGCGGCAGGTCCCGCCCCTCCGAGGCAGCCCGGCAGGACCCTCTCCGCCCGGCATGTCCGAGCTGGAGCAGCACAGGCCCCTCGGGCCGTTTCCACTCGTGGACAACCGGCGTCTCCGGCGAGATCCGCCCCTCCTCAGAGACGGCGACGAACCCGCTCGGCACAAGCGAAAAACGGTTCGGAAACTCGCGCCACGGCGAGAAGGCGGGCGGCGGCGAAACCTCCGCCCCGCCGAACCAGGAGTCGAGCGTCCGAACGAACTGCGGATCCCGGATCCCGAGGCTCGCGTGCGTGATCCGCCCGCTGCGCGTCAGGAGGTTGAACCCAAACTGCAGCGGCTCCATCTCGGCATACGAAGCGATCCGCCCGAAGTACGCGCCGCTGTCGCTGGCCGCCGCCTGCGTGCGCTCCACCACAGGCGTCCGCTCGAGCTCGTAGTCGACGAGCGCCGGCTCGACCTCCCAGCCGCGCCGCACGAGCCCGTTCGCGAGCGCGATCGCGTCCTCCATCGCCAGCTTCGTCCCCGACCCGATCGAGAAGTGCGCGGTGTGCGCCGCGTCGCCGAGGAGCACGGCCCGCCCGTCATGCCAGACCCGGTTCGTCACCTTCGGGAAGTCGAGCCAGAGCGAGCGGTTCGAGAAGAGCTCGCGGCCGCGGAGGTCGCGCGCGAAGAGCTGCTCGCAGAATGCGAGGCTCTCCTGCTCGTCCATCGCGTCGAGGCCGGCCGCGCGCCACACGTGCTCCGGGCACTCGACGATGAACGTGCTCATGCGCTCGTCGTAGGGGTAGCCGTGGACGTTGAAGAGCCCGTCCCCGGTCTCCTTGAAGATGAAAGTGAAGGCGTCGAAGACGAGGTCGGTGCCGAACCAGACGTACTTCGAGCCTTCCGGCTCGACCTTCGTCCCGAACTCTCCCAGCCGGCGGACGAGCGAGTTCGCGCCGTCGGAGCCGACGACGAGGTCGGCCTCGGGCAGCTCCTCGACCTCGACGCCGAACTCGAGCTCGACGCCGAGCGCGCCGGCGCGCCGCTGGAGGATCTCGAGCAGGCGGGTGCGCGCGATCGCCGAGAACGAGTGGCCGGTCGAGCGCAGCTCCCGCCCTCGGAAGCGGATGTCGAGCCGGTTCCAGCGCGCGAAGGTGTCGGTGATCTCGAGGTGGGACTCGGGGTCGGCGTCGCGCAGGGCGCCGAGCGTCTCCTCGCTGAAGACGACGCCCCAGCCGAAGGTCGCGTCGGGCGCGTTGCGCTCGAGGACGCGAACCTCCTCCGCGCCGGCCTTCTTGAGCAGGATCGCGAGATAGAGCCCGCCCGGCCCCGCGCCGACGATCTCGACCCTCACGCCAAAGCCTCCTGGAGCTGCTCGAGCTGCTCGATCTCTGGCGTCGTCGAGAAAAGGACGAGCTCGTCGCAGCCAGCCTCCTCGTAGCCGCGGACGAAGTCCTTGACCGCGCGGCGGCTGGTCAGGTTCTCGGCGACGATCCGCTCGACGAAGCCGCCGGTGAACGCGTAGTAGTCGCGCAGGTAGGCGTCCCCTGGCTCGCGGTCGCCGAACGTGAAGTAGCCCTGGCCCCAGAGGCGCGGGCGGCCGGGCCGCCCAAGGTCCTTCCACGCCGCCTCCGCGCGGGCCGCCGCGGAGGCGAAGGCACGAGGCGGCCCGCCACCGTGGGCGTAGCCGTCCGCGTAGCGGGCCATCCGCGAGAACGCCTGGCCGGAGAGCCCGCCCACCAGCAACTCGATCCCCTCGCGCGAGGGCCCGACGCGGTCGCCGTCGACGTCGCCGCGGATGTAGGCGAGCTGCTCGGCGAGCTTGGCGCCGCGGCCGCGGGACTCCACACCGGCGCTCTCGTAGTCCTCGGTGCGGGCACCGACGGCGAGCCCGAGCGTCAGCCGTCCACCGGAGAGCTGGTGGACGGACGCCGCCTGCTTGGCGAGGAGCCCGGTAGGCCGAAGCGGGCCGATCGCGATCATCGTCGCGAGCCGAACGCGCTCGGTAACCCCAGCGGCGGCGGCGAGCGCCGCGAAGGGCTCGAAGGAGTCGTAGGCGACGCGGTCGAGCACGGCGACGGACGAGAACGGCCCGGCGTCCGCGCGCCGAGCCCACTCCAGCAGCAGCTCCCCGGTCGCCCCGGGCGTGGTCGTGGGAAGACCGACCCCGACGTTCATCGCGCCGGAAGCTTCACACTTCCGGACGATGCGTGAGTTCGAGGTGTCGCCGTTCGACCGTCACTACGGCCTCGAGCTCGAGGAGGTCGGCGACGAGCTCGTTCGAGCGAGCGTCCCGATCCGCGAGCACCACCTTCAGCCGCTCGGCCTTGTACATGGCGGTGTCTACGCATCGATCGCCGAGGCGCTCGCTTCCTTCGGAACGAACGTGGGCGTTGTGCCGCGCGGCAGCGTGGGCCTCGGCATGTCGAATCACTCGACCTTCCTGCGACCCGTCAAGACCGGCACGATCCACGGCACGGCGTACCGCCGCCACCGCGGGCGGACAACCTGGATCTGGGACGTCGAGCTGACCGACGACCGGGGTCGCCTGTGCGCCGTCAGCCGCGTGACGATCGCAGTTCGCGAACGCTAGCTCATCGAGCCGGACGACTCCGCTCAGTACTCATCGCGAAGAACGTCAACGCAGGAAGCGGACCCGATCGATCGAACCGTCGCTGTCGGCGCGGCCGGGTCGTTGTTCGATCGTTCGGCAGCTGACCTCGAGCAGCCGCGGGCTCCCGACCACGTGCGACAACCACTTCGCCCGAGAGGCCGCCCGCGACGTTCAGCCGGCGGCGACCTCCTTAACCTCGTCGATCGGTTACTGGAACTGAGCGCAAAAGGCCGCGAGTTGATCGGCAGGAATGCCGATCACAATGCGCAGAAACTCTTCCTCGCCCACCGTGCCGACGTGAGCTCCCGGGTTCACCTCACCTGTGAAGTGCTCTCCAAATGGCCCGACGCCTGCAAACTCGCCCTGCGCGATCAAACTGCGCAGCGGCCCGAGGCAGCCCTTGTACTGCGTGGCGAACACGCTCGGACTGATGCCGCTCGGCGGGCTCTCCACGGCCGGAGGCTTCGCAGCCGCAGCGGGTCCAGCGAGCGCGAACGCCGCAACGATCGATGCCGTTGTGGTTGCGAGCACCAACGCTCTCGTGCACATATCGCTTACCTCCCCCCTTGGCCCAGCTAGCGCGCCGAAGCATCCCAAAGCATCGTCCGTGCTGTCAAGACGCCGACCCGGCAGCGGGCTTTATCGAACTCGCGGGGATTTGCCGCACGGGACACCATCGGCCCGTGCCCTGGCTCCTAGCGGCTTCGAAGCTGCGGAGTCCGCCTTGCGGCGGCGGCCTCTCCTAGTTGAACGAGCTCGGCGGCACCGTCCGTATAGTCGGCGCCATGGCGGGCGCGCCGGCCCTCGTGGTCGACTCGGTCTCGAAGTCCTTCGGTGCCGTCCAAGCCGTGCAGGACGTCGCCTTCCCGGTCGAGCGCGGCTCACTGACCTGCCTGATCGGGCCGAACGGGGCCGGCAAGTCGACCCTCCTCCACTGCGTCAGCGGATTTCTCCGGCCGGATCGTGGCCGTGTCACGCTCGAGGGCAACGAGATCACGCGCTGGGCCGCGCACCGCCGCGCCGGCGCCGGGCTCGGGACCGTCTTCCAGGTGATGCGGGCACCGCACGACACCGACGTCCACACCGCGGTGATGATCGGCTGCCACGCCTGGACGCGGTCGGGGTTCCTCGAGGGGATCCTCCGCCCGCCGTGGCAGTGGCGCGAGGAGCGCCAGGCGCGTGAGGAGGCCTGGAAAGCGCTCGAGGAGGTCGGCCTCGCCGACCGTGCCAGCGACCCCGCCGACGCGCTCCCGCTCGGCCAGCTCCGCCTGCTCGCCGTCGCACGCGCGCTCGCGCAGCGGCCGCGCGTCCTCCTCCTCGACGAGCCCGCCGCGGGCCGCGCCGCCGAGAAGGTGCGCCGGATGAAGCCCTTCCGCCGCCCGACGGAGCGCGGCCTGCCGCAGATCCTGATGGCGAACGAAAGGCCGCCCGGCGGCCCTCCGTTCGGACCTCCTACGCCGGACAGCCCCCGGCGCCGGCGATGCGCCCGCTGGCACGAAGTAGACGATGTAGAAGTCCGTCTCCCCTGTTCCGGTGTTCACGAAGGTGTGCGCGCCCTCCGGGTGGAAATAGCCGAGCCGTCGCCAGCTTCGCGTTCACGAGCGCGACGACCGTCGAGTCCGATTAGCTCGGGGGGCGGCCACGAGGGACGCCTTGACCAATGCTTGACCACGCTCGCCACCGCGCCACGCGGACGGCGATCACCGGGCCCGTCGGCGGTTCCGCGCGGTACTGCTCGTACTTCGCCTGCAGCAGCTCGAGTGCGCGCTCCCGCTCCAGACCTTGTTCGAGCACCGTCGCCACTCCGTCGAGCCGTACCCACCAGAGCCGCGTCCAGTCCTCCTCGTAGTGGTCGACTAGGACGGTCACGTCTGCGTACCGGCGGATGTTCTTGAGCCGCTTCAGCCGCTTCGACCGCTTCGGCTTCTCGTCCACCGCCGAGTAGAGGGTTTCACCCTCTAGCGCGAAGCAGATCGGGACGAGGTGCGGCCGGCGCTCGGCGCCGAGCGTCGCCAGCCGCCCGACCCGCGCCGCGGCCACTCGCTCGCGCATGTTCTCCTCGTCCACAATCTGAAGTCTGGCGCGCTACGCTCGCAGCACCGACAACCAGGAGGAGAGAGACGTGAAGGGACACGTCGGAGACCGCATCATCGTGGAGTCGGAGCGGGCCGCTCAACCCGGTCGCGCGGGGGTCATCCAGGAGGTCCTCCAGGAGGAGCCGCAGCGCTATCTGGTTCAGTGGGAGGACGGCCGGACGAGCACCTTCGTCCCGGCGGCCGGCGCCGCGAGGATCGAGCAGCAGGATCAGCAGAGCGCGTCGTAGCATCGACGCGGCGCGCCACTACCACGAGGCGACGAAGCACTCCTACGAGAGCGTCCGCCGCCGCGCGCGGCCGCTCGACTGGGCGACGAAGCCGAGCCCGCACAAGGAGTACCCGGGGATCGAGCTCGAGCCGCTCCCGCCCGAGCTCGACCGCCTGCTCCGCCTCGGCGCCGGCGTCGTTCGCCGCCGTCACGGCTACGACTTCCGCACCTACTCGAGCGCGGGCGCGCTCTACCCGATCGAGCTCTACGTCGCGACCGCCGACGGCCACTTCCACTTCTGCCCGCTCGAACTCGGCCTGGCGCGCCTCCGCGACGACGACATCCGCGGCGCGCTCGGCGGCGGCGATGTCGTCCTCTGTCTGACCGGCATCCTCTGGCGCACGGCCTGGAAGTACGACGCGCGCGGCTACCGGCACCTCTACCTGGGACGCAGGGACGATGCTCGCGAACCTGCTCGAGCTCGCCCCCGGGGAGGCGCGCGTCGTCACGGGGTTCGTCGACGACGAGGTCAACGAGCTACTCGGGATCGACGGCACCGACGAGGCGGCGCTCGCGCTGCTTCAGCTCCGGTGATCGAGTACCCGGAGGCCCACGCGCTCCACGTCGCCTCCAACTTGGCGAGCGCGGAGGAGGTCGAGCGCTATCGCGCCGACAGCGGCTGGGAGAACGCGATGCTCGCCGTCGCCGTCGGCGCGCTGCCGTAGATGCGCGCGCGCACGCATCGTCGGTCAGAGCGCGCCAGGGGAGGCCGGTTCTGTGACCGGCCTCCCCGCGTTCTAGACCTATGGATTCGCCGGCGCGAACAGCGCGAAGGCGATTAGCTCGGGCTGACCCGGAAAGGTGAACCGGCACTGGACGAGCTTCCCCTGCTGCTCGAGGCCAGGGGTCGGTTTGACGATCAACTCACCGCCGAGCGTCGCGAGCCCTTGAGCGATCCCCACGCCACCGCTCTCAAGATGCAGCGCCCCGCCAGAGCCACCGGGCAGCGAGCCGGTGAATGTCCCGAACTCGCCACAGTTGATCGTGAAGGTGACGGTGTTCTTGTTCTCACCCGTATGGCTTGCACTTGCCACACTCGTAAACACGAGCGCGACTGCGAGGGTGAGCACGAAGAGGACGATCCGTCTCATTCGTTCCTCCTTTCGGCCGCAGATGTGACGATTGTCTCACCCTTCGTAGGCCAGCTCAACCGTGGCACCGCCCCGCGAGCGTCGGGCTTGACACATCCACCGAACGGGAGGAGGATCGTCCCGGCTCACGGACAGGGACACGAGGGAGGTGAGCCATGAGCCGATGGACCACGGCGCGGCTTGCGGCAGCCGTCGCCGGCGTGCTCGCATTCCTGGCCGGCGCGGCTTCGCTCGGGCGCCGCCGGCTGCGGAGAGGGAGAGGAGGCCGTATGGACATCAAGGAAATTGCGCGTCGCCTGATCGAGGAGCCCTGGCGGGGCAAGCTCGACGAGGTGCTCGAGCTCGTAGGCGAGGACGCGGTCGCGCACGTCGCCGGATCACCGGCCCCGCTGACTGGCAGGGACGGCTTCCGGGAGTTCGTGACGACGTACCTGACGGCATTCCCGGACGGAACGATCACGGTCCAGGATCAGATCGCCGAGGGTGACATGGTCGCCACGCGCTGGACGGGGCGTGGCACGAACACCGGCGAGCTGATTGGACTGCCGCCCACGGGCAGGCAGATCACGATCGAAGGAGTCTCGTACGCGCGGATCACCGATGACAAGGTGCGCGAGACCTGGATCACCTGGGACACGCTCGCGTTGATGCAGCAGCTCGGCGCCGTCCCGGAGACGATCCCCGCACAAACGAGCTGAGGAGCGCACGAGGGGGTCGCTCCGCCCGGGCGGCCCCCTCATTCGGGGGATGTGCGTCCTTGAGACTTAACCAATGATGGACGCACTCGTCCTACTTACACCGATGTTCGGCTCGTCCCCTCAGTCTCGCTACATGCCCTGCACCGAGTGCGGAACGTCGCTCGACCGCACGGTGTCCGCCCCGCACGTATGCGACGGCGAGTGCGTGCTGGACTTTCGCCTCTTTCAGCTTCGTGACGAGATCGCCGCGTTCGACGCGCAACTCGCCGAGTGGCTCAGGACGGCGCGCGGGCGCTTCGCGGCCTGGATCGCGGAGCGCGACCGGCATTCGGCTTAGCTCGAGCCCGACCCGGCCCCACTTGCGACGTATATTCGGCGCATGGCGGACGCGCCGGCCCTCGTGGTCGACTCGGTCTCGAAGTCCTTCGGCGCCGTCCAGGCCGTGCAGGAGGTTGCCTTCCCCGTCGAGCGCGGCTCGCTCACCTGCCTGATCGGGCCCAACGGGGCCGGCAAGTCCACACTGCTCCACTGCGTTAGCGGGTTTCTGCGGCCTGACCGTGGCCGCGTCACGCTCGAGGGCAAGGAGATAACGCGCTGGGCCGCCCACCGCCGTGCCGGCGCCGGGCTCGGGACCGTCTTCCAGGTGATGCGCGCGCCGCACGACACCGACGTCTGGACGGCGGTGATGATCGGCTGCCACGCGTGGACGCGGGCGGGCTTCCTCGAAGGGATCCTCCGTCCGCCCTGGCAGTGGCGCGAGGAGCGCCAGGCGCGCGACGAGGCCTGGAAAGCGCTCGAGGAAGTCGGACTCGCCGACCGCGCCCACGATGCCGCCGACGCGCTTCCACTCGGCCAGCTCCGACTGCTCGCCGTTGCCCGCGCGCTCGCGCAGCGGCCACGCGTCCTCCTGCTCGACGAGCCCGTCGCCGGCCTCCGCGCAGCGGAAAAGGCCCGCCTGATGAAGGTCTTCCGCGACCTCAAGGAGCGCGGGCTGACGCAGATCCTGATCGAGCACGACATGCAGTTCGTCGGCCAGGTTGCCGAGCGTGTGATCGTCCTCGACCGGGGGCGCGTGATCGCCGACGGCCCGCCCGAGCAGGTCCGCCAGGACCAGCCCGTGATCGACGCCTACCTCGGGACGGCCGAGCTGTGAGCAAGCTCCTCGAGGTCTACTCGCTCGTCGTCCAGTACGGCCCCGCCGTCGCCGTCGACGGCGTCTCGCTCGACCTCGACGAGGGCGAGCGCGTCGCGCTGATCGGCCCGAACGGGGCCGGCAAAAGCTCGCTGCTGAACGCCGTCTGCGGGATCGTCAAGCCGGCGGCGGGCGCGGTCTGGGTCGGCGGCGCCGAGGTTACGGGTCACTCGCCGGGTGACATCGTGCGCCGCGGGGTCTCGCAGGTTCCGGAGGGACGGCAGGTCTTCCCCACTCTTCCGGTCGAGTCCAACCTGCTCCTCGGTGCCTACGGGCGGGACTTCCGCTTCGAGCCGATCCTTGCCACGCTCCGCTACCTTCGCCGCCGCGGCGAGATCCAGGAGCGTCTCGAGCGCGTCTACGGGCTGCTGCCGAAACTGCACGAGCTGAAGGACCGGCCGGCCGGTCAGACCTCCGGCGGCGAGCAGCAGATGGTCGCGATCGGGCGCGCGCTGATGGCCGAGCCGCGGCTGCTCGCGATCGACGAGCTCTCGCTCGGGCTCGCTCCGATCGTCGTCCAGGGGCTTTCCGAGTTCCTGCTCAAGCTGAACGAGGACGAGGGCGTCGCGCTCCTGCTGGTCGAGCAGAACGCGCTGCTCGCCTTCGAGCTCTGCGAGCGGGCGTTCGTGCTCGAGGCAGGCCGCAGCGTTCTCTCCGGGACGAGCGCCGAGCTGCGCGAGAACTCGCTCGTCCAGGCCGCCTACCTCGGCGGCGGCCTCGAGGTGGAGACATGAGTGAAGCCGA
>JBOHAU010000051.1:0-1608 GCA_050698015.1 Gaiellaceae bacterium
CGTCGATGACGAGGGAGGCCGCCCTGCACTACTACCTCGAGGCCTCGCGCTACTCCTTCGCGGACCGCAACACGTACCTCGCCGATCCGGCCTACTTCGACGTGCCTCTCACCGGGCTGCTCTCGGACGAGTACGCGGCGACCCGGCGCGCCCTCATCACGGCGACCGCGGCGCCTGGGCCTGTCCCGCCTGGGGATCCGTATCCGTTCGAGGGCGGGGAGACGACCACCCATCTGGCGACGTCGGACAAGTCCGGAACCGTCGTCTCGTACACGTTCACGATCGAATCGACCGGCGGCGCGGGACTCGTCGTCCCGGGCTACGGGTTCCTGCTCAACAACGAGTTGACGGACTTCAATTTCGATTCGACGACGCATCCGAACCGCGTCGAGGGCGGCAAGCGCCCCAGGAGCTCGATGGCCCCGACAATCGTGACCAGCGGCGGTCGGCCTTTCCTCGCACTCGGTTCACCGGGCGGCGCGACGATCATCACGACCGTGCTTCAGATGCTCCTCGATCGCGTCGACCTCGGCATGACGCTTCCGCAGGCGATCGCCGACCCGCGCGCGAGCCAGCGGAACGCTGTCAACACCGGCGCGGAGCCTGCGTTCCTGGCGACGCCGGAGCGCACTGCACTCGAGGGTCGCGGCCACCACTTCGCGAACGCCGGTGAGATTGGCGCCGCGACCGGCATCGAGTTCCTTGCGGGCGGCGGAGTGCTCGCCGCCGCGGAGCCGGTCCGTCGAGGGGGCGGAAGCGCGATGACGGAGCTGCCATAGGAGGGTTGACACGTTCGACGGGCCGAGGCGCCTGCTGCGGTAGGTTCCCGCCGTGCTCCTCGGGCTGACGACCGACCAAGAGCTCGGCCTCGCCGGGACTGCGGCGGTCTTCATCGGCTTCGCGCTCGTGACGGCGCTGCTGATCCCGCGGTACCGACCCGACTTTCCGGGGCGCAAGGGCCTCGGCCTCTTCATCGTGGTGACGTTGCTGCTCACTGTGGCGATGCTCGGGGCCGTCGTCGTCTTCGCCGCCGAGGACGAAGGCGCCGAGGCGGCCGAGTCCGCGGAAACGCAGCAGACCGAGACTGAGACCGGCCCGACGGAGACCGAGACCGGCCCGACGGAGACCGGACCGACAGAGACGACGCCGCCGGCGACGACCGCGCCCGAGGAGGAGCCGGCGGGCGATCCGGCCGCTGGCAAGGCGCTCTTCGCATCCAACGGCTGCGGCGGCTGCCACACGTTCGAGGCGGCGGGGAGCACGGGGGCGGTCGGCCCGAACCTCGACGAGGCACTCGAGGGCAAGGACGCCGAATTCGTCCACCAGTCGATCGTCGAGCCGAACGCGGAGGTGGCTGAGGGCTACAACCCCGGCGTCATGCCGTCGTTCCAGCAGCTGTCAGAGGATCAGGTGAACGACCTGGTCGCATTCCTCACCCAGAGTTAGTCCAAGCCTTGCGGAAACGCGAGCATCCCCACGCAGGGGATGCTCGACACAGCGGAGAGGGCGGGATTTGAACCCGCGACGGACCTTTCAGCCCGTACGCGATTTCCAGTCGCGCTCCTTAGACCGCTCGGACACCTCTCCGAGGTGGAACAGGGTAGAGGC
>JBOHAU010000052.1:0-1597 GCA_050698015.1 Gaiellaceae bacterium
ACCGATAGCCCGGCAAGTACGCCCCCGCGTAGTCCCCGCGGTTCACGAACGTATGGATGACCTCGCCGTAGGTGCCGATCGAGGACAGCTCGACCCGGCCGAACTCGTCCTCGGCCCAGCGCGGCTCGGCGATTCCGCGTGCGCCCCGCTGGACGGCCTGGCGGTACGCCTCCTCCGCGCTCGGGACCTGCAGCCCGATCGACTTAGCGCTGTCGCCGTGCCTGCAGGCGAACTCGGTGACCTCGTTTTGGCCGCGGAGGCCGCTCGTCAGCACGAGGCGGATGTCGCCCTGTTCGAGCACGTAGGACGCCCGGTCGCGGACGCCGGTCTCCGGGCCTGCGTACGCGGTGCGGGTGAACCCGAACGCCTGCTCGTAATAGTAGGCCGCCTGCTTGGCGTTGCCGACCCAGAGCTCGACGTGGTCCCAGCCCTGCAGCGGCATGAAGTCCGTCATGTGTCGGATCTTAGTCCGAGTTCGAGCAAAGCCCAGGGAATCGCCACGCGCGCCTGCGCGAGCTGAAAGGCTCGAACGCCGGGGGCAGTGGGCGGCGGCGGGAGGCCTGCGCGCGACGCGAAGAATCCGGCGAGCACGGCGGCCAGCCCACCCGCGGCCGGAAGGAGCTCGTCTGGCGGCGGCCCGCCCTCCAGATGGAGCGATGCCGCCCAGCCGGCGAGGTCGAGGTCGGGGTTCCCGAGATGCACGAAGTTCCAGTCGACGAGGACCGCTCCGCGGTCGGCGAGGCAGAGGTTGTCGCTCCGGACGTCCAGATGCAGAAGCGCATCTCCTTCGATCGGAGCACGCTCGGCGGCGGCCCGAAGCGTCGGCAGGCATTCATCGAGCCACCCGGCAGACCAAGCGCCGAGCGAGAGGAACGGCGCCGGGTCCCGATCGATCTCGGCCCAGCCGCCCACGAGCTCGTCCCGGTCCTCAGTGATCGGCGGGACCCAGGACGGAGCCGGCGTCGACCAGACAGCGCCGAGTGTCGCCCGAACTGCATCGATCGCGCCGCCGTCCCACGGAGGGGGCCAACGCGCCGCGCTCAGGTCCTCGATCACGAGCAGCGGTGGATTTCCGGCGTCGTAGCCCAGAAGCGTCGGCATGAACGAGCCCTGCACGGCGTCGTAGAAGCGGATCTCTTGGCGCAGGAACTCGCTCGTCACGTCCTCCGCACCCGCCTTGACGAACGCCGTCGAACCGTCGTCGAGCTCGGCAATCGCATGGAACGCCTGTGCGTACCCGCGAGTTTGGATCCGCCTCAGCGAGCGAACCGGGCGGCGGACCGCTGCAGCGACGCGCTCTTCGATCACGCCGACTCCAGTGCCGGTCGACGCCGGGCGATGACGAGCGCGAGCCCGATCGTCAGGCCTCCGGCGACCTGCAACCACGTCAGCTCCTCGGACAGCAGTACGACCGCAAAGAGCGCGGCCAGGAAGGGCTGGAGGTTCGTCACGAGCGTGGCGCGCGACGGGCCGACCCGCTCGATCGCCGTGAACCAGAGGAAGTTCGTGAGGACGAGCGGTCCGAGCACCGCGAAGACGAACCCGGCCCACACGAGCGGCTCGAGATCCCAGTCCTGGTCGAGCAGCTGCGGAATCC
>JBOHAU010000053.1:0-15145 GCA_050698015.1 Gaiellaceae bacterium
CGGAGCGCCTCGACGTAGCCGAACATCCAGCCGCCCGACATCTCGTCGCGAAAGCCCTCGAGCGAGAGGCCGAGCGGGTCGAGGAAGTCCTCCAGCACGTCGCCCCAGTGCAGGAGCGCGAGCCTCCGGGTCATTCAGGCTTGCGCCAGCTCGACGCCGTCTCGGTCCCCTTGCCGGTCGGCCGGTGCAGCCGGTAGCCGGCCCATGTGATCGGGCTCAGCCCCGCCGCGAGCGCGCGGCGGAGGCGTCCCGGTAGCTTCGAGAAACCGAGGTCGTGGCCGACGGCGGTCACCGACGTGATGAACGTCGCCGTGCTTTCCGGCGAACGTCCGAACAGGCGCTCGAGCTCTTCGATCGAGTAGCCGCGGCGGACATGTCCCCACTCCTCGATCATCTCCTGGTCGGTCGGGCAGAGGGGCCCGAGCGCGCGGTAGTAGGGGAACCGCCAGTTCTCGTTCGGGCTCGTGACCAGGACGTAGCCTCCGGGCCGGAGCACTCGAAGCGCCTCCGAGACCGCGGCCGCGTCGTCAGGGATGTGCTCGAGGACGTCGAACATCGTCACCGCGTCGAACGACTCGTTCTGGAAGGGGAGGGCGGTCGCGTCCGCCTGGACGAAGCGCTTCCGCGCGCCGACGTTGAGGGGCGAGCCGGCGAACCCGGGCTCGAGGTCGACGTTCGTGACGAACGCGCGCGGGTAGAGGAGCGACGACAGCCCACTCTGCCCGCCGCCGACCTCGAGGATCTCGCCGAACGGCAGGTCGGGAGCGAGCCGATGGATCGCCCGCATCTTCTCGCGGTAGTAGAAGCCCTCCGTCAGCGGATTTGGGAAGGGGTTGCGGCGAAGGTACGGACCGAGCGGCGCCTTGTGGCGGGGTGCAGGGCCTTCCAGCGCGATCGGGAGGTTCGCGACCCCTCGGACGTAGCCCGTGAGCTCGGCCCGGTAGGTGCCGGCGCGCACGTACGAAGCGATTCCCAGCTTCGTGAAGGCGCGTTTTGCCACCTCGGCGGCGCCGCGCCGGGCGAACGTGCGGGGCAGGTCGAGGAGCGCTCGCCGGAGGTTGCCGCGGTCGCCGGTGTTCGCGAACTGAACGAAGAGGGCGGCTACATGCCCCCGGATGTAGTCGTGCGCCTGCCGCTCGAGGCCGGCATGGTCGCTGCGGTGGTGGTGGAACACGATCGATCTGGGCTGGTAGCGGCATTCCCACCCGGCGGCGAGGAGGCGGTACCAGAACTCGGAGTCCTCGCTGCAGCCCGCCGCTCCCGCCCCGAGGCGCTCGTCGAAGTGCCCCACGTGCTCGAACGCCTCCCGCCTGACCGCCATGTTCGCGCCGGCGCCGATCTTCCAGACCGGGGCAGCATCCCCTCGAGTCGCCTCGTAGAAGTCGCGACCGAAGCGCATCCGGCGGTAGCCGTGATTGAAGCCGCCGAACCACTGCTGGAAGATCACCTGCGCCTCGGTGTCGAGCTCCGCCGGAAGCACGAGACCGGTGACGGCCATCACCGATTCCGACTCGAATTCCTCCAGCAGGCGCGCGAGCCACTCCGGGTGGACGGCGGTGTCGTCGTCCGTGAAGACGACGACGTCGCCCTCGGCCTCTGCTACGCCGGTGTTCCGGGCGGCGGAAAGGCCGCGGCGCTCCTCTGCGACCCAGCGCACGCCGGGGAAGCCTTCCACGACCTCGCGCGTCGACCCGGTGTCCGGCGCGTTGTCGACCACGATCACCTCGCTCGGCGCGGTCGTCGCGGCGGCGATCGACTCGAGGCACCGTTGCAACGGTTCCGGCCGCTCGCGGGTGCAGATGACGAGGGATGCACTGAGCCGGGTCCGCGGGGGGCCGCCGTCGGCTCGGGTCGCGAGGTGCGCGAGCGGATCCTCGAGCGCGACGAGGCCGGCGAGCTCGGGTGCGGGCGGGCGCGGCAGCGGCGGTAGCGTCCGGTCGACGCCTTCGAATCCGGTCGGGAAGAGCAGGTCGCCGACCGCCGGCGCGATCAGATGGGCGACGACGTTCGCGAGGCCGTGTGGAGCGAGCTGGTCGGGCGCGAGCTCCGCGTGCGCGAGCGCTGCGTCCTTCCACCAGAAGACCACGAAGAGATGCCGTCCGTCTGGATCGGGCTCCAGCTCGGGCAGTCCTTCGGCGAGGTCGACGTGGACGACCTTGTGGGGCGTGAAGTCAGCCACTGACGCTCCGGCGGATCGCGGCGACCCGGCGCCGCGAGCGACGGTAAGCCCCCGTCAGGCCGACGAGCCCGCCGGCGAGCTCGACGAGCACGAGACTGGGCGGCACGGGCTCCTTTCCGCGCAGGCTGCGGCGAAGGGTGCCGAGCTGGTCGCCGAGCCACCAGCGCACGAGTCGGCGCAGCTTCGGCCGCTGCGGGGGGTCGGTTCGATAGGTCTTCTGGACGTAGGCGATGAACCCCTCGCCCCAGCTCCAGTACTGGCGGCGGAGCGCCTCCAGCTCGCGGCGGTGACGGTGGAAGACGAGCATGCGCGGCTCGTAGACGAGCGGGTGGCCGCTTCGGACCACGCGGTAGAAGATGTCCAGGTCGCCCCCGCCGGGCAGCGGCGGGCCGGTGTCGAGGGCCTCGTCGAAGCCGTCGAGCTCGACCAGCACGTCGCGGCGCAGGACCATGTTGCAACCGGCGCCGAAGATCCCGGCGCCCGTCGGGTAGAGGGGATTGCCGGGCAGCGTCTCGCCGGCGTAGCGCAGCTTCTGGAAACCTCGGCCGAAGCCGCCGCGGAGCTCGAAGACGAGCTGCGCGTTCGACACGAGCTCGTACGGCAGCACGAGGCCGGTGACGGCCGCCGCGTCGGGGTTCTCCGCGACCGCTTCCTCGAGCCCGGCGAGCCAGCCGCGGTCGACGATCACGTCGTCATCGAGGTAGGCGACGAAATCGGTCCCTGCTTCGGCGAGCGCCCGGTTGCGCGCGAAGTCGAGCCCGGGAAGCGGCTCGACGGCGTAGCGGACGTCCGGGAGCGAGGCCACGACGTCGGCCGTGGCGCCGTCGGGCGGATCGTTGTCGACGACGAGGATCTCGAAGCGGCGAGGATCGCCTTCGTCCGGACGGACGGCGATCAGGCTGTGCAGGCAGTCCGCGAGCAGCTCCGGCCTCGCCCGCGTGCACACGGCCACGGTCAAGCTCACCGGCGCCGGCTCGGGCACCGATGCCGCGAGCTGCTGGCGCACGGCTTCCTCGAGCAGGGCGACGCCGGCCGACTCGGCCACGAGCCGCTCGAGCACCGCGGCCGGGATGCGGCTCCCCGGTGCGTGCTCGTGGAAGGAGAAGTGGATGGGGCGGTCGTGGCGGCGGACGAGCAAAGCGAGCCCGTGCTCGTCGTCGGCGAGCCTGAGCTCGGGCAGGGGCTCGGTCACCTCGACGTCGGCGATTGCGTACCGCACAGCGCTCTCAAGGTAATCGGACGGCGGCGCTACCGTTTGAATCGCTGACTACGGAGGCAACAGAGCGCTGGATCGAGAACCGCCCCTCCGGGGGCGCCCGCGCGCTGCGCCTGGACGAGCTCTGGTCGTACCGCGAGCTCGTCTTCTTTCTCGCGCTCCGGGACATCAAGGCCCGCTACAAGCAGGCGCTCTTCGGCTTCGCCTGGTCCGTCGTGCAGCCGATCGCCGGCGTGCTCGTGCTCACGCTCGTCTTCCAGCGGCTGGCCGGCGTGCCGAGCGACGGGATTCCCTACCCGATCTTCGCGCTGCTCGGGTTCCTCCTGTGGTCGTACTTCGCGGCGAGCCTCGGGAACGCGAGTGCAAGCCTTGTCACCAACGTCTCGCTCGTCACGAAGGTCTACTTCGCCCGGCTCGTCACGCCGATCGCCGCGCTGATCCCGGGGCTCGTCCACCTGGCGATCGGGCTTGTCGTGCTCGCGATCCTGATGCCGGTGTACGACGTGACGCCGGGCTGGCAGGTGGTCTTCTTCCCGCTCTCCCTCGTCGGGGCGATGGTCGTCGCCCTCGGCGCCGGGCTGCTGCTGGCGACACTGAACGTCAAGTACCGCGACGTCGGGCACGCACTCGGCTTCCTGACGCAGCTGTGGTTCCTCGCGACGCCGGTCGGCTATCCCACCAGCCTCGTCCCCGACGAGTGGCGGTGGGCGTACGCCCTCAACCCGATGACCGGCGTCGTCGACCTCGGGCGTTGGTCGCTCTTCGGCAGTCCTGCTCCTGGCGGCTACCTCGCCGTTTCGGCCGTGACTGGGCTCCTGCTGCTCGCCGCGGGGCTGCTGTACTTCCAGCGCACGGAACGGCAGTTTGCGGACGTGATCTGATGCGGCCGAACGCAATCGAGATCGAGAACGTCTCGAAGCGATACGTGCTCGGCGAGCACCACGGCGCCCACGGGACGCTCCGCGACACGATCACATCGGCGGTGCTCCGGTGGCTGGGGCGTGAGGCCGCGCCCGTTGAGGAGATCTGGTCGCTGAAGGACGTGACGCTCTCGGTCGCCGAAGGCGAGGCGCTCGGAGTGATCGGCCGCAACGGCGCCGGCAAGAGCACGTTGCTGAAAGTGATCACGAGGATCACAGAGCCGACGAGCGGCCTCGCCCGGACACGTGGCCGCGTCGGCTCGCTCCTGGAGGTGGGCACAGGCTTCCATCCGGAGCTGACCGGACGCGAGAACGTCTATCTGAACGGAGCGATTCTCGGCATGAGCCGCCGCGAGATCGCCCGGCGCTTCGACGAGATCGCTGAGTTCTCCGGCGTCGAGAAGTTCCTCGATACACCGGTGAAGCGCTATTCGTCGGGGATGTATCTCCGGCTCGCGTTCGCGGTCGCGGCCCATCTCGACTCGGAGATCATGGCGATCGACGAGGTGCTCGCCGTCGGAGACGCCGAGTTCCAGCGCAAGTGCCTCGGCAAGATGGGCGCGCTCGAGCGGGAAGGGCGGACGGTCGTCTTCGTCAGCCACAACCTCGACGCGATCGCGCGCCTCTGTCGCACGACCGTCTGGCTCGACCGCGGCGCCGTCCAGGCGTACGGGCCGACGCGCGAGGTGATCGGCGCGTACCTGGCCTCCGGGATCACGCGCGCCGCACAGGCCGAGTACCCGGACCGGCCGGAGGAGGCGGTTGCGCTCCGGTTCGCCTCGCTTCTCGATGCCGGCGGCAACTCGGCGGTCATGCTCGACCGCGAGCAGCCCTTCACGATCGAGGCGCGCTTCGTCGTGCGCGAGCAGGTGCCGGGCCTGGACATCACCGTGTTCGTCGAGAGCCTCCGCGGAGCCCGCGTCCTCGACGAGGCCTGGTCCGAAACGGCCCCGTCGGAGCGCGGGGAGCCGGGCGAATACGTGGCCCGGATCGAGGTGCCTCCGCTCCTCGCGGTCGGTGACTACGCCGCGGGGATCTGGATCGGCTCGGCCTACGCGACACACGTCTACGAGGAGGACGTCCTGCGCTTCAGATTGGAAGGAAGTACGAAGGGGCGCGCGGACCGCGTCCTCCAGCTCGGGCTCTCGTGGGACGTGGAGCGAGTCGGCGGGCCCGAGCCGGTAGGAGCGGAGCAGGCCGTTTGAGCCCCGCCCGCGTCACGGTCGTCATTCCGACCTTCAACCGCGCCTCGTCCCTGCGGATGGCGATCGAGAGCGTGCTGGCACAGACCTACACAGACTTCACGCTCGTCGTGGCGGACAATGCGTCCACCGACGAGACTCCCGAGGTCGTCGCGCGGTACGAAGACGACCGCCTCACGTACCTTCGCCGGCCGGAGAACGCCGGCCTCTTCGAGAACTTCCAATCCTCCTTGCGGGACGTCCGGACCGAGTACGCCCTGATCGTCTGCGACGACGACCTGCTGCGCCCCGGCTACCTCGAGGCCGCCGCCGACGTCCTCGACCGCGAGCCGCGCGCTGGGCTCGTCCATACGTCCTTCGACGTGATCGACCGGGACGGCCACGTCGTCGAGCACGCGGCCGACTGGACACACGGGCTGACCGCCGACACGGTCGAGTCACCGGCCGAGTTCCTCGCCGAGTCGATGCGGTGGGGCTGCCGGGTCTGCTCGTCCGCCGCTCTGATGCGGACGGCGGCGCTTCGGCCCTCCCTGTTCGAGGAGGAGGACATGCCGGCACTCGACTTCGGCCTCTGGCTTCGCCTGGCCCTCGACTGGGACGTGGCCTATCTCTCCCGGCCGCTCGCCGCGTACCGCATCCACGGCGAGGCCGAGTCGGCAGGCCTGGGCGTGCCCCTCGCCGCCGGCTACCAGACCGGCGTCGAGTGGGTCGACCTGCGGGCGCGTGTGAAGGAACGGTTCCTGGACGAGCACGGTCGGCGCCTGCCCGACGCCGAGCGGCTGCGAAGGATCGCCCGGCGCGGCCGGCGGTACGAGCTGGTGGCGATGGCCCGCAAGGCGACCCTTCCGGAGCGTCGCCCGCTGGCGACGCTGCGCAGCCTTGCGCGCGCGGCCCGAGCCGATCCGGCGGTGGCGGCCGACCCGGAGGCCTGGCGGCTCGCGGCCGCCAGCATGCTCGGCCCGCGCCTGGTCGAGAGGCTGCGAGGACGCGCATGAAGGCAGTGATCTTCGCCGGCGGCTTCGGCACACGGATCAGCGAGGAGTCGGCGGTGCGGCCGAAGCCGATGGTCGAGATCGGCGGAAAGCCGATCCTCTGGCACATCATGAAGGTCTACGCCGCGCACGGTGTCGGCGAGTTCGTGGTGTGCGCCGGTCACCGCGGGAACGTGATCAAGCAGTACTTCGCGAACTACTTCCTCGAGTCGTCCGACGTGACGATCGATGTTGCGGCGAACGCGATCGAGACGCATTCGTCGACGGCGGAGGAGTGGAAGGTGACGATCGTCGATACAGGGGACGAGACTATGACCGGCGGCCGCCTCAAGCGCGTCGCGCCGTTTCTCGACGACGAGACCTTCTGCCTCACCTACGGCGACTGTGTCAGCGACATCGACATCGACGCGCTCGTCCGCCATCACCGCGAGAGCGAGGCTCTCGCGACGCTCACGGCGATCCAGCCGCCGGGCCGTTTCGGCGCGCTCGAGCTCGACGAGGGGCGGATCACGCAGTTCATGGAGAAGCCTCACGGCGACGGCGGCTGGGTCAACGGCGGCTTCTTCGTCGTCGAGCCCGCCGCCCTCGAGTACATCGCGGGCGACGACACGGTCTGGGAGCGCGAGCCGCTCCAGCGCCTGGCGCACGAGGGCAAGCTGAGCGCCTACAGGCACGACGGCTACTGGCAGAACATGGACACGCTGCGCGACCGGATGGTGCTCGAGGAACAGTGGGCGTCCGGGAATCCGCCGTGGAAGGTCTGGTGAGCGCGGCTCCGATCTCGCTCGACGTCGTCGTCTGCACTTACAACAACGCCGCTTCGCTGGACCTCGTGCTCGGGGCATTGCGAGCACAACAGGTCGAGCCCGGAATGGAGTGGCGGATCCTCGTCGTGAACAACAACAGCATGGACGAGACGGAAGCGGTCGTGGAGCGGCATGCGCGCGAGTCCTCCGTGCCGCTGACGATGGTGCGCGAGCCCGTGCAAGGCCTCACACCGGCGCGACTGCGCGGCGTCACGAGCACGTCAGGCGACTGGATCGCGTTCGTCGACGACGACTGCGTCCTTGCCGAGGACTGGATCCAGCAGGCCGCGGAGTTCGCGCGAGCCCATCCGGATTGCGGCGGGTTCGGCGGGCGCGTGGTGCTGGACTGGGTCGAGCCTCCGCCCGAGGTCGTCACCCGCTACGGGTGGGCGTACGCCGAGCAGGATCACGGCGGTGAGCCCACGCGCCTCGGCGCCCTTGCCGGCGCCGGCTTCGTGATCCGGCGCCGGGCCCTCGAGGAGACGGGCTGGGTCGACCGGCAATTCCTCGCCGACCGGATCGGCGAGAAGCTGATCTCCGGCGGCGACGTCGAGATGGCGCTCAGGCTGGCGTCGCGGTTCGACCTCTGGTACGCGCCCACCCTTCGGCTTCGGCACCGGATTCCCGCACGGCGGGCGACCCTCGGCTATCTGACTGACGTCACGTACGGCCTCGGGAGCTCCAAGCTCCTGGGCGACACGATGCTCTGGCCTGGCTCGTACGGCCGCTGGCTGCTCAGGTCGCTTCTCGGCTCGCGGGAGTGGGCGGGCGCCGCAGTCCGCCACGCCGGGCGGTCGCTCCTTCGCCGCGGCGGCGGCGAGGACGCACTCGTCCAAATGAGCTTTCTGCGTGGCTGGCTGGCGGGGATCTGGCGCGTGCTGCGGATGACGCGCTCCGACCGCCGGAGCCTCCTCGGGCTCGCCGCTCCGCGCCGGTGATCCTCGGCGTCGTGCCCGCCGCGGGGCTGGCGACGCGGCTCCAGCCGCTCGCCGGCTCGAAGGAGGTGTTGCCGGTGCTCGGGCGGCCGGTGATCGACTTCCTGCTCGAGCGCATGTGGGCCGGCGGCGCGGATGAGATTCGCGTCGTCACGCGGCCCGAGAAGGACGACGTCGCGCGGCACGCGGAGGGCGCCGGCGCGGTCGTCGTCCGCGCGCGGCCGGACACGGTCTCGGCCTCGGTGCTTGCGGGCCTGGCCGGCGCGGAGGCCGACGACGTCGTTCTGCTCGGCTTCCCGGACACAGTCTGGGAGCCGGTCGAGGGCTTCCGGCCGCTCGTCAGTGCGCTCGAGGAGGGCTACGAGGTGGCACTTGGCCTCTTCGCCGGGGACGAGCTCGAGCGCTCGGACGTGGTCACCGTGAACGAGCACGGTCGGGTGGAGCGCGTGGACGTCAAGCCGGCGCGCCCATCCTCGCCGCTGCTCTGGGGCTGCGCGGCCGCGCGGGCCCAGGCGCTCCGCGGCCTCGAGGGCCATGCGGAGCCGGGCGACTACTTCGACGAGCTCGCCCGGCGCGGCGTTGTCAGGGGCATCCAACTCTCCGACGTCTACGCGGACATCGGGACGCCCGAGGCGCTCAGGAGAATCGCTCGGCCTGCTCCGCCCGCAGGCGATCGGTGAGCCGGTCGGGCGGAAGCTCCACGTCGTCGTAGGTCAGGACGTCGTCCTTGCGCACCGGGCGCATGAGTCGTGCTCCCTCCGCGACGCCGAGCGGGAGCAGCTTCTCTCCCGCGGCCGTCTCCGCGTTCTCCGCCTGACCGTAGGTGTGGTAGCCGCCGATCCGATCAAGGATGGTGTCGGCCTCGAGGTCGGCCTTCGCCGTCGCCACCACCTCGACGAGCGGCCCGCCGAGCGGGGCGATCGCCGCGTCTCCGAAGATGACCGCGCGCGCAACGGTGTTCGGCACCTCGAAGTGACAGAGGTGGTACGGGATGTAGAAGCAGTACAAGGGCCCTGTACCGAGTTTGTAGAGCTCGAGGTAGTGGGTCTGCACGGGATCGTCCTCTGTGGCGTAGACGAAGACGCCTGGAGCCGGCTCGCCCGCGACGACGTAGTCCACGATCCCTGGGCCCTCGAGCAGCTCCTCGAGCGGGAAGAGGTGGGCGGCGTCGCGCACGTGCGTCCCTGCGGCCACCGTCGGGCCGATCATCCCCCGTCTCGCGACGCGCATCCCGGTCGCGTTGGCGATGATCGCCTGCTCGAACGAGATCTTCGACCCGTCGGCAAACGATGTGACCATGTGCGGGTCCTGGCCCCAGCGCCGCGCGAACTCCTGCTGGGTGGTCGGGTTGCGGTACGGGTCGTGAAGGCCCTTGATGTTCCCACAGAGGACCGGCCGGACGCCGAGCCCCTTGGCGAAGCGGTAGAGGTTGACCGTCACGCCGGGCTGGTCGCCGTCGGCGTTCGTGATCACGACGCCCGCCTCGTCGGCGCGCGCCTTCAGGATCGGGCCCACGGTGCCGTCGACCTCCGCATTCATGAGCACGACGTGCTTGCCGTGTTCGATCGCCTCGAGGGCGACGCGTGCAGCCCGCTCGATCGTCCCCGTGACCTCGACGATCGCGTCGATCGAGGGAGACCGGCAGAGGAGCAGCGGATCGGTGGTCACGACGGGACGGCCGGATTCGATCGCCTGCTCGAGCGCCTCCGGGTCGTCCGACTGCAGCGGCTCGGGCGCGCCCGCGGACGTGTAAGCCTCCACAGCGCGGTCGGCAGTCCGGTTCGCGATCGCCACGAGGCGCATTCCCGCTGTCCGTTTGACGATCTGGTGGGCGATTCCGCGGCCCATGAACCCCGAGCCGACCATCCCGACGCGGATCGGATTCCCTTCGCGCTCGCGCTCCTCGAGCGCGCGGTCGACGATGATCACCGAAGCTCGGAGCCCGGCCGGTAGTCGGGCCAGACCTGGTCCTTCGAGGAGATGACGCGCTCGCCCGCGTCCGGCCAGTCGATCCCGAACGCGGGATCGTCCCACCGCACGCCGCGCTCGGCGGCCGGCGCGTACGGCGCGGACACCTGGTAGTACGTTTCGGAGTCGTCGACGAGGGTCTGGTACCCGTGGGCGAACCCCTCCGGCACGTACACCGCGCGCCGGTTCCCGGCCGAGAGCTCGACGCCGATCCACCGCATGTAGCTGGGCGACTCCGGCCGCAGGTCGATGATCACGTCGTAGACGGCGCCGCTCGTGCAGCGGACGACCTTGACCTCGGCATGGGGCGGCGCCTGGTAGTGCATGCCCCGCAGCGTCCCGGCTTTCGCGTTGAAGGCGAGGTTGCACTGGGAGACGCGGGTGTCGAGCCCATGGTCCGCGAACTCCTGCTCGCACCACGCCCGGGCGAAGAAGCCTCGCTCGTCCTCTCTCGGCTCGAGGTCGACCAGGAATGCGCCGACGAGCGCGGTCTCAGTGAAGCGCATGTTCCCAGCGGAGGTCGTCGTCCAGGCTGCCGCCCGAGAGCAGCCGCTCGAGACGCTTGAGCCGCGTGTAGCGGTCGCCCTCGAACTCCGCCTGCGTCAGCCCGGCCTCCGCGTAGGCGCGCGCGAGCTCTTCGACCCCGCGCCGAGCGTTCCAGCGGAGCTGCAAATCGGGGAACGTCCTCGCGAGCTTGCCGAAGTCGACGCGGTAGCTGCGCGGGTCCGGCTCGCCGGTGCCGGCGTACTCGATCCGGCACCCTGGGACCACCTCCTCGACGATCTCCGCCAGGTCGCGCACTTGGTAATTCTCGCTGTCGGCGCCGACGTTGAAGGCTTCGCAGTGGACGAGCTCGACCGGCGCATCGAGCAGCGCGAGCGTCGCCCGGGAGATGTCCTCGATGTGGATCAGGGGGCGCCACGGCGTCCCGTCGCTCAGGATCCGGACGACCCCGGTCGTGTGCGCCCAGCCGACGAGGTTGTTGACGACGAGATCCATGCGGTGGCGGGGGGAGACGCCGTAGGCGGTGGCGTTTCGCATGAAGATCGGCGAGAAGCCGTCCCCCGCCAGCTCCGCGAGCGCCTCCTCGGAGAGGACCTTCGACCGTGCGTACTCGCTCAGCGGTTGGAGCGGCGCCTGCTCGGCGACGGCAGTCACCGAGTCGGCGGCCCCGTACATGCTGCAGGACGAGGCGAAGACGAACCGCGGCACTCCGGCCTCACGAGCCGCGCGGGCGACGCCGGCCGTCGCGCGGAAGTTGATCTCCCGTGTCAGCTCCGGACGGAGCTCGCCCAGCGGGTCGTTCGACAGGGCCGCGAGATGGACGACAGCGTCCGCGCCCGCGAGGTGCTCTGGCTTCACGTCCCGCACGTCCAAGCGCACGCCGGTCACCTGCTCCGCGTCGGGCGCGAGGTCGCAGCCTTCGTAGTAGAAGGTGTCGATCCCGACGACTTCGTGGCCGGCGCGGGCCAGGAGCGGGACGAGCACCGAGCCGATGTAGCCGTGGTGTCCGGTGACGACGACCTTCACGCGGCACCGCTCGCGAGCGAACGCGCGTAGAGGCTCGAGAAGCTCATCGCTACACGTCCGAGCGCAGGGATACCCGTGGCCGGCCAGCGCAGTGCGCCCGCCAGCAGCCGCCGCTTCTGCCCGCCGAGCTGACGCCGCGCGAGCCGAAGGCACAGCTTGGGCGAGTAGCCGATCATTGCCAGGCGAGCGTAGAGCTCGGCGGTGTCGCCCAGGTCGAGCTTGTACGAGAGCCTCGGGTTGCCCACGAAGAAGTGCGTGCCCGCCGCGCACTCGAGCTTCGTCTCCGCCGTCACCTTCGCCGGCCCGTGGGCCGCGCAGAACCCGGTCCAGTAGATCTGCGTCACGAGGTTGTGCAGGCCTCGCTGCCACTCGCGGATCGCGGCCTGGGCGAGCTCGGCCCGGTAGACCTGGGCGGTCGTCAATGCGACGCCGCCGGGATCGTCGGCGAGGCAGCGCTCGAAGAGCTGGCTGCCGTCCGCCTGCACGCTGTCGTCGTCGACCTCGTAGCAGCGCTCGAACCGGAGCTCGCCGGTCTCGACGAACCGGCTCGAGAAGTTGAGCGTCAGCAGGGCGAGGTCAGGCCGGCGATCCAGCTCCTCGAGCACGAACCTGAGTGTGCCGTCCTCGATCAGGTCGTCGTCGCCGACCGTCCAGACGTGGCTCGTCCGGGCGGCGAGGATGCACCCCGCGATGTTGCGGATCGCGCCGACGTTGCGGCTGTTCCGGACGGAGCGAACACGAACGCGGTTCTCGATCCGCGCGGTCCACCCGGCCACGACCTCGGCGGTTCGGTCGGTGGAGCAGTTGTCCGAGATCAGCACCTCGCACCGCGGCTCGACCCCCGTGAGCGCCCGGTCGAGCCACGCGAGCTGCCGCTCGAGCAGCTCCGCGCGGTTGTACGTCGCGATCGCGATCGTAACCGAGGTCTCCACGGGCGCCGCCTGGGCTCAGAGTACCGAGGTCTCCGCCGCATGCCGCATGATTCGGTCCCATGCGGCGGTTGCTGAGGCTCGGCCTGATCGCGGGTGCCGGATTGCTCGCGCTGGCCGTCGCTGCGAGTGCCCTGAACGCCGGGGAGCTGCGCCGGGTCGTCTACGCGCTGCGCTCGTAGAGCTCGACGAGTGGCCGGGTCGCGGGCCCCGGCGCGTAGCGGGCGAGGAAGGCCTCGCGCGCCGCGGCGCCTCGCCGGCGGCGTTCTTCGCCGTCTCCGAGCAGGCGCGCGGCCGCCTCGGCGAGCTCGTCGTCGCCCTCGCTCACGACCAGGCCCTCGCCGCCTCGAACGCCCTCGGCCCCCGCGGCGGTCGTGACGACCGGGACGCCCGAGGCGATCGCTTCGAGCGTCTTGACCTTCATGCCGCTTCCGGAGCTGAGGGGATAAAGCAGGAGCCCGATGTCACGGAAGAAAGCAGCGCCCGAGGGAACCTCGCCCACCAGCTCGACCCCCGGGCCCAGGTCGCGCCCGCGCAGGAAGTCCAGCCCTCGTCCGGCGAGCACGAGGCGCGCGTCGGGCCGACGGCGCGCGACCAGGGGCCAGACCCGTGTAAGCAGCCGGTCGAGCGCGGCCCGCATCGGAGGCCAGGCAGCCTGGCCGATCAGGCCCACCACCGGTGCGTCCAGCGTTGCCTGGTCGTAGTAGACGGGATCGAGCGAGAGGGGGGCGCGGACGATCTCCGCCTGCGGACTTCGCCGCTGCAGCTCGGCCTCGACTTTCGGCGAGCTCGCCACGAGGCGGCGATGGCGGCGAATCGCGGCGCGCTCGGCGAGGTCGAGCTCGAGCGTGTCGCGGAACTCGCGCGTCCAGGGCCGTCGCAAGCTGCGGTCGGTTCGCACGAGATAGTGGATGTGGACGAGCGACGGCGTCGAGACTCCGGCGTCGCACCACGCTGTCTCCGTCTCTTCGAGATGAACGAGGTCGGCGTCGGCGGCCCGTTCTCGCACGAGGCGGCCGAACACCCCACGCGCCAGCTCTCCTCGGGGCTGCCTCAGGCGAAGGTAGCGGGCCCGCCAGCCGCGCGGCTCGGGCGGCACGTCGACGACTTCCACCGGCAGGTCGTCGGGAGGGTCTCCCGCCGGCGTGAACCACTGCCGCGCGGCGATCGCCCGCACGTCGATGCCGTGCTCGAGCAGCCCTCGGAGCAATGCGACGGCGCAACGGGAGTTGGCGCCGCCTTCGGGCAGCGGCGGCTGCGTCAGGACGATGAGGACTCTCATGCGCAGCGTTCGCAGACGGTTCCGACGAAGCCGCCGAGACGCCGTCCCGCTTCCTTGTTGAGCCAGGCCGCGTCGTCCTCGGGCAGGATCTTGAGGAAGACGGCGAGCGCCGAGAACGAGACGAGCGCGAGGAGCGCGCCGAGAACGAGCCCCCAGGCGCCGGGAAGCAAGGTGACACCGGCCCAGCCGGCGAGGCCCGCCGCGGCGGCCGCGACGACGCCGCGCCACAGCGACAGCGGTCGCCAGTCGACGTCGCCGAGGCTCCAGAGCGCATAGGTGAGCACGAGAATTGCGGCCGTCAGTTGTGCGGCGACGTTCGAGACCGCCGCGCCTACTGCTCCGTGGTCTCGGACGAGCGCGAAGGCCAGTGAGATGTTGACGGCGGCCGCGATCGTTTCGGCGATCAGCGGCACCCGAAGTTTCCCCAGGCCCGCGAGCACCGAACGGCTCAGGGACAGGAGAGGGAGGAGCGGAAAGGGCACCAGCATGATCAGCAGCACCGGCTCGGTGCCGGAGAAATCCGGCCCGAAGAGCAGCTTGAGGAGCCGAGGGCCAATGGCCAGAGCGACCGCCGTGATCGGCAGCGCCACGAGCGCGACCATCCGCAGCCCCCGGGCGAAGCCCACACGGATTCGGTCTGCTTCACCCGCGCCCGACAGCGTCGCGACGGCCGGCAGCGCGACCGCGGCGATCGCGTCCGGGAATTGAGTCAGAGCTGCGACGAAGGCGAACACCACCGAGTACAGCGCGATCTGCGTGTCGGTCGAGTAGCGCTCGAGGAAGAAGAACTCGGAGCGGCGCCACACGACGAGCGTGAGGAGGAAGCCGTAGGACGCGGGCAGCGCGTAGCGCCACGCCCTCGAGCGGAGCGCCCTCCAGGCCTCGTGGTCCAGCGCCGGGCCACGCCAAGGCGCCACGCGGCCCAAGGCGCGCCGCGCGAGCATGGTTGTCCAGACGAGGTTCCCGGCCGAGATCACCGCCTCGACCGCGAACATCCCGGTGATGCCGCCACCGGCCGCGAGGACGGCCACTGTCGCCACCGTGGCGACTGCGCCGGTGATCAGGCCGACGATCGAAGCGTCTCGCCACCGCTGCATCCCGACCAGCAGCGAGCTGGGAACGGCATGGAGCACGCCCATCGTGCAGGCGACCGCGGCGAAAAGCCACGCGGCCTCGGGATCGGCGC
>JBOHAU010000054.1:0-9275 GCA_050698015.1 Gaiellaceae bacterium
CCGCGCAGCGGCGAAGCTTGGGTTGATGCCTGCGGCCATCACCCAGCGACCCCTGATCCTTGGCGCGCTCATGAGCTCGGCCCTCGTGTTCGTCCTGTTCGTGATCTACGAGCGGCCCGGCCTCGGAATCGGCCATTTCCTCTACATCTCGATCGCGCTCGCTGCGATGGCCGGAGGTCCTGCTCTGGGGGCTCTGGCAGGCACGGTTGCGACCGCTCTTTACGTGTCGGGAGTGCTCCTCAATCCCAGGATGCCGTCACACGAGATCCTGACCGCCGGGACGTTCAGCCGCCTGGCGACCTACGTCTGCATCGGTGCGTTGATCGGCTGGTTCGCGAGTCGTAACCGAACGATGATGGGCGAGCTGAGAGTTCTCGCCGAACGCGACACCCTGACGGGCCTGCCGAATACGCGTGCGTTCGAGGCTGCGATCACCCGTCGGCTCGCATCCGGGGTTCCGTTCGCCTTGCTCCTTGCCGACATGGACTTGCTCGGCGAGTTCAACCGGGACGAGGGCTTCGCTGCGGGAAACGAGGCGCTGCGGAAGCTGGCGGAGAACCTGGCCGGCGCAGTGAGCCCCGGCGACGACGTCGCCCGCGTAGGAAGCGACGAGTTCGCCGTGCTGGTCTCCATCCAGGCTTCGACTGAAGCCACGAGGCGGGCGACCGAGCTCGAACGGACCCTCGGGACGGGACGCGCCAAGGCGACCGTAGGCTGGGCGATCTACCCGCACGACGGCGACAACGCGCTTGCGCTCTACCGCGCAGCGAACGAGCGGCTCTACGCCCGCAAGTTGATGCGCAGCTACGTCAGGCCGCGCGCGCTGCACGAAGTCACCGCGTAACCCATCACGAGGGGGGCCGCCGGAGGCGCTTCGTCTCGGCGCGCCTGCGCTTGCTGTCGAGGCGTCGTTGCCTGGCCCCGGCCGACGGCTTCGTCGCCACCCGGCGGCGCTTGATCTTCAGCGCCTCCCGCAGCTGCTCCGCGAGCCGCTCGACGGCCAGCTCGCGGTTTCGCGCCTGGCTGCGCTCGTCCTGGGCAATCGCACGCAGCAGGGGCCCCGTCTTTCGCAGCACGCGGCTCTTCTGCTGCGCCGTGAGCGAGGCCGAGGCCTCGACGTCGAAGAGCGCCTCGACGCGGGTCTCGGACTTCTGTGCGTGCTGGCCGCCCGGCCCGCTGGAGCGCGAGAAGCGAAGCTGGATCTCCGAGAGCGGGATCGAGACCGAGCGGGTGACGCGAATAGACTCGCCGTCCATGACGGCCATTGTGGTGCCCGCATGATGATCGGCGTCGACCTGATCGAGATCCACCGCGTCGAGCGGGCCCTCGCCCGCTATCCGGGCTTCAAGGATCGCTGCTTCACGAAGGCAGAGCAGGCCTACTGCGACTCGCGGGGCAACCCGGCCCAGCATTACGCCGCGCGCTTCGCGGCGAAGGAGGCTGTCGGCAAGGCGCTCGGCTCCGGCGTGCTCTTCACCTGGCGAGAGATCGAGATCCGCGGGCGCCCCAAGCCGGGGGTCGCGCTGACCGGCCGCACGCAGAAGTGGGCCGAGAAAGTCGGCGCCGGGCAGATCGACCTCTCGATGACGCATTCGCGTGAGCTGGCGGCCGCCGTGTGCCTCGTCTCGCCGGATGCTTGAGCCCCTGTACACCGCTGACGAGATGCGCGCCGCGGAGGAGCGCTATCCGGGCTCCGAGGAGGAGCTCATGGAACGGGCCGGCCGTGCCGTCGCCGAGGAGTCGATGCGGCGGTGGCCGGACGCGAAGCGCTTCGTGGCCGTCTGCGGCGGCGGCAAGAACGGGGGAGACGGTCGGATCGCGGCCGAGATCCTGCGCGCCGCCGGGAAGGACGCGGAGGTGGCGAACGAGCCCCGGGACGCCGAGGTCGTTCTCGACGCGCTGTTCGGAACAGGGTTTCGCGGCGAGCCGAGGCCGGACGCCGCGCGGCTGATCGAGGCGATCAACGATTCCGGCGCGGGGGTTGTCGCCGTCGACATCGCCTCCGGGGTCGACGCCTCGACCGGCGAGGTGTCAGGAATGGCCGTTCGCGCCGACCTCAGCGTGACCTTCCATGGGCGCAAGGTGGGTCATGAGGTGTCGCCGGGGCGGTTCCACGCGGGCGAGGTCGTCGTGGCCGACATCGGGCTCGAGCCCGTCGAGACCAGGAACTCGCGCGCGACGAGGGAGATCCTCAGTGCCGTCCCGCGCCGGTCTCCCGAGGACAACAAGTACACCGCGGGCCACGTCGTTGTCGTGGGCGGCTCGCCGGGCATGACCGGCGCGCCGTGCTTGAGCGCGCTCGCCGCGCTACGCGCCGACGCAGGCTACGTTGCGCTGTCAGGCCCGAAGTCTGCGATCCCGGTCTTCGAGCACTGGGTCCTCGAGGCAGTCAAGCGGCCGCTGCCGGAGGACGACGAGGGGCTGCTAACGGCGGACGCGGCGGGCGAGGTGCTCGACCTCGTGGGCAAAGGCGGAGCGCTCGCGATCGGGCCGGGGCTCGGCCGCAGCGAGGGCGCAAAGGAGCTCGTCCGGCGCGTCCTGGCGCAGGCAGAGGTGCCCGCAGTCGTCGACGGCGACGCTCTCCACGAGCTCGAGCCCGCCGACTGGCCGGCGCCGCGCGTTCTGACGCCGCACTCGGGCGAGCTCGCCCGTCTGCTCGACGTCGAGTCGGACTGGGTCGACGCACACCGGCTCGCGGCGCTCGATCGCGCAGTCGAGCGCTTCGCCTGCATCGTCCTGCTGAAGGGCGCCGGCACCCTGGTGGGCGAGCCCGGTGCTGGGGCGATCGTCTGTGGCGGAGATCCAGCGCTGGCGACGGCCGGCACGGGCGACGTGCTCTCCGGCATCGTCGCAGCGTTCCTCGCCAAAGGAGTCGAGCCCCGACTGGCCGCCGCCGCGGCTGCCGTGGCCCACACGGAGGCCGCACGCGAGGCGCCCCACAAGAACGGGCTGATCGCGAGCGATCTGATCGAAGCGCTGCCCAGGGTGCTCGCCGCCTAGGTGCAACTGGCGCGAAACTTCCGTCTGCATGCATCGATCTGAGATCACCATCGACCTCGGCGCGGTTCGCCGCAACGTCCGTACGCTTCGCAAGGCGCTCGGGCCCGCCGAGCTGTGGGCGGTCGTCAAGGCCGACGCGTACGGGCACGGCGCCGTCGACGTCGCAGGGGTGGCAGTGGGAGAGGGTGCGCTCGCGCTGTGCGTCGCGACCGTCGCGGAAGCCTTGCCGCTGCGCCGCGAGTTTCCAGGAGTCCGCATTCTCGTCATGGGCCCCGCCTCGGGCCGCGAAATCGCCCAGGCCCGCGACGCCGATCTCGACCTGGCCGTTTCGGACGACGCGGTTCCGGAGGGCGTACGCGTCCATCTGAAGCTCGAGACGGGCATGGGCCGGTGGGGCCTGTCCGAGCTGCCGGTACCGGCGGTCGAGGTCGTCGGCCTGATGACCCACCTCGCTACCGCCGACAGCGACCCCGACTTCGCGCGCTCCCAGCTCCAGCGCTTCGAAGAGGCGACCGCCGGTTTCACGAACCTGATCCGGCATGCGGCCAACAGCGCCGCCGCCCTCCGGCTCCCCGAGTCGCGCCTGGATGCAGCGCGCTGCGGGGTCGCGCTCTACGGCCTCTCACCGTTCGGCGAGCCCCCTGCCGCCGACGGACTGGAGCCCGCGCTGCGCTGGGACAGCCATCTCGCGCAGGTGCGGCGGCTGGCGCCCGGCGAGAGCACGGGGTACGGGCGACGGTTCCTAGCCGAGAGCGAAACCTGGATCGGGATCGTCCCCGTCGGGTACGCGGACGGCTTCCGGCGCGACATGACGGGCACCCAGGTCCGGGTCGGCGGCGAGCCAAGGCACGTCGTCGGGACGATCTCGATGGACGCCCTTGCCGTCGAGCTCGATCGAGAGCTTCCCTTGGGCACGCCGGTCACGCTGATCGGCCACGGCGTTCTGGCGGAGGATCACGCGCGCGTGGCCGACACGATCAACTACGAGATCGTCTGCGGCATCGAGTCGAGCCCGCTGCGTGCCAGAAGGACGGTGCTCGATGCGTGACGTCGCCCGCGAAGTGCTCGACGGCCAGGAAGCGTGGGTCGTCGGCGGCGCGATTCGCGACGAGCTCCTCGGACGCGAGGTCGTCGACCTCGACATCGCCTGCCGCGAGCCCAAGCAGGCGGCGCGTGCGTATGCGCAACGCTCGGGCGGCGCGCCGTTCCCGCTCTCCGAGCGTCACGGAGCCTGGCGTGTCGCGCTCGCCGACGGACGCACGGTCGATTTCACGCCGCTCCAGAACGGCATCGAGGACGACCTGGCGACCCGTGACTTCACGATCAACGCGATCGCCGTTCCCCTCGCGGGCGGGGAGCCTGCCGATCCGTTCGGTGGTCAGTCGGATCTCGAACGGCGAGTGCTGCGCGTCGTGTCGCGAAGCGTGTTCGACGACGACCCACTGCGGCTGCTGCGCGCGGTTCGCCTCGAGGACGAGCTCGGGTTGCGGCTCGATGACGAGACTGCCTCGCTCGTCCAGGAACGCGCCGAGCTCGTCGACCGGCCCGCAGGCGAGCGGATCGTCGCGGAGCTGGTGCGGCTCTCGGTCGACGGATTCCGCCGCGCCGAAGAGCTCGGCCTGCTGGAGCCGCTCGGGGGGTCGACGGCGGGTCTGGATCGCGAGCGAGCGCGTGAGTCGACGGATTTTCGGCTGGTTGCAGCCTTCGGCCGCCGGCTCGCCGGGCTCCCGGTGCCGAACGAGCTCCGGCGCTACGCGAGCGCGCTCCTGGACGCCGAGCGGCCCGAGGACGGCTCGCCGCGCGCGATTCACCGCTTCCGGCGGGCGACGGAGCCCTGGTCGCTCGACGCGCTCGCCTATCTCGGCGCCGAGGACCTGGCCGACGAAGTGCGTGCCGCGCGCGCGGCAGATCCCGGCGATCCGCTCTTGCGCGGAGACGAGCTGGGCGTTCCCGAAGGCCCGGAGGTCGGCCGTTTGCTCGACCTGATCGCCGAGGAACGAGCCGTGGGGGCGATCTCGACGCGTGAGCAAGCGCTCGAGCTGGTCAAGCAGGAGCTTGGCTCGGGATGAGCACATCCGTCGCGGTCTTGGCACTTCCACGTGCGTTTTTGCGCGCTACGGTTGCGGTGGGGAGGAGGTCGGTGGTACCTGTATCAAGGTGGCGAGATGACTGACTCCGAGACTCTGCGCGACCGATTTGCCACCAAGGCCGGGCGGCTGGCTGAGCTCGAGGAGGCGCGCCGTGCCGACCTCACAGAGCGCGTCGCCGGCTTCGTGCAGCCCGGTGGCGAGGAGCGCGCCCTGGATGCCGGCACCGGGACGGGTGCGCTCGCGTTCGCGCTCGCGCCGATCGTCGCCGAGGTGGTCGGCGTCGACCTTGTCCCCGAGCTGCTCGACGAGGCCCGTAAGCGAGCCGGTGAATTTCCGAACGTCTCGTTCGTCGAGGGCGACGTCACCAAGCTGCCAGCCCACCTCGGTGAGTTCGACCTCTCCGGGAGCCTGCGCACGCTGCACCACGTCCGCTGGCCGGAGCGGGCCGTCTCCGAACTGGCACGCGTCACGCGTCGCGGCGGCCGGATTCTCGTCGTCGACCAACTGGCGTCGAACGACCCGATGGACGCACTCGACCTGAACCGTTTCGAGCGCGCCCGCGATCCGACCCACGAGCGCACCCTCGCGGATGCGGACTTCCGCCAGCTGTTCGAGGCGAACGACCTCCGCCTCCTCCGCTCGGAGTTTCACGAGGAGACCCGGGATCTAGAGCGCTATCTCGATCTCGCGGGCTGCCAAGGGGATGAGCGCAGCCAGGCGATCGATGCGGCGCCGGGCGGCGACTCCTACAGGGTCACCATCGGCTGGTACCTGCTCGCGCGCTAGTACGTCGGGCGGCGGCGAGCCCTCAGCCGCGTCAGCGCTCCCGGTGCCGCCGTCTGGACCCACGCTGCTGGCCGGTACCACGCCGGGACGAAGATCTCGGTCCTGCCGCGGCCGAGCGCCCGCAGGATCCGATCCGCGACGTAGTCGGGCCCGACGACGAGCGATCCGAAGCGGCCGCGGAGGAGGCGATCCTGCGGAAACCCCTCCGTGTGGACGAACCCCGGATTGACCGTCAGCACGCGGATCCCGCGGGGCCTCAGCTCGGCGGCCAGCGACCGGGAGAGCGCGAGTTGTGCGTGCTTCGATGCCGAGTAGGGCCCGACCGCCACCGTTCCCGCGACGGAGACGACGTTCACGATCCTCGCGTTCCGGGCTGCTTCGAGTGCGGGCAAGAAAGCGCGAGCAGACCAGAGCGAGCCGAGGTAGTTGATGCGGACGAGTTGCTCGGCCTTCTCCGGATCGACGTCGAGGAAGTTGGAACGCCCGGGGATGCCCGCGTTGTTGACGAGCAGCGCGACCGCAGGATGACGTTCTCGCACCGAGGCCGCGACGCGTTCGACAGCCTCGCGGTCGGCGACGTCGCAAACCTCGTACTCGCCTCCGATCTCGTCCGCGAGCCGGCGCAGCGGGTCCTCCCTCCGGCCCAGCAGGACGCATGTCCAGCCCTCGCCGGCGAGCCTCCGTGCAAGAGCGGCTCCGATCCCGGTAGCGCCGCCCGTGATGACGGCGACACGGGCCTCGCCTACTTGCAAACGCGCACGCGGCGGCTTGCGGCGACGCGACGGCCTGCGCGCGTGGTCACGACCCCCCGGAGCACGTGGCGCCCGCGCTTGGCCCTCCGTGCATCCCACGTCGCGGAGTAGAGCCCCGCCGAGCCGCTGCGATCCGCTCCGATTCGCCGCCGGCCGTCGAAGAAGCGCACCGAGGTGATCCGCCCCGTCGATCCGGCGACGACCAGCAGCGGAACGCGGCCGCGGACGCACGCGCCGCGGTCGGGCAGCAGCCAGTTGACCGTCGTTCCGCGGACGACCCGGATCCCGACGAACCGGAAACGGGTGTTCGGCATGATGTTCCGCCCGAAGGTGCTCACGTTCTTCGACTCCTGGTAGTCCGATGCCACGACGAGCAGCGCCGTCCGGCCGCGCGCGAGGCGCGGAGCGCTGCGGGGGAGCACGAACAGCGCCAGGCCCGACGAGACGTCGTAGGCCGACGCCGCGACGATTCCGCCGCGATAGGAGAGAAGGAGCGACAGCGGATTGACGCCCGCACCTCGGTCGCGGGCGCGGACCACGATCGTCGGGCGGCCCATCGCAACGCGCGTCGTCACGAGGCTGGTGCTGGGCGGCCGCAGGTCGTTCACCCAGTAGCGCAGGACGTAGCGGCCGCGCAGCGCCCGTCCCGTGTACTCGTCGCGTGACGAGTCGACCGCCACCCAGAACCGTTTGAGACTGGGGAATACGGTCGCAGCGGCGCCGACCGGAAGGCGGAAGTCGGGAGTCAGGGCGTTCACGTTCACCGGCGTGGCGGCCTGACCCTGGACGTCGTTCTCGTCCGGCGAGCCGAGCAGCCAGGGGTTGATGAACGAGCCGCGCGTAGCCGCGATGACCGAGACGCCGAGGTTCACGACGGGCCTGCCGACGTGCGGGACGAGGTACAGCCGCTCGGCGCCCTCTTCGAAGACGGGAGCGCCGGTCGCGTAGTCGGGCGGATGACCGAACGGCGCCGACGGCCAGCGGTAGACGTTGACACGGTTGGGGCCGTTGATCGTGTTCCCGCCGACCTGGCGGCGGAGTCTGCCGGCCCGCGCTTGGTACGACTCGAGCCCCGGGCGCGTGACGAAGAAGGCGTATGGCACCCGGCGGGTCGTCGTGCCTCGTCGCAGTGCGAGAAAGCCGTAGTCGTCGCCGGCAGCGGCCTGGGACGTCGCCGTCGCCGAGATCGCCACGTCCGTGGTCCCGCCGGGGCCCACGACGACGCTCCCCGGAGCGGACAGGCCGGCCCCGGAGCTGGCGGATTGTGGCCGCACCTCGACCGTCCATGTTCCCGAGCCGCCGCCCGCGTCGGACACGCTCAGCAGAAGCGTGCGCTTCCTGGCGCCGCCGTTGACGTTGAGATCCCCAAAGGAGAGCGAAGCCGGCTCGGTGAAGATCTTCGGGTCGTCAGCAGACTGCACGTTGACGAGGCCGCCTCCGGCGAGGAGCACCGACGCCTCGGCCGTGCGCAGCGTGTTCCCCCACGCCGGGCCGGCAGACGCCACCAGTGCCGACTTGACCTGAGGCGTCGACCAGCCGGGGTGGCGCTGAATCAGGAGCGCGGCTGCGCCGGCCACGTGCGGAGTCGCCATGCTCGTCCCGTCGAAGGGCGCGAACGGAGAGCCGGCGAACTCGGGCAGCGTCGACGAGAGGATCTCGCCGCCCGGCGCCGCGAGGTCGGGCTTGAGCCGGTGGCCGAACGCGGTCGGCCCGGCCGAGGAGAAGCTCGTCACGACGCCGGATCTCCCGTTCTTCGCCTCGAGCGGGGTGAAGTTGAAGCGCACGCTCGCGCGCCCGCCTACCGAGACCAGGAAGTCGCGGAGGTAGGCGCCGTCGAGGTCGGAGACCACTCCGCTCGGCACGCCGAGATCGAGTGGCAGGCGATTCGCCTCGCTCGCGCGGTTGTCGACCATCACGATCCCGGCCGCACCTCCGAAGACCACGGCGCGGTACGCCTTCGTGATCAGCGGGCAACGGCCGCGGAAGACGAGCACGATCGCGTTGCGCAGCGAGTTGCGTGGGAGGGTCGAGTCGAGGGATTCCGGGCTCCGGACGCCGCAGAGCTGCCGGTCGACGGGCCGCCCGTCGGAGCCCGTGATCGAGCCCACGTCGGCGAGCGTCTGATCGGCGCGCGCCCAGTTCCCGAAGGCGGGATAGGAGACCGAGACGCGGAACGGGAGCTGCTTCAGGTTCGCCGGCGCGCGCGCATCGGTGACCGATACGACCGGCCCAAAGACGTGTGTGTTGGACACGGCTCCAACGGTGATCGCCTCCGGCGCGCTTCCAGGCGAGCCGACCGTGCCGAAGCCGAAGTCGTCCCGCGAGTTGCCGGCAGCGATGACCGGGACGACGCCTGCGGCCGCGGCGTTGCGCGTAGCCTCGACGAGGGCGTCGTTCGGTGGGTCGGTCTCGGCGCTCCCACCGGAGAGGTTGATGACGTCCATCCCGTCGCGCACCGCGGCCTCGAAGGCCGCTACGAGCTCAGGAGTGTTGCCGACGTGCCCGATCTGCGTCGGGATCGTGAAGACCCGGTAGTTGCCGATGTAGGCACGCGGGGCAACACCCGAGAGGTTCGCCGTGGCCGGGTGCGTGCGCCCGCCCGGCGAGGTCGTCCCCGACTTGCCGGCCGCGATGCCCGCCACATGGG
>JBOHAU010000055.1:0-2703 GCA_050698015.1 Gaiellaceae bacterium
GCCCGGCTACGCCTAGTAACGCCACGATGGCGACGTCCTGTCGGGTGACCGTGAGGATCGAGCCGAAGAGGAAGGCGAACAGGTCGACGTCGAGCGCCCCGGCCGCCGAGACGAGCACGACGCCGCCGGCGATCCCCGAGTAGAAGACGAGTGCCAACGCCTGGTCAGCCGCCGTCTGTCGGGTAGAGCGCAGCCACTCGATCGCGATCGCGCCGACCACGGAGGCGACGAGCGCGGTCAGGACCGGCGAGATCCCGAGCAGGTAGCCGAGCGCGACGCCCGCGAACGCGACGTGTCCGATTCCATCGCCGATCAGGCTCATACGGCGCTGGACGAGGAAGAAGCCGACTGCTGGAGCGAGCAGGCTGACGAAGATGCCCGCCGCGAACGCGAGCCGCATGAACTCGGACTCAAGCATGGACGTGTGAAGGGTCGTGCCAGAGGGCGGGCAGCGCCCCGGGCGGGCCGTCGAAGACGATGCCCGCGCGAACGAGTACCAGTCGCTCGACGTAGCGCTCGATCGCGCCGAACTCGTGCGACACGTAGAGCACGGTCACAGACAGTTCGGTGTGGAGTCGATGGAGAAGCTCTCCGAGGGCTTCCTGCGACTCGACGTCGACCCCCGTAGTCGGCTCGTCCAGCACGAGTAGCGACGGGTTGCCGGCCAGCGCCTTGGCGATGAAGGCCCGCTGTTGCTGACCACCGGACAGCCTGGTCAGCGGGCGGCGTCGCACGGACGTCAAGCCGACCCGCTCGATTGCCTCGTCGACGATCACCCGGTCACGCCGGCGCAGGGGGCCGAGGAGACCGCCTGCGGCGAGCCGTCCGGCAGACACCACTTCCTCGACCGTGGCGGGCGCATCCAGCTGCAACTGGGCTCGCTGGGCGAGGTAGCCGAGCGTCGCGCGGCGCGAGAAGCGGTGCGCCGGCTCTCCGAACAGCAAGACCTCGCCGCTGTCAGGACGCTCGAGCCCGAGGGCGATGCGGACGAGCGTCGTCTTGCCGCCGCCATTCGGCCCGGCGATCGCGACGAGCTCGCCTGTCTTGACCGCGAGATCGACCTCTTTGAGCACGGCCGGTCCGTCTCTGTAGCCGAACGAGACGCCGCGCAGCTCGAGCGCTAGCGGCATCCGAGGGCCTCGCGCAGCCCGGCGAGGTTGTCCCGCATCAGCGAGAGATAGTCCTCTCCGGCCTCGGCCTGTTCGCTCGTCAGGCCTTCGATCGGGTTGAGAACGGCGGTCTCGGCGCCCGTCTCACGGGCGACCGTCTCGGCGAGGCGGGGCGAGACGAGAGTCTCGAAGAAGACCGTGGTTGCCCCTGTCCTTCGCACGCGCTCGATCACGCGCTCGAGCTCGCGTGGCGTCGGCTCGGCCTCGGGGGAGATCCCGGTGATCGCAACCTGTTCGAGGCGATAGCGGCGTGCCAGGTACCCGAACGCCTCGTGGGCGGTGACGATCTCACGCCTCTTGCAGGTGGAGAGCCCGCGGGCAAAGTCGCCGTCGAGGGCGCCAAGATCGGCCACCGTCCCAGATGCACCCTTTGGACGGTCGAGCGCGTTGGCGATTCGCTCGACGGTCCCGGAGAACCGGACGGGATCGAGCCAGATGTGAGGGTCGCGGTCGACCGGATCTTCGAGGAGGTCGACCGCGGTTCCGGACGCTCGGTCGACGGCATCCTCGACCGCAGGTTGGAAGCCGCCGCCCAGGTAGAGCACGACGTCGGCCGCGCGGATTCGTTCGACGTCCCTCGCCGTGAGCTCGACGTCGTGCGGCTCGGTGCCCGGAGGTGTCAGGTTGCGGATGCGGACGCCTTCGCCGGCGACCTGTTCCGCAGCCCAGGCGAGGGGGTAGAACGCCGCGACGACATCGACCTGCTCGGACCCGTTTCCGTCGCCGTCGGTACCGCCACAACCGCTGACGGCGAGGGACGCCAGGGTGAGGACGAGAACGATTCTCACAACGGCGAGGGAGGTTACCAAGAATGAGAATCGCTATCATTATTGTCCAGTGAGTTGGGGCGAGCACGCACAGGCCCTGCTGCGCGAGGCTGGATTCAAGCCCGGCCGTGCGAGAGCGGCGGTGATCGAAGCGCTGGCCAACCAGCATTGCTGCCTGTCGGCGCAGGAGATCCACGATCGCGTGCGGCAACGGCGGGCCGGGGTCGGGATCGCAAGCGTCTATCGCGCGCTGGAGACCCTGACCGACCTCGGGCTCGTGCATCGCTTGGAGCTTGGCTCCGGCGGCGCCTACTACGAGCCCGCCGCGCCGAGCGGAGACCATCACCACCACCTGGTCTGCGGCGATTGCGGCAAGGTCGAGGCGTTCTCTGATGAGCGCCTCGAACGGGCGATCGGAGACGTCTCGGGGCGCTCGGGGTTCCAGGTCGAAGGCCACGACATCGTCCTCCGCGGGTCGTGTCAATCGTGCGCCGTGTAATCCGAGGCTGCGACAACCGCCCGATCGCCAATAATCTTCGGCTCGTGGCCGGGCGGCACTCAATCGCGATCGCGTTCATCTCGCTGCTGGCGTTGACGGGATCGACCGGGGCACCCTCGGCGCCGGCGGTCGGCAAGCCGAGCGCGGAGGCTGCCGGAATCCAGGTCTCGGTGCCCGGCCAGGGCGGCGCCTCGGCCGGTGTAGTCAGCGGTCCGCCTGACGCGGTCGGCGTCGGCGGCAGCTTCGCGTATCCCGCCGACGGCTCGAT
>JBOHAU010000056.1:0-15627 GCA_050698015.1 Gaiellaceae bacterium
AGGCAAACGCCGTCTTCTTGACAATGCCCTTCCGCGTGGCGAACACGAGGTACTTGGCTTCCTCGAAGTTCCGTGTCGCGATGACCGCCTGGACGTCCTCGTCCTGCCTGAACGGGAGCAGATTGACGATCGCCCGACCCTTCGACTGGCGCGAGCCGAGCGGGAGCTCGTGCACCTTGAGCCGGTAAACCTTGCCAACGGTCGTGAAGAAGAGGATGTAGTCGTGCGTCGAGGCGACGAAGAGATGCTCGATGTAGTCCTCGTCCTTGAGCTCCATGCCCATGACGCCGATGCCGCCGCGGCGCTGCTCCCGGTAGGTGTCGACGGGTAGCCGCTTGATGTAGCCCGAGCGCGTGATCGCGATGACCATGTCCTCCTCCGCGATCAGGTCCTCGAGCTCGAGCTCACCCTCGGCCGCGACGATCTCGGTTCGGCGGTCGTCGCTTCGACCGTAGGTCTCGCGAAGCTCGAGCAGCTCGCTCTTGACGAGCCCGTCGATCCGCTTCTCGTCGCCGAGGATGGTCCGGAGCTCGCCGATCCGAGCCTGGAGCTCCGCGTACTCGTCCTCGACGCGCTTGCGCTCGAGGGCAGTGAGCGCGCGCAGGCGGAGATCGAGAATCGCCTGCGCCTGCACCTCGGAGAGGTCGAACTCGCTGATCAGGCCCGCTCGGGCCTCGTCCGCGTCGTTCGCGGCGCGGATGAGCGCGATCACCGCGTCGAGGTTGTCGAGCGCCTTGAGGTAGCCCTCGAGGACGTGCGCCCTGCGCTCGGCCTGCCGCAGCTCGTGCTTGGAGCGACGGATGACCACCTCGCGCTGAAAGTCGAGGTAATGGCTGAGCAGCTCGAGCAGCGACAGCGTCCGCGGAACGCCGTCGACGAGCGCGACCGCGTTGTAGCCGAACGTCGACTGCAGCGCCGTGTGCTTGAACAGCTTGTTCAGCGCAACCTGAGGGATCGCGTCGCGCTTGAGCTCGACCTGGATCCGCATCCCGGTGCGATCGGAGTGATCCTGGAGGTCGGAGATCTCCGTCAGGACCTTGTCCTGGACGAGGTCGGCGATCTTCTTAATCACGCCGGCGTCGCCGCCCTTCTTGACGCCGTACGGCAGCTCGGTGACGACGATCGCCGACTTTCCGCCCCGTAGCTCCTCGATGTGCGCCCGGGCGCGCATGACGATGCGACCGCGGCCCGAGCGGTAGGCCTCCCGGATCCCCTCGCGCCCGACGATGATCCCACCGGTCGGGAAGTCCGGGCCCTTGATGTGCCGGGTGAGCTTGTCGACGGAGATCGTCGGGTCGTCGATCAACGCGACAAGCGCGTCGGCGACCTCGGTGAGACGGTGCGGCGGCATGTTCGTCGCCATTCCGACCGCGATGCCCGCCGACCCGTTCACGAGCAGGTTCGGGAAGCGCGCCGGGAGGACGTCGGGCTCGCGTCGGGACTCGTCGTAGTTGAGGACGAAGTCGACGGTGTCGGCGTCGATGTCGCGGAGCATCTCCGTCGCGATCCGCGACAGTCGCGCCTCGGTGTTATGGCTGACGAACCCGTTACTAAGGAACGAGTGGTCGTCAGAGTCAACGCGAAGGGAGTACACGGGCTGCACGCCGGTGTCCTCGATGGACGCCACCGTTGCATAGAAGTAATCCCCGGTGACGAGCGGCTCGACGACGGTTCGCACCTCCGCCGAAACACGCTCGAGGATCGCCGTGCCACCGCGTTCGAGGCGCTCTGTGCGGTCGATGTTGTGGCGACGGAGCCAATCGGACTCGGTCTCGGAGCGGATGAAGTCGGCGACGAACGGCACCTCCTCGCGTGAGAGTGCACGGCTCGTGTCAGGGATCGGCCCGAGCTCACGCTCGAGCTTCCGCTGCTTGCGACCGTGGAATCCGACGCGCCACGCGAAGAGCCGGGCGTCGCGTCGGTTCGAGATCACAACCTTGATCTCCCCCTTGTCATAACGACAAAGCCGCGCAACGACGCCGAACTCGAGTAGGAGGAGCTGCACATCCCTCGCAAGGTGCTCGCTGTACGTCGAGTAGCTGATCTGGATCGAGTTGCGCGCCAGCAACGACGATGAGCCGTCGCCCTCGAAGAGAGCCTGGAGGAAGACACGCTTGAACTCGAGCGAACTTCGCCACACCTGCTCGGGAATCCGCTTCTCGTGGCTGGCGAGTCCTACGAGTTCGGCCAGCGGGCTCTCGCGCAGTCGCCTGAGGTCCTGAATGTCGAGCTCAAAGAGACGGCTTCCCGACTTGATCTCGCGGGTGTAGGCGTACCGCGCACCACCCACCACGGCGTCGTACGCCGTCAGGACCCGGTCGAAGAAGTCGCGGTCGACGTTGTTGAAGCCTGCGCGCGACTCGCTGGACCAGCCTTCCGAGACAAATGCTCCGAGCAGGAGTGCCACGTCCAGTGCCCCGTCGGTGTCCTCACCTGAGTCGGAGCGGGGCGTTCTGTTCACGAGAACGCGATCTCCAGGCTGAATCTCGCTCAGCAGCTTCCAAAGCAGGAGCGGCACGCCAACCATGTCGACCAGGCACAGCACGGGGTGGTTGTGCGTGCCGGCGACCTCGAACCCTTCGCGCGTTTTGAGGCGCAGCGTCGGGTGGTCGCCGGAGTGGAAGACCTTCGAAACGGAGACCGGACGGCCAAGGCGATCGAGCACCTCGAAGGCCGCCTCACGCTCCGAGTTCGGCGGCATTCTTCCGACAAGATCCTCGATCTTGACTGTGCCGTTTGGCGTCTGCACCCGCACGCCGGGCGCGAGACAGTAGCGCATGGCCGCCGGCGGGTCGTCGTCGATCGAGCCGAAGTTGCCCTGCCCGTCGACGAGCGGGTACCGCAGCGAGAACGGCTGCGCCATCCGCACGAGCGCGTCGTAGATCGCGGTGTCGCCGTGGGGGTGGAAGTTGCCCATGACGTCGCCGACAACGCGGGCCGCCTTCCGATAGGGCCGGTTCGGCTGGAGCCCGGCCTCGTGCATGCCGTAGAGGACGCGGCGGTGCACGGGCTTGAGGCCGTCGCGCACATCGGGCAGGGCACGCGAGACGATGACGCTCATCGCGTAGTCGAGGAAGCTCGACCGCATCTCGTCGTCAAGGAGGCGGTCTTCGATGCGGCCCGGGTTCAGAGCGCCCGTATCCAGGTCAGACACGGTCACCGCCTCGACAGAGTGCGAGCTGGCGAGCTAGGGGCCGCTTAAACATCGAGGAAGCGGACGTCCTTGGCGTTCTCTTCGATGAACAGCCGACGCGGCTCGACCTGGTCGCCCATCAGCATCGAGAACAGCTGGCCGGCGCCGATCTCGTCCTCGACCTGGACACGGACGAGCAGCCGCCGCTGTGGGTCCATCGTCGTCTCCCAGAGCTGGTCCTCGTTCATCTCGCCGAGGCCCTTGAAGCGGGAGAGCTGGATGCCCTCCTTCGCGAGGTCGAGGGCCTCGTGGCGAAGCGCCTGGTACGTCTCGGCCGTCCGCGACTTCTTGTTGTGCGTGATCGTGAAGGGCGGCAAGCCGACGGGGTCGGCGAGCTTCGTATACGCGTCGCGCAGGCTCTGGTAGATCCCCGAAGCGAGCAGCTCGCGCGGAATCTCGACCCGCTGCAGGGCGCTCGTCTCCTTCTCGATCACCTTGACCCGGAACGCCTCGCCGGCCTCGTCCTCAAGCTCGAGCGCGTAGCCGTTCTCGCCGACTGCCGCGAGCGCCCTGCCGAAGTTCTTGCCGACCGCGCCGTCGAGCTCGATCAGGCGGTGCTTGACCAGAAAGTCGGCCGCGCCCCCGAAGTCGGCGCGGAGACGGGCGGACCAGCCCTCGAACCCTGCGAGCAGCCGGACGAAACGGCCCCACTTGGCCTCGGTCAGCTTCACCTTCTCTCCGTGCCGGTCGAGGATCTCGAACTCCCCGACGCGCTCTCGAACGAGTAGCTCCTCGAGCTGGGCGTCCTTTTCGAAGTAGAACTCCTGGTTCCCGAGCTTGACCTTGTAGAGCGGCGGAACGGCGATGTAGACGTGGTCGTTGTCGAAGAGCTCCGGCATGTTGCGGTAGAGGAAGGTCAGGATCAGCGTGCGGATGTGAGAGCCGTCCACGTCGGCGTCCGTCATCACGATCACACGGTGGTAGCGCAGCTTCGAGATGTCGAACTCGTCGCCGATCCCGGTCCCGATCGCAGTGATCATCGCCTGGATCTCGGTGTTCGAGAGCACCTTGTTGATCCGGTTCTTCTCGCTGTTGATGATCTTCCCGCGCAGCGGCAGGATCGCCTGGTACGTCCGGTCGCGACCGGCCTTCGCGGAGCCGCCCGCGGAGTCGCCCTCGACGATGAAGAGCTCCGCGGCCTCGGGGTCGCGAATCGTGCAGTCGGCGAGCTTGCCCGGGAGCGAGGAGCTGTCGAGAGCGCTCTTGCGCCGCGTCAGCTCGCGAGCCTTCCGCGCGGCCTGACGCGCGTTCCTCGCGGCAACGGCCTTCGTGATGATCTGCTTCGCGTCGGTGGGGTTCTCCTCGAGGAACTCCGCCAGCTTCTGGTTGACGGTCTGCTCGACGAGGCCGCGGACCCACGGATTCCCCAGCTTGGTCTTCGTCTGGCCCTCGAACTGCGGGTCCCGAAGCTTGACGGAGATCACCGCCGCAAGCCCCTCGCGGACGTCCTCGCCCTCGAGGTTGTCCTCCTTCTCCTTGAGCAACCCCTTCTCGCGCGCGTAGCGGTTGAGCGTGCCTGTGAGGGCCGCCTTGAACCCGGAGAGATGAGCGCCGCCCTCGTGTGTGTTGATGTTGTTCGCGAACGAGAAGACCGACTCGACGTAAGACGCGTTCCACTGCATCGCGACCTCGACCTGGCCCTGCTCCATCTCGCCCTCGAAGTAGACGATCCGCTTGTGGATCGGGTCCATGCTGGCGTTGATGTAGCCGACGAAGTCGCGGATGCCGCCCTCGGCGTAGAACTCGTCGCGCTGCTCTCCCTCGCGCTCGTCGACGAGCACGATCCTGAGTCCGCTCGTGAGAAACGCCGTCTCGCGCAGTCGCGTGACAAGCGTCTGCCGATCGAACTCGAACTCATCCGCGTCGAAGATCTCGGCGTCGGGCAAGAACGAGATCGTCGTCCCCGTGTCCTTCTTGCCCTCCGTCTTGCCGACTTCCTCGAGGTCGCTCGTCGGCTCCCCGCGCGCGAACTCCTGGCGGTAGACCTTGCCGTCGCGGCGCACCTCGGCCTTGAGCCATTCGGAGAGCGCGTTGACGACCGACACGCCGACGCCGTGCAACCCGCCAGAGACCTTGTAGCCCTTGCCGCCGAACTTTCCGCCGGCGTGCAGCTTCGTCAGGACGACGGTGACGGCGGGCAGTCCCTGGTCGGCCATGACGTCGATCGGGATGCCCGAACCGTTGTCCGAGACGGTCACCGAGTTGTCCGGATGGAGGGTTACCTCAATCCGGTCGGCGCGCTCCGCGATGGCCTCGTCGACGGAGTTGTCGACGACCTCGTAGACGAGGTGATGAAGCCCTCGGGCGCCCGTCGAGCCGATGTACATCCCCGGGCGCAGCCGGACCGGCTCGAGACCCTCGAGAACGGTGATGTCTTTTGCGGTGTAAGCTGCCTCAGCCAAAGAAAAAAACCCTGCATTTCGCCGCTTTTAGGGCCGCGGTCAGTCTATCAGATGCGGCGGCCGTCCCGCGGCTCTCGCGAGACTTGCTGCAGCCGCTTTCGCAACAACTTTGCGCAGATTCTCAGCACCGATCGCCGCGGTCAGCCGGGCTGCTTCACGCTCCTCTTCCGGGGTGGGCTCGACCGGCTGCACGAGGCGGCGATTCGGCAGCTCCCGCGGGGGCTCCGGCAGCGGTCCCGGAGCAAAGCGCAGCCGACTTGGAGCGTCCTCCCCGAGGGCGGCGCCGAGCCGCTCGCGGATGTCCGCCTCCAGCAAGCCGAGCTCGAACGCCCAGGCCGACGAGCTCGTCGCCACGTGGAGCGTCCCGTCACGACTGACGCGCGCCGGCCACGCGTTCCGGGCGATCGAGTCGCCCACTGCAGCCGGCCAGGCCTTCACGATCTCCCCGATCGCGCCGGCCGGGCCGAACCGGCGCAGCTCACGCTGCACCTCGCCGCCAATCGGCTCCGGGAACTTCATGCGGCCCTCCGGGCCTTCCCCGGCTCGACCTCGACAAGCTCGTCCGGCGCGGCGGGAAGCGCGCCTGCCGTGGTCGCGGTCAGCAAGGACTGACCGCCGGCACTGCGCAGGCGATCCGTAAGGATGGCGCGGCGATCGGGGTCAAGCTCGGAGAGCACGTCGTCGAGCAACAGCAACGGGGTCGCGTTGCCCCGCTCCGCGAGTAGGCCGGCCTCCGCCAGCAGCAGCGAGAGAACGGCGAGGCGCTGCTCGCCCTGCGACCCGAAATTGCGAAGGTCTCTGCCCTCGACTCCGACGGCCACGTCGTGCAGATGGGGTCCCGCGCCGGTCGAGCCGCGGAGAAGGTCTTGCCGGAGCCGCTGCTCGAGCTCGGTCGCCGTTGGCGGCTCGCCCTCGTAGCGCAACTCGCCCTGACCCAGCCGGAGCTCGGACGTGATCTCGGCGAACGCCGCCGCGAGGAGCTCCACGACCTCACGCCGCGCGGCGACAAGCACCGCTCCGAGCTCCGCGACGCGCTGTGTCCACGGCTCGAGCGCCTCCTGCGTCGACTCACCCGCCGCGAGCCGCCGCAGCCCCGCGTTTCGTTGCGCGAGCGCAGCCGCGTACTCGAGCGGAGCCGCAGCGCGACTCGGAAACACGCGACCAAGGGTGCGGTCGAAGTAGGCACGGCGCACAGCAGGCCCTCCCTTGACCACCGCGAGCCGGTCGGGCGTGAACACGAGCACCGGGAGCCGAGAGCGAAGCTCCTCCGCAGCCCGTAGCGGCGCTCCGTTGAGCCGTGCGCGCTTGGCTTCGCCGATCCTGAGCATCACCTCGACCGCGACCGGCGAGCCGCCGTGCTCGCCCTCCACGGCGATGCGGGCTCCCTCCTCACCGAAGCGGATCAGTTGCGCGTCCGATCGCGTTCGGGGTGAGAAACCCTGGGCCGCGACGTGCAGGCTTTCGAGCAGGTTCGTCTTGCCGGCGCCGTTCGGCCCCACCGCGAGCACGATTCCCGGCTCGAGATCGAGCTCCAGCGAGGCGTACGAGCGGTAGCTCCGGAGCGCGAGCTTTCTGGCGATCAGCCGGCCAGCCGAATCGGCATGATCAGGTACGAGAAGTCCGCGGTGGTGCCCTGGAGCACGGCGGGCCGGAGCGGGCTGATCAGCTTCAGCCGCAGCTCGTCGCCCTCCACGGACTCGATCCCGTCCCGAAGGAACTCGGGGTTGAAGCCGATGTCGAGTGCCACGCCCGAGAAGGGCACGGGCAGCGTCTCGTGAGCTTCGCCCACATCCTGTGTCTGCGCCGAGACGGTCAGCTCGCCCTCGGCGAACCGCAGTCGCAACGGCGCGTTTCGCTGAGCCATGACGGCAACACGGCGGACGACGTCCAGCAACTCGTCGCGCGGGAGCGGCACCTCGGACTCGAAGCTCTCAGGCAACAATTGTCGGTAGTTGGGGAACTGACCCTCGATCCGGCGCGTCGTCAGCAGCACGCCGTCGCTGGCGAACAGCACCTGGTTCTCCTGCAGGCCGAGTTGCAGCTCTGACGCGCCCTGGGCCACACGCGCCAGCTCGAGCAGAGCCCGGGCGGGCACGATCGCATCGAGGTCCGGGCCGGGCCCGGCCATCGAGGTCTCCTTGACAGCGAGCCGGTACGAGTCGGTCGCTGCCATCACGAGGTTCTCACCCTCGAAGCGAACGAGAATCCCGGTGAGGACGGGCCTGGACTCGTCCCGCGACGCTGCGCGACTGACCTTCGTCGCAGTCTCGAGCAGCGCCTCCGCGTCGATCGGGACCATCTCGGCGCCGGCGGGGTCGGGCAGCCGAGGGAAGTCCTCGGCGTTGTAGGTGTGGATTCGGTAGACCGCCGCGCCGCTGACAATCTCGACGACGCCTTCGCCCTGGCGGTGCTCGATCGAGACCTCTTCGCCCGGAAGCAAGCGCGCCAAATCGACGAGCAGCTTCCCGGGCACGACTACCGCTCCTTCGGTCGCCACCTCCGCGTCGAGCCCCGTTCGCAGCGAGATCTCCATGTCGGTCGCCGAGAGCTCAAGCTTCCCACCTTCCGAGCGGAGGAGGATGCCGGCGAGCACCTGGACAGTCGTCCGGGTCGACGCAGCACGCGAAACGATCCCGAGCTGGCGAACGAGCTCGTCACGAGGACAGGTGATCTTGAGGGCACTCCCGGCCACAGTTGCAGTTTCAATCATTTATTTAAAAACCTTTTGTAGTAGTACTAGGGAGTGTGGATCACGGGGAAGACGCCGTTGACGCGCTTTCCGAGTGGAGTTTGCCTGGGGACGCTCACTGGGGGTAACTGCGGGGTTTGCACAGGGCGCTGCGAGCACGCGGAGCTCGTCCACAGAATCAGCCTGCCTGCTTGACGCGCGCGGTCAACTCTTGCACCAGGTTGTACACAGAGCGATCTTCGCGGATCAGCCGTGCGATCTTCGATGTCGCGTGAATGACGGTCGTGTGGTCGCGGCCGCCGAAGTGCCGGCCGATCTTCGGTAGCGAGGAGTCGGTGAGCTCTCGGGAGAGGTACATCGCGACCTGGCGCGGGTAGACGATGTTCTGCGAGCGCTTGTCGCCGATCAGCTCCTCCTTCGAGAGCCCGAAGCGCTCCGAGACCTCGTCCTGGATTCGCTCGATCGAAACCTGGGCGGCCTCCCCTTGCGGGAAGACGTCGCGGAGGACGTCCTGGGCGAGATCCACGGTCATCGGCCGGCCGGTGAGCGAGGCGAACGCGACAACCCTCGTGAGCGCACCCTCGAGCTCGCGAATGTTCGTGGACACACGGCCTGCGATGAACGTCATGAGCTCGGCGTCGGCGACTTGGATCCCGTCGGTGCGAGCTTTCTTCTGGAGGATCGCGATGCGTGTCTCGAGGTCCGGCGGCTGGATGTCGGTCATCAGGCCCCACTCGAAACGGGAGCGCAGCCGCTGCTCGAGCGTCGCGATCTGCCTGGGCGGCCGGTCCGACGAGATCACGATCTGCTTGCCGGCCTCGTAGAGCGTGTTGAATGTGTGGAAGAACTCCTCCTGGATCCGCTCCTTGTGCTCGAGGAACTGGATGTCGTCGATGAGGAGCACGCCGAAGGTCCGGTAGCGCTGCTTGAAGCCTTCAATCCGCTTGTCGCGAAGTGAGTTGATGAAGTCGTTCATGAACCGCTCGCTCGTGACGTAACAGACCGAGAGATCGCGGGAGTGCTCGCCGATGTAGTGGCCGATCGCCTGGAGGAGGTGTGTCTTCCCGAGCCCCGTCCCGCCGTAGATGAAGAGCGGGTTGTAGGCCTGAGCCGGCGCTTCGGCGACCGCGAGGGCCGCAGCGTGGGCGAAGCGGTTTGACGAGCCGATCACGAACGAGTCGAATGTGTACTTCGGGTTCAGTCCCTCGACACGCGGCGGCGGCTCCGGCTCGGCGTGCTTGTCCTCTTCGAGGTTTCGCTCGCGGACCACGAGCTCGACGCGACGCTCGTCGCCGGTCGCATCGCGGACTGCCGCATAGATCAGGCCGAGGAAGTGTCCCTCGATCCACTCGCGCGCGAAATCGTTCGGTACGCGAAGCGTGAAGGACTCATCCGAGAGCTCGAGACCCTCCGCGTCCGAGAACCACGTTCGGTACGTCGATTCGTTGAGCGCGCTCCGCAGTCGCTCCGAAACTTCGGTCCACAGATCCTCTGCTGTGAGCAACTGCTGGCGACCCACGCGGGGGTGACGCTCCTCTCGCTGCGACCGGAAAGATGGCGAGCATAGCAGCGTCTCGCCGCCGTCTCAATGGCCCCTTGGCGACCGGTCCGAGGGGAGAAAAAGTAGCCGATTTCCAGGGATTTTTAGTCAATCCCCAACGTCCTCCACACCTGTGGAGAAGACTGGAACGACCTCTGTATTCACTGGGGAAAACACGCTGAGCGCAGGGGCTTTCTCGCGCGCACGACGTTGTCCACTCCTGTGGATAAGCTTGTGGTGGAGACGCTCTCTATACTGGCGCGACCCCCTCGGCGAGGGGTTCCGACTACCCTCTCCACCTCCTCGTGAAGCGCACCTATCAGCCCAATGTCCGACGGCGGAAGCGCCGGCACGGATTTCGAGCGCGGATGTCGACCCGGGCCGGCCGGGCGATCCTGAAGCGGCGCAGGGCCCGCGGGCGGAAGCGCCTGTCGGCCTAAGCTCCGCGCACGTGCAGCGTCGCAACCGCCTGTCTCGCTCGCGCGACTTCGACGCCGTCTACCGCCACGGCCGGTCGGTCTCGACGCGCTTCCTCGTCCTCTACCAATTCGATCGCGAGGGAGATCCGGACGGCGAGGCCCGGCTCGGAATTGCCGTCCCGAAGAAGATCGGCGGCGCGGTGACCCGCAACCGGATCAAGCGCAGGCTGCGCGAGGTGTGGCGCGAGCTGCTCCCCGAGATCGCGGGGGGTGCCGACTACGTCCTGCTCGTTCGCGCGCCACTCGCAGAGGCGGAAGATCGCGGCAACGCCTGGCTACGCGAGCGAGTCGCGGAGATTCTCGGAAAGGCGGAGGCGCGCGTCTGAAATGACCGGTCGACACGTCGCAGATCCGAGGGTTGGCAGATGAGATACGTCGGCATCGCCGGGGTCTATGCGTACCGCTACACCCTCGGCGCGCTCTTTCCGGCCACCTGCAAATACCACCCGTCGTGCTCGCAGTACGCGATCGACGCACTTCGTCGCTACGGGTTCGTACGAGGGGCGGTTCTGGCCGGCTGGCGTCTCCTGCGCTGCAACCCGTGGAGTCACGGCGGCGTGGATCACGTCGAAAACCAGAGGCTCTTCCGATGATCTTTGTGAGCATTCTCACCCCGGTCGAGGATGTCCTCACGTGGGGCCTCGAGTGGTTCCACACCTCGCTCGGGCTGACCTGGGCATGGTCGGTGATCGCACTGACGATCGTCGTGCGGATGCTGCTCGTCCCCTTGACCGTGCGGCAGATCCACTCGATGCAGCGGATGCAGCAGTACTTGCCGCAGATGAAGGAGATCCAGAAACGCTACAAGGCCGACCGGCGGAAGCAGAACGAGGAGCTGATGAAGTTCTACCGGGAGCACCAGATCAACCCGGCGTCGTCGTGTCTCCCGATCCTGCCCCAGATCCCGATCTTCTTCGCGCTCTACTTCGTGCTGCGCGACTTCGACGAGGAGATCTATCCGCAGTACCCGGCGTCGTCGCTCGACTGGCTCTACTTCGTGCCGGACATCACGGCGAACATCACCGAGCACTGGTCGGGCTACGTGCTGCTCGCGGTGTACGTGGCGAGCCAGGTCGCCTCGACGTGGTACATGCCGATGGCGACGACGAGCCAGGCGCAGCGCTACATTTTCCTCGCGCTGCCGTTCGTCTTCGCGCTCTTCATCATCAATCCGCCGGGCGGCGCGGAGTTCCCCGTCGGTCTGCTCTTGTACTGGATGACGACGAACCTGTGGACGGTGGGCCAGGGGATCGTTACCCGGCGCCTTCGCGAGCAGATCCAGCCCGTTGCGGGCAAGCGATCCTCGAGGACGCCGCCGAAGACGGCCGAGCCGACAACGGACACGGCTGCTGCGGCGGCGGAGCCAAAAGGGCAGAAGCCCGCCGCGCCGCGCCGAGTCAAGCGCAAGAAGAAGCGGGCAAGGAGATGACCGACCTACGGGTCGAGAGCGAGGGTGAGACCGTCGGAGAGGCGAAGTGGGCCGCTCTCCGCGAGCTCGAGAAGCTCCACCCGGGCATCGACAAGTCCTCCGTTCGCTTTCAGGTCGTCTCGGAGGGTGAGCGAGGGATCCTCGGCGTCGGGTATTCGCCGGCTCGCGTCGTCGCGACGGTCGAGTCGAACGGCGAGCCGCCGTCGGGCCCCGACGAATCGAGCTCGGCGGCGCTGGTCCGCGAGCTGATCGCTCGGACGACGGCCGCGCTCGGAATCGCCTGCCGGGTGGAGATCTCCGAAGGAGAGGGAACGCTCGTAGCCACCTGCTCGGGTCGTGATCTCGGGCTCCTCATCGGGCGTCATGGGCAGACGATCGACGCGATTCAGTACCTCTGCAACGCGATCCTTGCGCGGCAGGGCGCCGACGTCTCGGTCGTCGTCGACGCTGCCGGCTACCGGGCGCGCCGCGAGGCGACGCTGGCGTCTCTGGCGACGAACGCCGCCGAACAGGCGCTGCGGAGCGGTGAGCGCGTCGAGCTCGAGCCGATGACGCCCGTCGAGCGGAAGATCGTGCACGTGAGTCTGCAGGAGTACGCCGGCGTCGAGACGGCGAGTGAAGGCACCGAGCCGAACCGCTTCGTGGTTGTCATTCCCGCCGGTGCCGAATAGCCGGGGAAACCTCCCGGCTTCCCCAGACCCCTTCCACCTGTCGGCTGACGCGGACGAGTGCCTTCAGCGCTGGATCTGGGCCGTCCTCGAGGCGCCGGGTCTGACCTCGCTCACCGACCACGCTGAGGCCCGGCGGATGCTGCTCGAGGACAGCCTGCGCGGCGTCGAGCTCGTGCGAGGCTTCGAGGGCCCGATCGTCGATGTCGGCTCCGGCGGCGGCGCGCCCGGAATTCCACTCGCCGCCGCGCTTCCCGACCGCGAGGTCACGCTCCTCGAGGCGGAGCGGCGCAAGGTGGACTTCCTGCGGCGCTGGGAGGCGGAGCTCTCCAACCTGAAGGTCGTCTGGGGCCGAGCCGAGGAGCAGGGAAGGGACGAGTTCGGCATTGCCCTCGCGAAGGCGTTGGCGCCGCCGCCCGTCGCGGCAGAGTGGTGCCTGCCGCTCGTCAGGGCCGGCGGCGCCGCGATCCTCTGGGTCGGCCCGACCGCGGAGGTCGACCGGGTCAAACGCGTGGCCGAGCAGCTCGCTGCCGCGCCGCCGGAGGACCACGACGGGCTGCTCGTGATCCGCAAGCTCGGGCCTACACCTGAAGGCTTCCCAAGACGGCCTGGAATTGCCAGGAAACGTCCGTTGGCCTGAGTAGCGTGCTCGTTGCGGCATGGCCATCTACGCGCTCGCGAATCAGAAGGGCGGAGTCGGGAAGACGACGACCGCCGTCAACCTCGCCGCCTGCCTCGCCGAGGCCGGCGAGCCGACGCTGCTCGTCGACCTCGATCCACAGGCCAATGCGACTTCAGGCCTGGGTGAGCGCGCGAACGGCATCTCGAGCTTCGACCTGCTCGATGGCGCGCCGGCGGACGAGCTCGCGAAGGGGACGCGGTTCGCCAACCTTGCGCTGATCCCCGCCCGGCCCGACCTCGCTGGTGCCGCGGCGTCTCTGGCTCTGCGTGGGGACGCCGACCAGTACCTGGCCGAGGCGCTGCGGCCGGCCGCGAAGCGGTACCGGTATGTCTTCCTCGACTGCCCGCCGTCCCTCGGACCGCTGACCGTGAACGCCCTTGCCGCAGCCGACCGGGTGCTCGTGCCGGTTCAGGCGGAGTACTACGCGCTCGAGGGCGTGGCGCAGATCCTCGGCTCGATCGAGGCGGTCCGCGCACGGCTCAACCCGCGTTTGACGCTTGCCGGGCTGCTCCTGACGATGGTCGACGGCCGGACACGTCTTGCCGCCGACGTCTCGCAGGAGCTCGAGCGTCACTTCGGATCGCTTCTGTTCAGGACCCACGTACCGCGCTCGGTCCGGATCGCCGAGGCTCCCAGCCACGGACTGCCGGTGATCGCGTACGACCGGCGGTCCGCGGGCGCCGACGCGTACTGGAAGGTGGCGATGGAGCTTGTCGAGCGCAACTAATCCCGCTCCGGCCCGCCGAGGCCTCGGCCGCGGGCTCGAGGTGCTGATCGGCGGCGCGCCGGCGACCGAGCTGGCTCAACTGCCGCTCGATCACGTTCACCCGAACCCGCGGCAGCCGCGGCGCCGGTTCGACCACGAGGCGACTGCTGCGCTGGCGGAGTCGGTGCGGGCCCAAGGTCTCGTTCAGCCGATCGTCGTGCGCTCCCGCGCGGCAGGCGGCTATGAGCTGATCGCGGGCGAGCGGCGCTGGCGCGCCGCGCGCGAAGCGGGCCTGGAGTCGATTCCGGCGATCGTTCGCGAAACAGGCGATCGTGACGCGCTGCTTCTCGGCCTGGTCGAGAACGTCGCGCGGGAGCAGCTGACGCCGGTTGAAGAGGCACGTGCATATGCACTGCTCCTGGACGAGTTCCAGCTCGGACTCGGGGAGATCGCCGACCGCGTCGGCAAGTCGAAGCCGTCCGTGTCCAACCGGATGCGGCTGCTCGATCTGCCCGAGGACGTGCTCGCGATGCTCGAGCGCGGCGAGCTCACCGAGAGCCACGCCCGCGCCGTCCTCGCCGTGCCGGATCACGAGGACCGCCGTCGGCTCGCGCGTGAGATCGTCCGCCGAGGCCTGTCGGTCCGCGATGCCGAGCGCGCTGCCCGCTGGGCCGGCGCCCGCCGCAAGCCGCGGCGCGCCAGGACTCCGGTCGATCCCGTGCTCGCCGATCGAGTGCGATCCGCGGCAGAGCGGCTGACCGGCCGTCCGGTCAAGCTGACCGCGGGCAAGCTCGAGATCTCGTTCGCTGACGAGGTCGAGCTGGCAGAGCTCGCCGAAGCACTCGAAAACGCGATCAAGTAGGCCGTACCGAATCGGCCCCGACGAGCGTTGGGGTTTTGATGCTCGAACTCTGGCAGCAGGACATCGAGTGGCTCGAGGCCATCTCTCAGGACGAGGACGCCCGGGCGCTCTTCCTCCGTATGGCGGCGCTGTCGCAGTCGGGGCGGCTGGAGCCGTTCCTGACCGAGCTCAGGCGCGACGACGAGCTCGACGACCAAACCAAGGGAACCGTGGCGGAACTCGCACAGAACCAAACTTTCCTGCTCGCGGTTGCGGATTACCTCCGCACGACGCACCGGGTCCACTAGCCGCCGCCGATGCCGGCTTTGCCGGCGTCGGCATACAAACGCTCTCGAAAAGCAGATGATTCGGCCGGAAGTCGTCATGGCCGCCGCAGGCGGCCGGACTTCTGGACGAGAATGGGCGATCGTGGATTCGAACCACGGACCTCCGCCTTATCAGAGCGGCGCTCTAACCAACTGAGCTAATCGCCCGGAGAGCGACGATGGTAGCGAACCTCCTCCGCAACTTCCGCGCAGGAGGCCACGTCTATCATCAGGACGGGTCGCAGAATGTACGAGATGGTCATCTACGGGGTCAGCTTCGACTTGGTCGGCAAGCAGCCGATCGTCCTCCTGAAGACGGCGGACGGAAACAAGTTCCTGCCGATCTGGATCGGCCACCCCGAGGCGGCGGCGATCCTGATGAAGCTCCAGGGGGCCGCGACTCCCCGCCCGATGACGCACGACCTGATGGCCGACATGCTCGAGCAGCTCGACGCCGAGGTGATGCAGATCACCGTCACCGAGCTCCGCGACAACACTTTCTACGCGAGCATCACCGTCCGGCAGAACGGCGCCGAGATCGAGATCGACTCGCGGCCGTCCGACGCGATCGCGATCGCCGTCCGCGCCGAGGTGCCGATCTTCGCCGCCGAGCGGGTGATCGAGGAGTCGGCGATCGAGTTCGAGGGCGAGGAGGTCAACGAAGAGGAGATC
>JBOHAU010000057.1:0-4838 GCA_050698015.1 Gaiellaceae bacterium
GCTCGAAGTCGTTGATGTTGAACGTCCACGGGTACAGGTAGCCGTCCCACCCCACGACGTCGAATGGGTGGTAGTCGATCACGTAGTCCTGATAGCCGTCGCGGACGCGGATCTTGAGCTGGAACTCGCCGCGCTCGCGGTACGTCTGGAGCTCGGTCGGCGGATGGATGTCCCGGTGGTAGAACGGCGCGTGCTCCATCAGCTGTCCGTACTCGTTGCGGTAGCGCTTCGGAATCTCGATCAGGCCCGGCGTCTCGAACAGCAGGTAGCGCTGCGGCCCTGACGGCTCGAACCTGTAGGTCGTCCCGCGCGGGATGACGACGTAGTCGCCCTCCCTGTAGGCCAGGTCGCCGAAGGTCGTGTGCAGCGTCCCCGAGCCCTCGTGGACGAAGTAGACCTCGTCGCCCTCGCCGTTCCGGAAGAAGTAGTCCATCGACTCCTCGGGACGGACGAGCGAGATCTCGACGTCCGAGTTCCACATCAGGAGCCTGCGGCCGGAGATCTCGTCGCCCTCGGGCTTGATCCCGATCGTCTTGAAGTGCCGGTGCGCGTGCGCGTCCGGGACCCACTCCTCGCGCTTGATCCCCACGAAGTCGCCGAGCTCCTTGACGCGGCACGGCGAGGTCAGGTGGTACAGGATCGATTCGTTCCCGGTGAAGCCCTCGAGGCCCATGACCTCTTCGGTCAGCAGCGAGCCGTTGTCGCGGAACTGGATGTGGCGCTTGCGCGGGACATCGCCGCGGACCTGGTAGGTGGGCATAGGCGAAGGTTAACTGGCACGGGGGAACCCCTGGTTCCCCCGTGCCAGTCCTTTCCGGCGGAGTTGACGTTCAGCGGTGGACGGAGCCGGCCTCCCGGCCCGTCTTCGTTTGCGGGCCTCCCGCCAGGCAAAGCCCCGCTCCGGCGGCGGATCGGCCTCGCTTTCGAGCGAGCTCGGGCCAAGCAGGCTGCGCGGGACCTCGCTGTCGATCGGTAGTTGGCATAGACGACGGTCAGCGTTCGTTCTTTAAGCAATGGACATCGCCGAGCGCATCAGGACCGAGGTCGAAGGCTGGGAGGGCGTCACGGCTCGGCCGCATCGCTTCGGCGGTGTCGCGTTCATGCTCGGCAAGCGCGAGCTCGGGCACATCCACGGCGATCGGCTCGCGGATCTCCCGTTCCCGAAGCGGGTCGCCGAGGAGCTGATCGCCGACGGCAAGGCGCTTCCACACCACGTCGTCCGCGACAGCGGCTGGGTCTCGAAGCCGATTCGGGGCGAGGAAGACGTCGAGGCGGTGCTCGACCTCTTCCGCCTCAGCTACGACCGGGCTATCGCAGCCACGGCTCGCCGGGCCAAGGGGTCAGACCCCCTTGAGGCTGGTTGAGGGTTGGGCCGAGCGGGGCCCGACGCGGTTCCGAAGCACGCCGATCCCCGCGACCTCCAGCTCGACGACGTCGCCCGGCTGAAGCCAGCGCGCGTCTCCGTGCTCGAGGATGCAGCCCGTGCCAACGGTCCCGGAACCGAGTATGTCGCCGGGGAGCAACTCCGTGTTCCGCGCGGCCTGGGCGACGATGGCGTCCCAGGAGTGGTGTATGTCGGCCAGCTGGCCGCGTGAGCGCTCCTCGTCGTTGACGCGGGCGATCATCGTCGCCGACGACCCGTCGAACTCGTCCGGGGTCACGACGACCGGCCCGAGGCTCGTCGCGAAGTCCTTCCCCTTCGCCGGCCCGAGGCCGACCTTCATCTCCGCCCGCTGGAGATCCCGCGCCGACCAGTCGTTCATGACCGTGAAGCCCCCGATGGCGCCCTCGGCACCAATCACGGCCGCCACCTCCAGCTCGTAGTCGAGCTCCTCCGTCCACTCGGGGTATGGGATCTCCACCTCGGGCCCGTAGATCGCGTGGGGGTTGGAGAAGTAGAAGACGGGAATCCGGTACCACTCTTCGGGCACCTCCACTCCGCGGCGAGCACGGGCCGTCTTCACGTGCTGCTCAAAGGCGTAGAAGTCGCGGACGGAGGGCGGATGGAGCACAGGTGGCAGTAGCTCGACGTCCTCGAGAGCGAACTCAGCGTGCTCGCGCGCTTTGCCACCGCCCGTGAAGTAGGACTGCAGCGTCTGGGCCGCGAGCTGGATTACGCGGTCGCCCTCGATCCGGCCGGGCCACCCCCGCAAGAGGTGGCGACCCTTCGGGCTGAACATGCAGAGGCGCATCAGGGCTCCGTGTGCACGACGACGTCGACGATCTCGGGGCGGCGCTCGCGGATCCGCTCCTCGACCTCGCTGGCCAACGCATGAGCGTCGGCGAGCGTCTGGTTCGGCGCAACATGCAGGGTCACGAAGACGAGCAGGCCTTCGTCCGTCCGAACGAGGCGGACCTCGCGTGGCGGCTCCCCGGTCACGTCGCGCACGATTTCACGAATCGCCTGCTCGTCCGGCGGAGCGGTGCGCTTGCCCGTGGTCGTCTCCCGCAGTGGCTCGAGGTGGGTCTGGACGGCGACGACCTCGGGCAGAGCTCCGGCAATGGCGTCTTCGACCTCGGAGGCGACCGCGTGTGCCTCCTCGAGCGAGAGGTCGCCGGGCAGCTTGAGGTGGAGGCCGACCTCGACGCCGCCGTCGACCGTCACGAGCCGGACGTTGTGCACCTCGCGGACGCGCGGCACGGCGAGCGCCGCAGCGTGCACCTGGTCGCGTAGCACCGCTTCGGTTCCGGGCTCGACGTGGACGACGACGTCGCTTCCCGGGAGCGCTTCCTGCAGCGCCCGCTCGACCTCGTCCGCCGCGGCGTGCCCCTGGCCGACCGCCGCGCCGGGCGGGACGCCGATGACCACGTCGGCGAAGTGCCGTCCGGCCGACCGTCGGAGACGGAGCCTCCGCAGCTCGATGGGCGGGTCCACGCCTTCGATCGCGGCCCGCGCAGCCGCGTCGGCGTCGGCGGGCGACCGATCCATGAGCACGTCGACGTTGCTCCGCATCAGGCGCGCCGCGGCGAGCAGGACGAGCACGGCGACGAATAACGCCGCGAGCGAGTCGGCGCCCGGATAGCCGGCCGCCGTGAACGTGAGACCGAACAGGACGGCGAACGAGCCGGCCAGGTCGCTGCCGAAGTGGAGTGCGTTCGCCTGAAGCGCCGGACTGTCATACCGCTCGGCGCCGCGCAGCGAGGCGAGAGTCCGGCCGGCGTCGATCAGGATCACGACCGCGATCACGAGGAACGCGTACCAGGTCGCCTGAACGTCCGACTCCGAGGCGCCGACGAGGTGTGAGATCGCCCTGTACGAGATGAACAGGCTGGCGAAGACCAGAATCGCCGCCTCAGCGAGAGCGGCAAGGTGCTCCGCTTTGCCGTGTCCGTAGGGATGACCGGGATCAGCTGGCCGGCCCGCCACGCCCAGTGCAAACAAGGTCAGGAGCGCCGCGACGAGGTCGGTACCCGAGTGGACCGCCTCGGAGACGAGGCCGAGGCTCCCGCTCGCGAGCCCGGCGCCCAGCTTGAGCCCGATCAGCACGAGCGCTGCCAGGACGGAGACGAGGGCGGTTCGCCGCTGAGGTGTCATGCGCGCCCTTCGAGTGCCGACCGCGCGGCGTGGTAGCCGCACATCCCGTGGACTCCGCCGCCGGGCGGCGTCGAGGACGAGCAGATGAACAAACCCTCTACCGGAGTCGCGTACGGATTCAGCCTGGCCACCGGCCGCGTGTAGAGCTGGCCGAGGTCCTGGACGCCGCCGTTGATGTCGCCCCCGACGTAGTTCTCGTTGTCGCGCTCGATCTCCGCGGGGCCGCGGGCGCTCCGTTCCAGCACGAGCTCGCGGAAGCCAGGGGCGAATCGCTCGATCTGCGCCTCGATCCGCTCGGTCAAGTCCTCACGTGAGCCGTGGGGGACGTGGCAGTACGCCCACAGTGTGTGCTTGCCCTCCGGCGCCCGGGTGTCGTCGAAGAGGCTCTGCTGTGCGACGAGCACGAAGGGCCGCTCCGGGATCTCGCCGCGCCACACTGCGGCTTCGGACGCAGCGATCTCCTCCAGTGTCCCCCCGAGATGCACCGTCCCGGCACGAGCACAGCCCTCCGCTCGCCACGGAACCGGCCCGTCCAGAGCCCAATCGACTTTGAAGACACCTGGCCCGTAGCGGTAGCGGCGTAACGCCCGCAGGTATCTGCTCGGCAGGCGGTGGCCGGCAAGCCGCGACAACCCGCGCGGCGTCACGTCGAGCATCGTCACCTTCGTCTCGGGCAGCTCGTCCACCGACTCGACGTGCCGTCCGACCTCGATCTCACCGCCGAGCGATCGGAGGTACGACGCCAGCGCGTCCGAGAGCCGTTGCGAGCCGCCCCGGACGAGCGGCCACCCGTGCGAGTGGGCGAAGAGGCCGAGCGCGACCCCGAACGACGCTGTCGGCGAGCGGTTGAGGTCCTGGATCGAGTGAGCCGCCAGCCCGGCAAGGAGGGCGCGCGCCCGGTCGCCTTCGAAGCGCTTCGCCAGGCCCACGGCCGAGCGAAGCCCCAAGAGGCCGAACCGAGCGGCGACAAGGGGGTGGCGCGGGATCGGCGAGCGGCTGAGCAAGAACGGCACGAGCTTGTTGCTCCGCTCGACCAGCGGCGCCATCAGCCGCCTGTACGCCTTTTCGTCCAAGCCGAGACCGGCTGCGGTGCCCTCGACCGAGCGCTCGAGCATCACCGCCGTCCCGTCGTCCAGAGGATGCGCGAGCGGCGCCGGCGGCTCGACGAGCTCCAAGCCGTGCTCGTCGAGCGGCAGCTGGCCTAAGCACGGCGAAACCTTCGCGAGCGGGTGGATCGCAGAGCAGACGTCGTGCACGAACCCGGGCCGAGTCAGCTCGGCCGAGCGGACGCCGCCGCCGATCG
>JBOHAU010000058.1:0-5443 GCA_050698015.1 Gaiellaceae bacterium
GACCGCCGACCGGCCGCGCACGCGCTTCGACGACGTAGCTCGAGCCGTTGTGTCGCGCCCAAAGTGCGATCACATTGCCTGCCGGGTCGACCGCGATCGCGGGTTCGGCCGCGCCCGTCTCGGAGATAGTCGCGGCGGGAAGCAGCCAGGTCGGCGCCGCCGCGACGCTCGCCGGCAGCGCAAGAACGACCAGCGCGAGCAGCGTTGCGCCGCCGGTCCAGAGCATGCTTCGACCCCCCGCCATCCCCTCGATCTAGTCGGCGAGGCGCCGAAAGTCAAGCGCTTGGTGCGCTACGACGGCGGCTTGGCGATTCGGGGATCGGCCGTGCGCGCTTCGGTCACGGCCTCCTCGATCCGGTCCGCCTCGTCGTCCTTGTCCTGCTCGAGCGGCTCGTCGGGCGCGTCGCCTGTGCGGTAGTCCGGGCCCAGCTCCTCTGTTCCCTCGCTCATGCCTCACTCTCCTCCTGGCCTTCCTCACCCTGATGCGGGCTCGGCTCGTTTTCGTCCCACTCGTTGGAGGACCCGTTCGAGCGCTTTTCTTGCTCGCCCATCTGCCAGGTCTCGTCTTCCTCCTTCGGCGGGGCGTCGTCTCGGAGCTCTTCCTGGTCGGTCATCGCTCGCTCTCCGTTTCCGAGAAGGAAGGGGACGCCGGCTGACCGGCGTCCCGTGAGTCTAGGCGCTCTGGTTTTCCTCCATGCCGCCGCCTTCTTCCATCCCTCCGCCTTGGCCGCCTTCCTGGCCGCCCTCTTGCTGGCCCTCCTGGCCGCCTTCCATGCCGCCGCCCTGTCCGGTCTGGTCGTCGCTTTCCTGTTGCCAATCGGACATGCCGTTCTCCTTTCGGGTTGGTAGGCGCGTTGTTTCGCGAGGAGGCAACCCTAAGACCACGAGCTAGGCTCTTTCCCTATGGGTTCGCTCACGGACGGCTGGGGACGCGAGATCAAGAGCGTCCGCGTCTCAGTCACCGACAAGTGCAACTTCCGGTGCCGCTACTGCATGCCCGCCGAGGGGCTCGAGTGGCTCGGGCGCGACGAGCTGCTGAGCTTCGAGGAGCTCTCACGCGTCGTGCGCCTGCTCGCCGACATGGGCGTCGAGGAGGTGCGGCTGACGGGAGGCGAGCCACTCGCTCGGCGTGAGCTGCCGACGCTCGTCTCGATGATCGCCGAGCTCGACGGCGTCGACGACCTCTCGCTGACGACCAACGGCGTGCTGCTCGACCGTTTCGCCGGCCCCCTCGTCGAGGCCGGCCTGCGGCGGCTCAACGTCTCGCTCGACTCGCTCTCCCACGTCCGCTTCGCCGAGATCACCCGCCGCGACGCGCTCGACCGTGTCCTCGCGGGCCTGGCCGAAGCCGAGCGCTACCCCCAGCTCCGTCCGATCAAGGTCAACTGCGTGGCGATCCGCGGCTTCACCGAGGAGGAGGTCCCGGCCCTGGCGGAGCTCGCACGGCGCAAGCCGTACGTCGTCCGGTTCATCGAGTTCATGCCGCTGGACGCGGACGAGCGCTGGGACGCCGACGACGTGCTGACCGGTGCGGAGATCCGGGCGCTGATCGAGGAACGTTGGCCGCTCGTCGAGATCCCCGCGAAGGCGTCGTCGACCGCGCGACGCTTCCGGTTCGCCGACGGCGCCGGTGAGGTCGGCTTCGTCAACCCCGTATCTGAGCCGTTCTGCTCGTCGTGCGACCGGATCCGGCTGACCGCCGACGGCCAGCTGCGCACCTGCCTCTTCTCGCGCCGGGAGTGGGATCTGAAGACGCCCATTCGCGAGGGCGCGACGGACGAGGAGCTTTCCGACTTGATCCGCTGGGCCGTACGCCACAAGGAGCTGAAGCACCGGATCAACGATTCGGGCTTCGTCCGCGCCTCGCGCTCGATGTCGCAAATCGGGGGTTAGGAGCACGGGGGAAACCATGTTTTCCCCGTGAGCCCCCTTCTTCAGTGTTCTGAACGTGAGCGGCCCCGGCAGAGCCGGGGCCTCTTTCTGAGGTGTTTGCGTCGCAGCCCTTCAGCCAAATTGGGGGTTAACCCTATGGCTCAGCTTCCGGGCGACTGCTTAGAATCAGCATATGACGACGGTCGCCGCCACCGCCGCCGAACGCCGTGTTCTTCCGCGCGGGTGGTTCGATCTCTTCCGCCAGGTGCTGATCTGGTTCGGGTTCGTCCTCGCTTACCAGGTGGCGCGGGGACTCGCGGACCGCAGCCCGTCGGTCGCGTTCGAGAACGCCCGCGGGGTCATCGACTTCGAGCGGCGCGCTACCGGCCTGTGGGAGCTTTCGCTCCAGAGCTGGACCGAGTCGTTCCACACGCTCGGCGTCCTGACGTCGTGGACGTACTGGCTGTCGCAGTTCGCCGTCGTCGGCCTCGCGCTGCTCTGGGTGTACTTCCGCCGCTACGAGCATTTCATCCGGTTCCGGAACCTGCTGATGCTCGCGAACCTGATCGGGCTCGTCGGCTACGTGCTGCTTCCGACCGCGCCCCCGCGCTACTTCCCCGAGCTCGGCTTTGTCGACACGCTCGCCGCCGTCGGGACCGCGAATCACGGCTCGACGCTCGTCGAGCTGGCTTCGAACCCGTACGCGGCGATGCCGAGCCTCCATGCCGCCGACGCGCTCATCGTCGGGGTCACCCTGGCATTCCTGGTGCGCCCGCTCTGGCTGAAGGCACTCTGGCTGCTCTGGCCGGCCTGGGTCTGGTTCGCGGTCATGGCGACGGCAAACCACTTCTGGCTCGACATCGCGGCGGGGATCGCTGTCGTGCTCGTCGCGGCCGCCGTGGTCCACCGCCGGGTGTTCCGCCGCGCACTCGCGCCCGCCACTTAGGTGCTGGAGTACAAGGCGGGCGTTCGGCGGCTGGCGTCGCGCAGTGTCGGCGGCCTCGCGCGCACCGGCGTCACCCCTGACGCGCTGACGGCGCTCGGCCTGACCCTGTGCACCGCCGGAGCCGTCGCCGTCTACTTCGAGTACCGGAACGAGCTTCTTTGGTTCTGGACGGGTGCGTTCCTCTTCTGGGCCGGGTCGCTGTTGGACATCCTCGACGGCGCCCTTGCACGGCAGAGCGGCAAGGGGACACCCTTCGGAAGCTTTCTCGACTCGACGACCGACCGCCTCGGCGAGGCGGTCATGCTCGCGTCGATCGGACTCGTCTTCGCGCGCGACGGGAACGAGATCGCGCTCGCCGCGGTGTTCGCCGCGATGGCCGGCTCGTTCCTAGTCAGCTACACGCGTGCCCGCGCCGAGGCGCTGACGCTGAAAGGCGACATCGGCATCGGCAGCCGCGCCGAGCGGGTCTTCGTGATCGTCAGCGGCCTCTTCCTCGCTCCCTGGGGGCTGCTGCCTTGGGCGGTGTATCTCCTGAACGTGACCGCCTGGATCACGGTCGTCCAGCGGATCCTCCACGTCCGTCGTCAGCTTAAGCAGTACTAAACAGTAGCCCTCGCTATAGTGCTAGCACTTGAGTGCTAGCAAAAAGGATGTGCTCGTCCGGATGCCGGGCGAGCTGAAGGCCAAGCTCGCCGAGGAAGTCACCCGCGCCGGCGCGAGCCTGAACGACGTCGCCGTCGGAATCCTCGCGGCCCGCTTCGCCGTTCCCTTCGAGCCGAGCGGCCGCAAGGGCTCGCCGCCGAAGGCGAAGGGCGACGTGCTCCTGCGGATGCCTGCCGCGCTCAAGGAGAAGCTTCAGACCCGCGCCTCCGAGCGAGGCCGCGGGACCAACGACCTGATCGTCGAGATCCTGGGCGAGCGGCTCGGCGCCGCCGGCCCTTCCCGAAGAAAGGAACGCATGCCCTCCAGAAACGGCAGCTCACCGCGCAGCGAGGACAAGGTCCGCGTCGCGATCATCGGCGTCGGCAACTGCGCCAACTCCCTCGTCCAAGGCGTCGAGTACTACAAGGACGCGCCGGAGGACGAGTTCGTCCCCGGCCTGATGCACGTCAACCTCGGCGGCTACCACGTCAGGGACATCGAGTTCACGGCCGCATTCGACGTCACGACCTCCAAGGTCGGCAAGGACCTCGCCGAGGCAATCTGGGCGAAGCCCAACGACACCTACAAGTTCGCCGACGTCCCGAAGACGGGCGTCAATGTCGCGCGCGGGATGACGCACGACGGGATCGGCAAGTACCTTTCGGAGGTCGACAAGAAGGCCCCCGGCGACACCGACGACGTCGTCCGCATCCTCCAGGAGACCGCCACCGACGTCGTCGTCAGCTTCCTCCCGGTCGGCTCGGAGGAGGCGACGAAGTGGTACGCCGAGCAGATCCTGAACGCCGGCTGCGCGATGGTGAACTGCATGCCGGTCTTCATCGCCAAGGGCGGCTACTTCCAGAAGCAGTTCGAGGAGCGCGGCCTCCCGATCATCGGCGACGACATCAAGTCCCAGGTCGGCGCGACGATCACGCACCGGGCGCTGACGCAGATCTTCCGCGACCGCGGCGTCCGCCTCGACCGCACGATGCAGCTCAACGTCGGCGGCAACTCCGACTTCCTGAACATGCTCGAGCGGGATCGGCTCGAGTCGAAGAAGATCTCGAAGACCAACGCGGTCACCTCGGTGCTCGACTACGACATGGGCGCCGAGAACGTCCACGTCGGGCCGTCGGACTACGTGCCCTGGCTGACCGACCGCAAGTGGGCGTACATCCGGATGGAGGGGACGACCTTCGGCAACGTCCCGCTCAACCTGGAGCTCAAGCTCGAGGTTTGGGACTCGCCGAACTCCGCCGGGATCGTGATCGACGCGGTGCGGCTGGCGAAGCTGGCGTTGAACAACGGGATCTCCGGCGCGTTGGAGGCGCCCAGCGCCTACCTGATGAAGTCGCCGCCGAAGCAGATCCCGGACGCCGAGGCGCACGACGCGGTCGAGCGCTTCATCGCGCAGAACGCGCGCTCCAAGTCGCGCGCCAAGACGAAGGCGTAGCGCAAGACGAGGGAGGGCCGGTTGCGGCCCCGGCCCTCCCTGTCTGCCGCAGCTTGCTCAAACGGCGAAGCCAATGATTCCCGGCAATGAACCGGGCGATATTACGCCTTTGATTCGCCACGTCAAGCCTCAATTCGGCGAGCATTTGACTGACGAATCAATCTAGTGAATTTCGCGTTCAATTTGCACCAAGAATCGGCGGAATCGGCGGACGGCTAGACTCGTGAGCCCGTGGCGCTCCGTATCTGCCTCGTCACGCCGTTCTCCTGGTCGCAGCCCCATGACGTCAACGAGCACGTCGCGGGTGCGGCTGAGGCACTCCGCAAGCTGGGCCACGAGGTCAGCGTCCTGGCCCCGTCGAACCGCGCCGCCGACCTCCTCGCGGGACGGCGTGCGCTGCAGGACGGCGCGAGACGAGACGTGATCGCGCTGGGGCCGGCCGTACCGATCTCGCGTCGAAGCACGATCGGGCTGCCGGTCGGGGTCCGGGCGAACCTCGCGCTCGCCCTCGCCCGCGGCGAGTACGACGT
>JBOHAU010000059.1:0-4324 GCA_050698015.1 Gaiellaceae bacterium
GGCAGCCGCAGCACTTCTTCTCGCAGGTTCCGCGTCCACGGCAGGCACACCGCTGGTCGCGCCGAGCCCGCTGGCGCCCGTCGCGGGCGCGAGCTCGCAGACGCTGCCCGCATTCGCGTGGGGTGCAGTCGCCGGCGCCGCGCGGTATGAGTTCCAACTCGCCGCCGACGTCGGCTTCAACGCACCGGTCCTCGGCAAGGGCGAGGATCAGTTCTTCACCCGGAACAGCCGGGCGACTCTCAAGAAGACGGTCCCGAACGGGACCTACTATTGGCGTGTCCGCGCGGTGAGTTCGGACGGCTCAGTCTCCCCGTGGTCGGCGCCTCGGCAGCTGCGCAAGGGCTGGACGCTCGCGCCCGCCTTGCAGGCGCCGGCCCACGGGGCGGTCGTCTCGCACCCGACCAACCCGCTCGTCCTTCGGTGGTCAGCGGTGCCCCATGCCTCCAAGTATCTCGTGACGATCGCGAGCGATCCGCAGCTCGGCTCCGCGGTCGGCGGTCAGCAAAACGTTGAGACCTCTGGGACCGTGTACGCGCCCCGCGCGCTCCTGCTTCCGCCGGGAACGTACTACTGGGGCGTGACGCCGATGGACGCGCAGGATCACCGCGGCGTCCCGTCGGCCGTGCAGTCCTTCACCTGGACCTGGCCGACCTCGAGCGCACCGTCCGTGTCCGACTTGATGGCGGAGACCGAGGTGTTCGACCCCTTTTTCTCGTGGACGCCTGTCCCCGGGGCTGCGAAGTACGAGCTCGAGGTCAACCCGACCGGCGACTTCTCCCCGGGCTCGAAGGTCTGCTGCACCGGGACGATGATCGGCGCCTCCCACGCGCCGACGTCGATGCTCCGCGACAACACGTACTACTGGCGCGTGCGGGCGCTGGACGCCTTCGGCAACGCCGGCCAGTGGAACCTCGGGTCGCCGTTCACGAAGACGTTCGACAAAGCGCCTCCAGTCGTCGGCCCAACCGTCAAGAACCTCCGCATGCGCGACAATCTGTCCGATCCGGGAAGTGACCTCGACCCGGGCACGGCGGGTTACCAGACGAGCGTCCCGGTCCTCACGTGGAGTCCAGTTCCGGGCGCGTCGAGCTATGAGGTCGACGTCTTCCCGTTCGAGGACGGCATCTGCGACTGGTCAGATACCGGCGGCTTCGACAACTGGCGCATCAAGACCGCCAGCACCGCGTGGACGATGCTCGGCTCGGGCTGGGGCGGCGTGAAGCCCTATCCCGATGCCCGCCAGGTCTCGACCGACGGGATTCGGGCGCCGGTCGTCGGTAAGTCCTACTGCGCAAGGGTCCGAGCCCGCGCCGACCGTGATGCTGGCCTCCAGGAGGTCTACGGCGAATACACGTACCTCACGGACGAGACCGGTACCTCATTCACGTGGGTAGGGCCCGTGACAGGCGGAACGTGCTCGCCGTCGTGTGTCCCCGGGAACCTCGGCTCGAACGACTATCTCCTCCCGGCCACGGGCGTCTCGACGACGCGCATGCCCCTCCTTACGTGGAACCCGCTGGCCGGGAAGGCGAGCTACTACGTGATCGTCGCGAAGGACCCGTCGTTCAGCAACATCGTCGATTACGCATTCACCCAGCACCCGGCGTACGCACCGCGGACGAGCGCCGCGCCGACGACGTACCCGGATGAAGAGACGCTCTACTACTGGGCCGTGCTCCCGGCCACGGGCGCGAACGGCGACGGTGCGGCCGGCAATCCTCTCCAAGCAGCCCCCGACAACTTCCAGAAGCTCTCCGCGCCGCCGATGCAGCTGCTGCCGGCGCCCGGCGCCAATGTGAGCGGCCAGCCGACGTTCCGGTGGGCTTCCGCCGAGGGCGCGAGACGCTATCGGCTGCAGGTCTCCAACGATCCGGGCTTCGGCACGGTTCTCGACGACGTACAGACAGCTGCAACCGCGTACACGAGCGCGACGTCGTACCCCGCTGACACCGTGCTCTACTGGCGCGTGCGCGCGGACGACGAGAACCTCGTGGGCCTCAGATGGTCGGGCGTCGGAACGTTCCAGCGCCGGTTGCCGGTACCCACACCGACATTCGACTCGGCCTCGGGCGACATGTACCCACTGATTGCCTGGAACGCGCTCCTCGGCGCCGTCTCGTACCGCGTCGCGGTCGACGAGCCGGACGGGGATCATGCGGAGTACGACGACTTCCGCTCGGCGGCGGCGAGCTTCGGGAAGATGACCGGGACCGGCGTCCTCGGGGTCCGAGTACGAGCGAACTTCCCGACGAAGACGGGTCAGGCGACTCCAGGCCCGTGGTCGAGCACCGTGAACTTCACGCGGACGATGGGCGAGCCGACCGGAGCCCGGACGGACGCATCGCCGACATCCCTGCTCTTCGGCTGGGATCCGAAGCCGGGCACGAAGCAGTATCGCGTGCTCGTGGCGAACCGCGAGGACTTCGCGACGACGGTCGAGGACGTGAGGACCGACAACACCTCGTACGCTCCGACGCTCACCTCGACGCTGTATCTGAACGGCGGAACGTTCTGGTGGAAGGTCGCCGCCTACGACGAGGACAACAACGTCGGCGACTTCACCCGCGCGCACTCGTTCACGCTCCAGAAGACGAGCGGCGCGGGGGGTATCCGTGTCTCGCAGCGCCTGCGCATCTTCGTGAAGGGCCGGCTCCGCGTGCGTCGGATGAGCCGAGTGGTTGTGACGATCAAGGCTGGAGGCAAGGTTGTCCCCGCCGCGAAGGTCCGCGGCCTCGGGCTCGGTATGAGGGCGCGCTGGCGGGCAACGAATCGCCGCGGCCAGGTCGTGTTCCGGTTCCGGCCGAAGCGCAAGGGCATGGTGTTCTTCCAGGCGACCAAGCGGAACTACCTGGTGGGAACCGCCCGCGTGCGCGTCCGCTAGCTCTCGGCAAAGGCGTCCGCACCGCAGCCGAAGACGAGCGCGTCCAGAACGTCGGCGGGGTCGACGCCGCGTAGCGACGGGTGCTCCAGGTCGAGGGCGGCATCCGGCCACGACTCGAGCCCGAGTGACGCTGCGCCTTCGTCGGCGCCAAAGCAGAGGAGGGTTCCGGTATCGACGACCTCACGGCTGAGCGTCTGCCGCCGGGCCGTCGTCTCCAGCTCTCGCAGCTCCTCCAGCGGGTCGATCCGGACATTCGAGTCGGAGCCGATGCAGATGCCGATTCCCCGCTCGCGCAGCCGCTCCAGCGGCGCAAAGCCGTCGCCGAGGTTCGCCTCGGTTGTCGGGCAGATGCAGGTCCGCGCGCCAGCCTCTGCGAGGAGTTCGAGCTCCCTGTCGTCGGCGTGGGTTGCATGGACGACGGTCGTCCGCGGGCCCAGGCAGCCCATACGGGAGAGGAGCTCGATCGGCCGGACACCGTGCTCCTCGAGACATTCGTCGATCTCGCGGGGCTGCTCGTCGGCATGGACGTGCAGCGGCAGGCGCTCCCGCTCGGCATAGGCGCCGATCTCCTCGAGCCAATCCGGCGGGCAGGCGCGGACGGAGTGGGGGGCACAGCCGACGCGCGCGCCGCTCTCGCGCAGCTCCTCGAGCTGGCGGAGGTACTCGGCAGTCGACTCCTGCCGGAACCGCTCGATGCCTCCTCGCGCGTAGGCGCTAAGTAGGAGGACGATCTCGATCTCCGCGTCGTGGGCAGCCTCGAGAGCGGCGTGGGCCTCGGGCAGGCCAAGGTAGTGGAACTCGCCAACGGCCGTGTAGCCGGCGGCGCGGAGCTCGCGGTAGGTCTCGGCGTACTCGCGGCGCACTGTCTGCGGCGTGTGGCGCTCGGCCTCCGCGATCATCGTCTCCCTCCAGGCCCAGAAGTCGCCGCCGGTCCTGCGCCCACGAAGTGCACGCTGAAACGCATGGCAATGCGCGTTGACGAAGCCCGGAAGGGACAGTGTTCGCGGCTCGACCACGTGGATGCATCGTCACACTTCCGGCACGGTCTCGTGTCCCACGCGTGCGCCGCAACTCGGTACGCTCGAAGTGGGGAGGAGGCTGGAGGCCCCAGCGGCCCGCCGGGGGAAGTCGCCGACGGCCAACTATCCTCTCCGGGGATGGCGGAACGAGTCGTCCCGCTGCGCCTCGCGCAGATCCCGAACGCCCTGACGATCGCGCGCTTCGCCGCGATCCCCGTGTTCATCGTCCTGCTCGCGACCGCCGAGGGCGGCCACAGCTGGCCCGCCGCGATTCTCTTCGCTGCCGCGGCCGCTACCGACCAGATCGACGGTTGGCTCGCACGCCGCTGGCACGTCGAATCGCGCTTCGGGACCGTCGCAGACCCGCTGGCAGACCGCCTGATGATCGACACGGCCGTGATCGGCCTGTTCCTGCACGGCCGCC
>JBOHAU010000060.1:0-12526 GCA_050698015.1 Gaiellaceae bacterium
GCCGCGCCGGCAAAGCCGGCACGGCCTCTGCTGGTCGGCGCCGACGAGTCGGCGCCTTGGGCTCGTGACCCAGAAACTCGGCGGGGTCACTGGACGGGGCACTAATGCACGAGCGACGGATCGGGCCGGTCGTCGGGCTCGGCACCTGGAACACGTTCGGCGGGGATGCCGAGCTCGCTCGCGACGTCGTCGGCGCCGCGCTGGGCGCCGGAACACGGTTCTTCGACTCCTCGCCCATGTACGGCAACGCAGAGCGTTCGTTGGCTGCGGCGCTCGAAGGCCGGCGTGACCACGCGATCGTCGCAACCAAGATCTGGGCGCCGACGGTCGAGCAGGGCCGCGCCCAGTTCGAGCACCAGGTGGGCTGGTTCGGGCGGAACGAGATCGAACAGGTGCACAACCTCGTCGGCTGGGCCGAGCACGTCGGGTGGCTCGAGGAGGCGCGTGCTGAGGGACGGATCGACCGGATCGGCGTGACGCACTACAGCCCGTTTGCGTTCGACGAGGTCGCCGACGCCCTGCGCACCGGCCGGTTCGAAACCGTCCAACTACCCCTGAACCCGTATGAGCGCGCCGCCGAGCGGACGCTGCTGCCGCTGGCCGCCGAGCTCGGGATACCCGTGATCGTGATGCGGCCGTTCGGGGAAGGCGAGCTGCTCGAAGCCATGCCGAGCCCGGAGGAGCTCGAGCCGCTGGCCGAGTTCGGCGTCGAGACCTGGCCGCAGGCGCTGCTCAAATGGGTCCTGTCGGACGAGCGTGTGGACGTCGTCATTCCGGCGACGAGGAACCCACTGCATGCCGCGGAGAACGCGCTCGCCGGCTCACCGCCGTGGTTTGGCCCGGAGGAACGCGCACTGGTTGCGAGACTGGCCGGCGCATGAGCTCGCCGGACATCGGCTTCGAGCGGTATCGCCCGCTCGGGCGGCGTGCGCGCTGGGCTCGCGTCGCGCTCGTCACGATGATCGCCGCGGACGTGATCGCGGTCCTGAGTGGTCTGCGTGAGTATGTCCTGCTCGAGCGCCTCGAGACCGAGCTCGTGACCGCGGAGGAGCTCGAAGCGAGTGACCGGAGACAGCAGGTGGTGGCGTTCTCGCAGCTGGCGGTCTACGCCTTTGCGGCGATCTTCTTCATCCGCTGGTTGCACCGCGCCTACGCCAACATCGTGCCGCTCGGTGCGCAGTACCCCCGCTACTCAACGGGGACTGCGATCTGGAGTTGGTTTGTCCCCATCCTCAACCTGTGGCGGCCGAAGCAAGTCATCAACGACGTCTGGCGCGCGAGTGATCCGGAGGCGCCCGTCGACCAGGGGGACACCTGGCAGCAGAAGGATCCGCCGCTGCTCTACGGCGTTTGGTGGACCGCATGGGTCCTGCTCACGTTGGCGTACAACGCCGACTTCCGCATCTACCTTCGAGCGGAGACCCTCGACGAGCTTCAGTTCTCCTCTCTCTTCACCGTCGTGACCGACGGCGCAAGCGTGCTTGCCGCGTTGCTCGCCATCGCTGTGGTTCACCGGACGACTGACCGCCACGAGGCGAGGGCTGCGCAGCTTCGGCAGACCGTCGCCGCGGGGCCCGCGGAAGGCGAGAGCGGTATCTTGACGCCCCCGAATGAACGTCGGCGTCCCGAAGGAGATCAAGTCCGATGAGTACCGAGTCGCGCTGACCCCGGCCGGTGCCCTCGAGCTCACGAGCCGTGGGCACTCGGTGCTGATCGAGCAGGGCGCGGGCGAGGGAAGCGCGTTTGCGGACGCCGAGTACGAGGCCGTCGGCGCGCGGATCGGCACCGTCGACGACGTCTGGAGCGAGTCCGAGCTCGTGCTCAAGGTCAAGGAGCCGCTCCCCGAGGAGTACGGGCGCCTGCGCGAGGGACACGTGCTGTTCACGTACCTGCACCTGGCCGCGAGCGAGGAGCTGACCCAGGCGCTGATCGGGAGCGGCGCGGCCTGCGTCGCGTACGAGACGGTCGAGACGGACGACCGCACCTTGCCACTGCTTGCACCGATGAGCGAGATCGCGGGACGCCTCGCCGCCCAGGCGGGCGCGACGTTCCTCGAGAAGCCGCTGGGCGGGCGCGGCCTCCTGCTCGGCGGCGTGCCGGGGGTGGCTCCCGGCGAGGTGGTCGTGATCGGCGGCGGGATGGTCGGCTACAACGCCGCTGTGATCGCACTCGGCCTCGGTGCCGAGGTGACGATCCTCGAGCGCTCGATCGACCGGATGCGCCACTTGGAGGAGGTGCTCGGCTCACGCGTGACGCTGCTGATGTCCTCCAGCCTGCAGATCCAGGAATCGGTGGCCGAAGCGGACGTCGTGGTCGGCGCAGTGCTGATCCCTGGAGCTCTTGCGCCGAAGCTGATCAGCCGCGAGATCGTCGCGGGCATGAAGGCAGGCTCGGTGATCGCGGACGTGGCGATCGACCAGGGTGGTTGCGTCGAGACGTCGAGGCCGACCACGCATTCGGAGCCGGTCTTCGTCGTCGACGGCGTCATCCACTACTGCGTGGCGAACATGCCGGGAGCGGTCCCGATCACGTCGACGAAAGCGCTGACGAACGCGACGCTTCCATATGTGGAGGCAATCGTCAACCGGGGCCTTCGGGAGGCGATCGCGCACGATCCGGCGCTGGTCCGCGGCGTCAACGTGATCGAAGGAAAGATCACGTACGAGGCGGTGGCCGAAGCGCACGGGCTCGACTACACGCCGCTCGAGGACGTCCTCCGGCTCTCGCCCGTCTAGCCTCTCGCCGTCCTAGCTCTCGGGCGTGGGCTCGGGCTTCTTCCTCGGCCCGGAGGGCGTGATCTTGACCACGACCCACGTGATAGCGGCCGCGAGCGCGATCGTCGCGACGATGAAGAGGACCATGCCGATGAGTCCCAGAACGGTTTCCAAGGCCGCCCTAGAATAGCCCGGCATGGTGTGCCTCCTAGCAACCTCGGGTGGCGCCTGGCCCGCGAGAGCACGGCGCCAGGCGGCGTCTTCAGTCGCATCCGGGCGATCTAGCCCGGATGCTCCCTGCGTCCTTGCCTGGCTTGGTTCTCGCGACCCAGGCATACATCGAGGTCACTAGGAGGCCCAGTGCCACGCGCCTGCGTGATCGTGCTCGACGCTGTGGGGGCGGGAGAGCTACCGGATGCGGCCGACTACGGCGACGAAGGGTCCGACACCCTCGGGAACGTCGCCAAGGCCGTAGGCGGTCTCGACCTTCCGAACCTGGAGGCGCTCGGCCTCGGCAACGTCGAGGAGCTCGAAGGGTGTCCACCGCAACCCGGCGCGCCTGCGATCGCCGGCCGCCTCGTCGAGCGCTCGAAGGGCAAGGACACCACCACGGGTCACTGGGAGATGATGGGGGTGGTCACCGCCGAGCCCTTTCCGACATACCCGCACGGCTTCCCTTTCGACGTCCTCGACCCGTTTATGCACCGAACCGGCAGAGGCGTGCTCGGCAACAAGGCGGCCTCCGGAACCGAGATCATCGACGAGCTCGGCGAGGAGCAGCAGCGGACCGGCAAATGGATCGTCTACACGTCGGCCGACTCCGTCTTCCAGGTCGCGGCCCACGTGGGCACGATCCCACTCGACGAGCTCTACCGCGGTTGCGAGATCGCCCGCGAGCTCCTGACCGGAAAACATGCCGTGGGGCGTGTGATCGCCCGGCCCTTCGAGGGAGAGCCGGGAAACTATGTCCGGACGCCCGACCGCCACGACTGGTCGCTCAAACCGCGCCAGCCGAACTACCTGACGCTCGTGCGGGACACAGGACAGAAGGTTCACGGGGTCGGGAAGATCCGTGACATCTTCGCGGGCGTCGACATTGACGAGTCCCATCCGACGAGGTCGAACGTCGAAGGAATCACGCAGACGGAACGCTTGCTGAAGGAGCTCGACGACGGCCTCATCTTCGTGAACCTCGTCGAGACGGACCAGCTCTGGGGCCACCGGAACGATCCCGTCAACTTCCATCGCTGCTTGCAGGACTTCGACCGGCGGCTGCCGGACCTGCTCGCCGCGCTGCGCGAGGGAGATGTCCTCATCCTCACCTCCGACCACGGCTGCGACCCGACGACGCCGTCGACCGACCACTCGCGGGAGCACGCGCTCCTGCTGGCGTACGTGGAGGGCCGAAACGCCGCTGGCCAAGTGCACGCAGGTGAGTTCGCCGACGTGGGGGCCACGGTAAACGCGTGGCTCGGCGGGAAGGCTCCGAGGCGCGGGATTCCGGGCCAACCGTTCGTCGAGTCTTGATCCGCCCGGCCGAGCTCATCCAGCGCAAGCGTGACGGTGGTGAGCTGACCGACGAGGAGCTCTCCGAGCTCATCCTCGGCTTCACCCGCGGCGACGTTCCGGACTACCAACTCGCCGCCTTCTGCATGGCGGTGTACTTCCGCGGTCTCTCGCCGCGCGAGACGCACGCGCTGACCGACGCGATGGTGCGGAGCGGCGAGACGATCGACCTGCAAGCCGAGATCGGGCGTCCGGTGGCCGACAAGCATTCGACCGGCGGAGTCGGGGACAAGGCGTCGCTCGTCGTCGGGCCGCTCGTCGCGGCTTGCGGGATCCCCTTCGGGAAGATGAGCGGCCGCGGGCTCGGTCACGCCGGTGGCACGCTCGACAAGCTCGAGTCCATCCCGGGCTTCCGCGTCGAGCTCTCACGCGACGAGTTCGTCAACCAGGTGAAGGAGATCGGCCTGGCCGTGATCGGCCAGACGGCGGAGCTCGTGCCGGCCGACAAGCAGCTCTACGCGTTGCGCGACGTCACCGCCACGGTGGAGAACGTCTCCCTGATCGCCGCGAGCATCATGTCGAAGAAGATCGCCGCCGGGGCAAACGCGATCGTCCTCGACGTCAAGGTCGGCGACGGCGCGTTCATGAAGTCGATCGAGGACGCGCGAGAGCTGGCCGAGGCGATGCTCGAGCTCGGGCGCCGCGCCGACCGAAAGGTGGTCTGCGAGCTGACCGACATGGACCAGCCGCTCGGGCAGGCGGTCGGCAACGCCCTCGAGGTCCGTGAAGCGCTCGCCACCTTGCGCGGAGAGGGCCCCCACGACCTGACCGAGCTCGCGGTCGCTTCGGCGGCGCACCTGGTGACGCTCTGCGAAGACGCACCGCCCGCAGAAGCACGGGAGCGTGTCGAGACTGCACTGCGCGAAGGGTCCGGGCTCGAGGCCTACGACCGCTGGATCCGGGCACAGGGAGGCGACCCGTCAGAGGACGCGCTCTCGCAGGCACCTCTCGTCCGGACCGTGACGGCCGAGCGGGACGGCTACGTCGGACGCCTCGGCGCGCTCGCCGTCGGACTGGCGGCGATGCACCTCGGCGCCGGCCGGGTCACGAAGGACGACGCGATCGACCATGCCGTGGGCGTCGTCTGCCTGAAGAAGCCAGGCGACCGAGCCGAGGTCGGCGAGACGCTGGCAGAGGTCCACGCCCAGGCGGAGGCGGATGCGCAGACGGCCGCGGCCGACGTCCTGGCCGCCTACGAGCTCACCGACGAGCAGCCGACTATGGGCGGAGTCATCCTCGACACGCTCGCCTAGCGAGCGGCGTCTACGCTTGCGCCGTGCCTGAGCTCCCCGAAGTCGAAACGGTTCGCGCGAGCCTGGAGCCGGCGGTCGTGGGGCGGAGGTTCGAGCGAGTCGAGATCGCCGATCCCAGGGTCACGCGTCCGCTCGATCCCGACGAGGTCGCGGCCGAGCTCCACGGCGAGGTCGTTCAGGCTCTCGAGCGACGCGGCAAGTATTTGGTTTTTCGGTTTCGAAGCGGTCGTGTACTCCTGATCCACCTCCGGATGACGGGGTCGTTGCGGCATCACCGAAACGGAGGCCTCGAGGACGATCCGCATCGACGCGCCGTTGTCAGACTAGACGACGGGTCGGACGTCACCTATCGCGACGTCCGCCGTTTCGGCACGTGGCTCTTGCTCGAGCCGGGCGAGGACTTCCCGTACCTGACCGAGCGCCTCGGCGAAGAACCGCTCGGCAAGGGCTTCACCACCAAGGCGCTCGCAGAGCGACTTCACGGTCGCCGGGCACCCGTGAAGGCCGCGCTTCTCGACCAGCGCGCAGCCGCCGGCCTGGGGAACATCTATGCCGACGAGGCGCTCTGGCTGGCGAAGATCCACCCACTAACGCCGGCCGGCAGCCTGGCCGCCCCCGAGGTCGGACGCCTCCATCGCACGATCAAGGACGCGCTCCGCGCCGGGATCGCGCGTCAGGGGACCACGCTCCGCGACTACCGCACGCCGAACGGCGCGCGGGGCTCGATGCAGGACGAGCTCCGTGTCTACGGTCGGGACGAGGAGCCGTGCCTCCGCTGCGGCACGGCGATCGCGAAGACGAGAGTGGCCGGTCGCGGCACCTGGTACTGCCCTCACTGCCAGCCGGCGCCGACCTAGCGATGCGCGTCGTCGTGACGGGCGGAGCGGGGTTCGTCGGCTCCCACGTTTCGAACGCGTTCCTCGAGCGCGGCGACGACGTGCTCGTCGTCGACGACCTCTCGGCGGGCAAGCGCGAGAACGTGCCGGCCGGCGCCGAGCTGGCCGAGCTCGATGTGGCCGACGGGACGAAGCTCGGGGAACGCCTCGATGCCTTCGGCCCCGACCTCATCTGCCATCTCGCAGCGCAAGCGAGTGTGACGGTCTCTGTCGTGAACCCTGACCTCGACTTCGCCTCGAACGTCCGGGGCACGTTCAACGTCTGCCAGACCGCGGGAAAGCTCGGGGCGCGCGTGCTCTTCGCCTCGACCGGCGGCGCTCTGTACGGCAACGAGGCCCCGATCCCGACGCCTGAGACGTACGTCGCGCAGCCCCTCTCTCCCTACGGCGCGTCAAAGCTCGCGGGCGAGGCATTCGTTGCGACCCAGGCCCGGTCGCAGGGCCTTGCCAACGTCGTCCTCCGACTCGGCAACGTCTACGGGCCGCGGCAGAACGCCCACGGCGAGGCCGGCGTCGTCGCGATCTTCAGCGACCGGCTCCTGAACGGAGACGTTCCGATCGTCTACGGCCACGGCAAGCCGACGCGCGACTACGTCCACGTCGCGGACGTCACGCGCGCCTTCCTGCTCGCCGCCGACGGCGAGGTCGCGGGAACTTTCAATGTCGGCTGGGGCAAGGAGACCTCCGTGAGTGAGCTCCTCGAGGTGGTCCAACGAGCCGCCGGCACCGACGTCGAGCCGCAGCTCGAGCCGCTTCGACCCGGTGAGCTCGACCGAAGCGCCATCGATTCGCACGCTGCAGCCGAGGCGTTCGGCTGGCGCCCGGAGCTTCCCCTGGAGGACGGGATCGCCGACACGTTCGGGTGGTACGCCTCCGCCCACGGCGCCTGAGCCGCTCTCCGGCTCCGCCCGAGCACCGTTGTACTCTCTGAACAAGGTGCGCGGAGCCCGGTTCCCCAGCGTCGATGGCTGACGCGGCCGATGCCGCTGCCCCTGCGGTGCGTGTCCGGACCGCGTTCCAGGATCCCGGCGCGATCGTCGTCGGGGTCGCCGCGGCGACGGGGATGGGCGCGCTCGCTGCGGCCGAAGGCGGCTACTTCGCTCCCGCTTGGGGGTGGACGGCCCTCATCGGCCTCTGGATCGTGGCGGCGTGGCTCCTGCTCGGCCGCGCCGAGCTTCGCGCCGGCCCACTCGCTCCCGCTTTTCTGGGCGCCTTCGCCGGTCTCGCCGGTTGGACCTGGCTCTCGCTGCTCTGGACGGACAACACCGTGCAGACCGCGCTCGAGGGCTTCCGCATGCTGGCGTACGTCGGCGCCGCGGCCGCGATGCTGCTCGTCGTACGCCGCGAGACCGCCCCTGCGCTCGTTCGCGGCGCCTGCGCCGCGATCGTCCTGGTCTCGAGCTACGGGCTGGCCACGCGCCTCTTCCCGGACCGGCTCGGCACCTACGACCCGATCGCGACGTATCGTCTCTCCGAGCCGCTGGGCTACTGGAACGGACTGGGCGCCTTCGCAGCGATGGGCGCGCTGCTCGCGCTCGGCATCGTCGCCCGCGACCGGAGCCTGGTCGCCCGATGTCTCGCCGGCGCGGCCGTTCCCCTTCTCGTCAGCACGGTCTTCTTCACGTTCAGCCGTGGCGCCTGGGTGGCGCTCGGGATCGGGCTCCTGGCCGCCTTCGCGTTCGATCCGCATCGCCTCCAACTCATGGTCGCGGCACTCGCGGTCGGTGTGCCGACGGCGCTGGTCCTCGGGGTCGCCGTCACCTCCGACGCCCTGACCGAACGCGACGCGGCGCTTTTTGCGGCGGTTGACCAAGGACGTGTAGTGGCGCTGATCCTGTTCGGGTGCGCAGCCCTTGCAGCAGCGCTCGCAGGCGCGCTCGCGGTCGCGGAGCGCCGAGTTCATCCCCCTCGCCGGGTCCGACTCGCCTTCGCCGGCCTGCTGGCGTTCCTCGCGCTAGGCACGGGCGGCGCCGTCCTCGTCGAGTTCGGAGGACCGGTGGGGCTCGTCGAAGACGCGTACGACTCCTTCAAGGCACCTCCGCCGCCCGACCCTGAGCAACTGGAGCGGCGCCTCTTCTCGTTCTCCGGCAACTACCGGACGCAGCTTTGGGAGGTGGCCTGGGACGACTACCGCAAGAATCCCGTCGTCGGGTCGGGGGCAGGCACCTACGAGCAGTACTGGAACCGCCACCGGCCGACGGCTCACATCGTCCGCGACGCGCACAGCCTCTATCTCGAGACGCTCGCGGAGCTCGGACTCGTCGGGCTCGTCCTCCTGGCCGTCGGGCTCGGCATTCCGATCGTGGCGGCGTTCGGCGCCCGGCGAGCGCCGCTTGCGGTGGGTGCGGTCGGCGCCTACGCCGCCTACCTCGTCCATGCCGGTGTCGACTGGGACTGGGAGCTGACCGGCCTGACGGTGCCGGCGTTGGCCTGCGGAGTCGCGCTGCTGACGCTGCGCCCCGAGCGTTCGTCGCCGGTCGTTCTGAGCGCGCCGGTGCTTATCGCCGGCGCGGCCCTCGCCATCGGGCTCGCCGCGATCGCGCTCGTTGGCCTCGTCGGCGCGAGTGCGAACACGGCGAGCGAGGAAGCCCTCGACTCCTCCCCACCCGACTACGCGAAAGCCGAGGACGAGGCGAGGAAGGCCAAGCGCTGGGCACGATGGTCGTCCGAGCCGTGGCAGCGACTCGGCGAGGCGCAACTCTCCGCCGGCAAGCTCGCTGCTGCACGGGCGAGCTTCCGCGAAGCGATCGAGAAGGAGCCGACCGACTGGCAGCTTTGGTTCCGCCTCGCCGAGGCCAGCAGCGGGCAAGAACAGCGCCGTGCCCTCGCAGAGGCCCGTCGTCTCAACCCGCGCAGCCCGGAGCTGCGGACGTTCGGGGAAGACTGATGCTGCGCCGCGACCCTCTCGCCAACCCGGAGCCCCTGATCCGCCGCGTCTACTCCTACGTCGCCTACCGGGTCGGGGACGGCCCCGATGCCGAGGATCTCACCAGCGAGACCTTCGAGCGCGCATTGCGCTACCGGAAGAGCTACGACCCCAAGAAGGGCGAGCCCGTCGCCTGGCTGCTCGGGATCGCAAAACGCTGTGTCGATGGACGGGGCCCGCGAATCGAGCTCGCGAGCGAATCCCCCGACGAACCGACGACCTCCGACCTGGAGGAGGAGACCGTCCGCCGCCTGACGGTCGGCCACGCCGTCGGCACCCTCGAGGAGCGCGATCGAGAGCTGATCGCGCTGCGCTACGGAGCGGATCTCACTGCACGTCAGATCGCCGAGCTCCTCGGCGCGCGCACGAACGCGATCGAGGTCGCACTGCACCGTGCCCTCGGTCGTCTCCGCGCAACCTTCGACGAGGAAGATTCGGACGCTGTAAGGAAACGCGAAGCCTCCCGGTAGTAGGGGGTAAGGGATGGCAAGCAATCAGGGGGAATGAAAATGCGTTACTGGCGAAGACGGCACGAGCCGTTCGATCTCGAGGCCGAGCTGAGGACAAGCCGGCCCGAGCCGTCGCCTGAGTTCGTGCGCCGGCTCGAGGCGCGCGTCAGGAATGACGGCCGCACCCGCGTGGGGTCGCTTCGCGTCGCCTTCGTCGGTGCTCTGACAGCGGTCATGCTCTTGACCGTCGCTTCGGTTGGCGGAGTGGGGTATGCATCTTCGGCGGCGCAGGACGCTGCAGTCAGCGTCAAGCGCGTGGTCTCACCGACCGACCGGGTCGTCCGGGTGCTCAACAGGAGCGCCGCGATCGACCAGTACGGTCCGACGAAGAAAAAGAAGAAGGCCAAGAAGGTCAAGAAGGCCAAGAAGGGCAAGGGCGCGAAGGGCAGGGTCAGGGCCCGCACGCGGCCACCGTTCACCGGCTAGACCGACCGAACCAGCCGACGAGAACCGAGAGGGCGACCCGAAAAGGGCCGCCCTCTCTGCTACACGAGTCCGGGGGTCGAAGCACATGCAGTCGGAGGCGAAAAAGAGCGGACGTCGAGGAGCGCTGCTCGCCGTGCTCGCCGGCTGCGCGCTCGCGGCTCCGGGAGGCGCGCCTGCGAGCGAAGGAGTGCTCTGGCAGGGCTCGACGCCCGAGGACGGGACGGCCTTCGCCGCCGGTGTCGGCCGCGAGTTCCGGATCAACCTCGAGTCTGCGGTCCCCTTCGGTTCTTCGGTCGTGATCTCGGCCGACCGACTTCCCAGAGGCGCCAAGCTCGAGCGGGTCGGCGACGTGCCCGCGAGGTCGGTCTTCCGCTGGCGCCCGACTCTGAGGCAGATGGGCGAATGGAAGCTCGTCTTCCGGGCCAGCGACGGATCGTCTTCGGCGCCTCGGCTTGCCTTCCGCGTCCACGTCGGCCGAACCGCGGCCCGTGCGTTCGGGCTCTCCGACGTGAACGGACGCTCGCAGACCGCGACGCTGCTGCGCGCGGTCAACGCCGGCGCCCGCCCGAGCGACTCTGCGCCGGTCGTCGCCCGCCTCCGCAAGCTGACGCCCGAGCACGTCCCCCACGTCGTCTACCTCCTCGGCGGGAAGATCGACGCTCAGGGGCGTTACTGGCTGCGCGTCCGGCTGCCGATCCTGCCCAACGGCTCCTCCGGATGGATTCCGCGCGACGTCGTCGACCAGTTCCGTTCGGTCGACACCCACCTCGTCATCGATCGAGCCCGTTTCCGGGCGACGCTCTTCCGCCGCGGCCGGCCGATCTTCCAGTCGATCGTCGGCGTGGGGGAGCCGCACTGGCCGACGCCGCCGGGTCGTTTCTACGTCCGCGAGCGGCTCACGGGCTTCACCGACCCGATCTATGGCGCGATTGCGTTCGGGACGAACGGGCGCTCGTCGGTCTTGACGGACTGGCCGGGAGGTGGCTTCATCGGCATCCACGGCACGAATCAACCTCAGATCCTTCCCGGGCGAGTCTCGCACGGCTGCGTCAGGCTCCCGAACAGCTCGATTCGCCGGCTGGATCGCCTGATGCGAATCGGAACTCCCGTCACGATCAGATAGCCGAAAGGTCGGTTATCCTCTCGGGCGCTTGACTGGGGGGCGGCACCTCACACTGATTGCGGCTGCGCTTGCTTGCTTGGCGCTACCTGCTTCGGTTTCGGCGCGATTGACCGCGACGCCGTCGGTCGGCTGGGCCGCGCCTACGCCTGTCGCGGGGAAGCGCTTGAGCGGAACCGTCGGACGTGAACTCGTCTTCGCACTCGCTGCGATTGCTCCCGGCATCGCGCCGACGACGCGCCACGTCACGCTGCACGCGCCCAAGCCCCGGCCGAGGCCCAAGCCGAAGAGCTTCGTACTCAGCAGCCAGCAGCACGAGCTCTATCGCTACGCCTTCGTGATTCGCACGGGGGTGGCGCGCAGCGCGCCACGGAAGACAGCGGCCGTTGTCGCGGGGCTCGCCCGCTGGACGCCGGAGGGGACGACGAACCTTGTCCAGACGCTCGAGGGCCGACGGACGCGGCATGGCGTCTGGATCAAGGTCCGCCTGCCGATCCTCCCGGCCAACCGGACGGGCTGGGTCAAGCGCAAGGCATTAAGCGACTGGAAAGAGGTCCGGACGCGCCTCCTGGTCGATCGACGCCGCTTGACGGCGACGCTCTACCGCCGCGGGAAGGTCGCCTTCCGGGCGCCGGTGGGGGTCGGGGTGTCCCACTGGCCGACGCCACGCGGTGAGTTCTTCATTCGCAACCAGCTCTACGGCTTCGGAAACCCGGTCTACGGCCCGATCGCGTTCGGCACGAGCGCCCGCTCGCCGGTGCTGACGGACTGGCCGGACGGCGGCTTCGTCGGCATCCACGGCACCGACCGGCCCGAATTGCTTCCGGGGCGCGTCTCGCACGGCTGCATCCGCATGCGGAACGAGGACATCCTCGAGCTCGGTCGGCTGATGCCGGTCGGCACGCCCGTGACGATCCACTAAGACGCGAGAGCAGCGGAGGGGGAGGGATTTGAACCCTCGAGAGGCTTGCACCCCTAACGGTTTTCGAGACCGCCCCGTTCGACCGCTCCGGCACCCCTCCTGACCACGCAAGCGTACCCGGCGCCAGCGGTAGAGGCAAAGACCACAAGAAGACCAACCCCGCAGCACCAGACCGATATGTGGCGCACTGCCCG
>JBOHAU010000061.1:0-4293 GCA_050698015.1 Gaiellaceae bacterium
GGCACGATCTCGCGCGTCCGGATGCGCGATCTGACGCGTCTGGGCCGTTCCCGCACCGACCACCGGCCCGCAAGCGGGCCGCCGCCCGGCGCGTGCGCTTCACGCCGCCGAGTCGTCACCGATGCCCTCTGGCATCGGCAACGCCTCGCCGCCGAGCCCCAGAGCGGCCAGCTCGCGCCCCGAACGGGCGATCTCGTGGCATCGTCCATCTAGAGGGCGCCCGTGTTCCGCTCACTTCGCTTTCGGCTGCCGGCCTTCTTCCTCGCGGGCGCGACGCTTGCGGGGCTGGTCTCGACCGCCATTTCGATCGGTCTCTTCCAGGACTACACGGAGGACCGGCTACGCGCGGAGCTGCGGCGCGAGGCGAGGGGGCTGACTGCCCTCTACGCCGAGCAGGCCGCGCGCGCGATCGGGGCCGAGCGCACGACCCTGCGCAGGCTCTCACGCGCGACGCGGCAGTTCGAGCAAGCCAGCGGCAGCCAGATCTACTACGTCGGGCTTCGGATCTTCTTCAGCCAGGGCTCCGGGTTGCGGGCGCTTCCCGAGGACACGGTCGAGTGGAAGGACGGAACGATCCGCACCTTCGAGTTCACGCCGCCGGGAGCCCGCCGGGAGTTCTTGGCAGTCTCGTCGCCGCTTCGACTCGGCCCGCGGGAGCCGCCTCTCGGCGCAATCGTCGTCGCGAAACCGACGGCCGAGCTGCGCGACCGCTGGACGACGTTGATCGAGCGGCTCCTGGTCGCAGGTCTCGTCGGGATCGCCGTGGCCGGGGCGCTGGCCCTGTATCTCAGCCGCCGCATCACGAAGCCCGTCGAGGCGCTTGCCGAGGCCGCCAACGAGATCGCGGAGGGTCGCTACGACATCGAGGTGCCGCGAGTGACGAGCCGCGACGAGATCGGCCATTTGTCCGCGAGCTTCGGCGAGATGGCCGCGCGGCTACAGGAGGCGGAGGAGCTCGAACGGAACTTCCTCATGACCGTGTCGCACGAGCTTCGGACGCCGTTGACTGCGATCCGGGGCCATGTCGAGGCTCTCCGTGAGGGCGTCGCGCAGGACGAAGCGTCGCGAACCGAATCTCTGGGCGTGATCGCAGAGGAGGCGGCCAGGCTCGAGCGGCTGGTCGGTGACGTGCTCGACCTCGCGAAGCTCGATACCCGGCGGTTCTCGCTGAGGCGTGAGGAAGTCGACATGGGGCGCCTGCTGGAGCGCGCGTACACGACCTTTGCCGAGGAAGCCCGGCGGCGCGGGATCGACTACCGGCAGGTCATCGGCGCGCGGCCTGTGATCATCGCGGACGGAGACCGCGTGCTGCAGATCATCTCCAACCTGCTCGCGAACGCCTTCCGCTGGACGCCCGACGGCGGCCGCGTCGAGCTTGCGCTCGACCAGGAGAACGGGACGATCTCGGTCGCGGTCGAGGACACGGGGCCAGGCATCCCGGCGGACGAGATCGACCGGATCTTCCGCCCCTTCTGGTCGCGCGACGGCGGCGGCACGGGGCTCGGCCTCGCGATTGCACGTGAGCTCGCGACCGCCCACGGCGGGCACATCCTGCTCGACTCGAAGCCCGGCCGCGGCACCCGGTTCGAGCTCGTGCTGCCTGCGTTGCCGGCCGGTGGCCGGAGCTGACGCTCCTCGTCGCGCTACGGCCACGCCAGTGGCCGAAGAACCTCCTCGTCTTCGCCGGCCTGATCTTTGCCGCCGAGTACGACGAGCCGGCGAAGTGGGGAGCCGCGGTCGCCGCATTCGTGGCGTACTGCGCGGCGTCGAGTGCGGCCTACCTCGTCAACGACGTGCTCGATGCGGAGGAAGACAGGCGCCATTCCTCGAAGCGGAACCGACCCGTCGCGAGCGGCGCGCTCGCGCCGGAACGCGCGTTGGCCGTGGCGGCGCTGCTGGCGGTCGCAGCCGTCGGGATCATGGCGTGGTTCGGCTGGCAGTCACTCGCCTACATGGGCGGGTTCATGGCGCTCCAGGCCGCATACAGCCTGCGGCTCAAGCACGTCGTCCTGATCGACGTGATGGCGATCGCGGCGCTCTTCGTGATCCGCGCCGCCGCTGGCGCCGAGGCGGTCGACGTCCAGATCTCGCCGTGGCTGATCGTCTGCACGGCGCTGCTCGCGCTCTTTCTCGCGCTCGCGAAGCGGCGGGGCGAGCTCGTCTCGACGGCGGCGAACGGCGGCGGGCGTGCGGTGCTTGACGGCTACTCGTTCGCCCTCGTCGACCAGCTCGTCTCGATCGTCGCCGCCTGCACGATCGTCGCGTACTCCCTCTATACGTTCGAGGCGCGTGAGGGCTCGGCGATGATGGCGACGATCCCGTTCGTCGTCTTCGGCCTGTTCCGCTACCTGATGCTCATGCACCGCGAGGATCTCGGCGAGGAGCCCGAGAACGTTCTGCTGACGGACGTCCCGATCCTCGCGACGATCGCGCTCTGGGCGCTGACGTCGGCGCTGATTCTCGGCTTCACCTAGTCCAGGCGAACCCCTGGACCTCTTCTCCACCGGCGACGAAGCGGCCCCTCGTGCCCTCTACAGGCATCACGTGGATGCCTGCGTCGATGCCGCTCCCGCCGTCGTAGGCGAGATAGCCGGAATCGGGTGACCACTCGACGTCCGCAACGCCTGCTGGACGGCAACAGCGCAAGCGGTGCTGTCCGCCGCCGTCGGCGTCCATGATCCAGATGTCCAGCCCTCTCAGGAACACGATCCGGCGGCCGTCCGGCGACCACGCGGGGCTGTCAGCTCTCCGTACGAGCCGTCGGTGTCCCGTGCCGTCGGCCCGCATGAGAAAGACGTCGCCGGCGTGCTCGTAGGCGATCGACCGGCTGTTGCGCGACCAAGTCGGTGAGGAGTCATCTCCCCGCGTGAGGCGTCGCAGACCCCCGCCGGCCGCATTCACGATCCAGATGCCGCGCGCCCCGAAGGCGATCTTGCGACCGTCCGGCGACCACGCCGTCCCTTCGATCCGCCGATTCGGCACCTTGACGGCGGGCCAGCGTCCGCGGCCGTCGGCGCCGATGACGTAGATGCCCGCCGAAGGGCCCCAGCCGCACGCGAATGCAACCCACCTGCCTTCTGGAGACCATGAAGGAAAGACGTCGTTGCAGCGAGGACTCCGCGTCAGGCGCACCGAAGGGCCACCGCCGAGCGTCTTGATGAAGAGCTCCTCGTTGTCGACGATCCTCGAATCGCGAGGCCAGAACCGGTGCGAGTAGACGATCGTCCCGGTCGGCTTTGCAGTGGTGTCGTGCGGTGCGGCGGCAGGCACCAGGGCCAACGTCCCACCGGCGACAGCGATGAGGATCAGCCGGCGCATCCTACGAAGGGGTCGGTCCCCAGTCGATGCCGGTGATGTCCGCACCGTACGACGGCAGCAGGCGTCGGTAGGTGCCGTCGAGCGCAATGACGTGAAGCTCGTAATGCTGGTACTGGTACGCGAGGTAACGACCGTCGGGCGACCACGCTAGATCGACGAGGCCAGCCCTCGGGCCGCGGGGCAACCGTCGTTGGCGGCCGCCGTCTGCGTCCATGAGCCAGATCGAGCCATTTCTCAAGAATGCGATCGTGGTGCCGTTGGGCGAGAACGCCGGCCTTTCGGCACGCGTGGCGATGCGGTGGTGCCCGGTCCCGTCCGCTCGCATTAGTAGGAGCTGTGAAACCCCGCGCAACTCCCGGCCGAACGCGATCGTCTGGCCGTCACGCGACCAGGTCGGCGAAGCGTCGCGGCCCCGGCTCAGTCGGCGCAAGCCCGTGCCGTCCGAACTGACGACCCGGATGCCCTGGGCGCCCGCGAACGCCAGTTGTCGATCGTCGGCCGACCAGGCGAGATCATCCGCTCGTTGCGGCGGGAGCCTCAGGACGGTCCGACGCGCGCGCCTGTCGTGCCGCATGACGACGAGGTTGCTGCTGCAGAGAAACGCGATCCAGCGGCCGTCGTGTGACCAAGCAGGAGCCCACTCGTTGCACGGATGGCGCGTGAGGTTCAGGGACCGGCCGCCGGCAGCGTTCACGGTGAAATCTCCCAGTTGTCCTTGGGATAGAACCTGGGGGCGTAGGCGATCCTGCCCGTCGGCGTCGCGCTCTCGTGCGTCCTCGACGAAGCGGCGGGTGCCGTCGCGAGTGCCGCGACGACGACTATGAGCGTGAGACCTCTCACGCCTGGATCTTCGCGCGATCTGAGTTGCGTTTCTAGCCGCTCGAGATGCGGCGGTCCTGCGCGTCTTCGATGCGGTAGACGATCGCGCCGCTGCTCTCGTTGAGGCCCGTCTCGATGCGGGCGAGGCGTTCGTCG
>JBOHAU010000062.1:0-46578 GCA_050698015.1 Gaiellaceae bacterium
TGGTGCCGATCACGACCGCCTCGACGCCGCCGGGAATCGCGCCGAGATCGTGGTAGGCGCGATCGCCTTCGACCTTGTCGGCGTTCGGATTCACCGCGAACACCTCGTAGCCGCGCTCGCGCAGGCGCTTGTAGACGACGTTGCTCCCGTGGCCATTCGGGTGTCGTGAGACGCCGGTGACGGCGACTCGTTTGTGGGCCAGGAACTCGGATGCGGCGTCCTTGATCGTTGTCATCGCGGATCTCCTTCCTCAGGCTCGCTGCGGTCCGATTCGGTCGGCGCCACGGCGATCACCTGCTTGTCGGGCTCTTCAGCGCGGGCAGCGTGGCTACGGCTTGCCGTCGCGGCTGCGCGCCTTCGAGGGTCAGTTCTTCGAGGACGTCCGCCGCTGCGGCGGCGCCGCCCGCCTTGGCGAAGGCGGCGGCGATGCGCTCGGCACCGGGTTGCCGCTCGATCGCGCGGCGAACAGCTTCTCGGAGGCGCTCGGGCGTCAGCTTCCGAGCGCGGAGACGGACGCCGGCGTCGGCGACCTCGACGCGGCGGGCGACTTCCGGCTGGTCGCGGCCGAAGGGGACGGCGACGACGGGGGCGCCGTGGGCGAGCGACTTCTGGGTGATCCCCATGCCGGCGTGGCAGACGACACAAGCGGCATGCGCGAGCAGCGGCGAGTGCGGCAGGACGCGCTCGATCCGAATGTTGGAAGCCGCCGGCAGGCCGGCCGGATCCACGTCGGCGGTCGTGACGACGACCTCGTAGGGCTCGCCGGCGAGCGCCGCGCAGGCGACCTCGGCCAGTCGGCGGTCGTTCTGGAACAGGGTCGAGCAGGTGACGAGCACGAGCGGCCGCCGCAGCTCCTCGAGCCAGGCGGGCGGATCGGCCGGCGGCTCCCAGAGGCCGGGGCCGACCAGCCGGAGCTTGGCCGGCCAGTCGGAGCGTGGGTATTCGAACGGCTCGGCCGTATAGGCGATCACGGCCGAGGCGGCCAGGTAGACGTCCGAGATCGTCTTGACGGGCGGCAGCCCGAGCTCGGCCCGGAGGGGGTTCATGTGCGAGGCGATAATCCGCTCGAGCGTCCCGAGCGTCAGCCGCTTCGCCAGCCGATCGCGCACCCGGCCGACCAGGTCGTGACGCGGCGTCAGCCCGAGCCCGAAGGGAGGCGCCTCGCGTGAGGGCAGCGGAACCGGCGACACAATCGAGAAGGCCCAGGGCAGGCCGGAGCGCTCGGCCGCGGCAGCGGCGCCCCAGGCGCCTTCGTCGACGAAGAGGACGTCGGGCCGCTCGACCTCGATCGCGTCGGCAAGATCTCGCAGCTGGGACGGCGCCCGCTCGCCGAACTGGGCGAGCCCGGAGCTGAGGGCGCCGAAGCGTGTCCGCGCCCGCCAGTCGTCGGGCGCGAAACGCTCGATCTCACGCCTGAGCGAGCGCGCCTCCAGACCGAGCGAGCGCAGCCGCTCGACGTCGTCGATCCCACAGCCCACAGCGACGGTGTGACCGCGACCGGCCAGCTCGAGCAGCGTCGCCACAAGCGGATACAGCCGTCCCGGAACCGCGTCTACGTACGCAAGGAAGGTCGCGCCGCTCACAGCGCGCTCCCGACCAGAAGCAGCGCAATCACGGTCGCCAGCACAAGCGGGCAGGCCTTGAACCACACGACCGGCGTGCGCGCGCCGGTGAGCGTGGTCAGCACGGCGATCCCAGCCAGCAGACCCGCCGCCATCAGGTAGACGAGCACGGCGACCGAGTCGTTCGCACCCGCGCTCAGCGTCACCGCTGCGAGGAGTGCGCCGATGAACAGCATCGTCAAGCCCTCGGCCACCCACTCCATCGTCAGCACGCGCCGGTTGTCGAGCGAGATGCTCCCGAAGCCGGCAACCACCGATCCCGTCGGGATCAGGTGCGCCACACCCCAAAGCGAGACGATCAGCGCGCCCGCGTAGATGAGGATGTCAGCAGGCACGAGAACCACCTCCTTCCGAAGCCACGCAAGCGTCGCGCGTCCGCTGCGGCGTGACATCGGGGAAGGCGCTGATCGCCGGTTGTGGTTAAGGCGCAGGACGAGAAACCGGACCGCCTACTCGCGATGCGGCACGCATGTCCAGCGCCGATCAGCGGCTCAGACCGTCACGCCGCGGTCCAGGAAGCTGCCCCTATTCGGAGGCGAACGCCTGGAAGAAGGTCGGGAACGTCCCCAGGATCCCGAGAGCGACGAGGACGGCGGTCGCTATCAGGATTGGCCGCAGCGCCGGGTTCTGCCGTCGCCACAGCCCGTGGAGGATCGCCCAGGAGCCGAAATACGCGATCACGGCCAGGATCGTCTTGCCGGAGAGGGGGCCGACGTCGTCGCTGAACTCGAGAAAGTCGTGGACATCCGTGCTCGCCTCGCTGAGCGTCGTCAGCAGCCCGAGGACGAAGGCTCCGATACCGGTTGCGAGCACCGCGGCGGCGACTGGCCCGGTCGGCCGATCTTCTTCCGGGAGCGCTGCTGGTTGGACGGTCTCGCTCACGGCTCTACTCCTAGATGATCGGCGCCGTCTTCGTGATCAGCGCGCCGAAGAGACCCGCGATCGCCGCAGCGGCGAAGCTGCCGGCGAAGACGACGAGGATGAGGGTCCGGGCCATGCGGTTTCGGGCGAGCGCAGGCCCGTAGTAGAAGACGAGGAAGACCGCGAGGGTGGCGAGCATCGGCGAGATCCAGGCGATGTGCTCCTTCCACTCCATCCCGAACTTGTGCCAGTCCTCGGTATCGCCGGAGACCTTCGAGAGCAGGAAGTCGCGAGGCGAGCACTCGTCTCCAGGCACGCTCGCGCCTTCGCAGCCCGAGCGGTCTTCCCCTGCGAGGGACTCCCGATACCACGGATAGACGATCCACGTGCCCGTGATGACCGTCAGCCACGATGCAATCGCCATGGCCGGGATGCCGACCTTCAGCCTGCGAAGCCGCTCGACGATGCCGGCCTCGGTGACGTACTCGGCGCGCAGGCTCCAGAGACCCGCGAGGCCGCCTGCGAACGCGAGCAGGAAGAAACTGCCGAGCACCATCCCGTGGATGAACGTCCATGTCTCGCGGTTCGTTAGTCTCACTGAGCTCCCGCGGTCGCGATCCTCTCACCCGCAGAGGTCTGCTGCAACTCGCCTGAACATCGCCGGAGGGTCGGTACTCGACCTCGACCGCGAACGGCTCGTCTCGTGCCCATCGAGCGCCTGCTGGCCGCGCCTGCCAGCGTGGCTTTCGCCCTCGGCGTCAGCTGCTCGATCGCGACGCTCGTGGAGATGGCCTTGCCGTATGCGCTTGCCCGCCTGGGGCACGACCCCGCCTACGGCTCCGGCCCACTCGCCACCGTGATCCAGGACTTGCTCTCGGTGATCGTCTACTTCGCCGTGGCGACCGCGCTCGTCTGAGGATCGCCTTCCGCGCCTCCTCGGCGCCGAACACGACCGGCGGCCAGATCGCTAGGAAGAGCCAGTGCCACGGCCCGATCGGGCCCTGGTGGAAGGCCGAGTTCAGGCCGGGCACGTAGATCAGGGCGGCGGCGAGGGCGAGCTCGAAGGCGATTCCGGCCAGGAGCAGCCGGTTCGAGAGCAGGCCGATCGAGAAGACCGAGCGGCGGTTCGTCCGCATCGACATCCCGGCCCCGACCTGGCCCATGACGATGCCCGTCTGGGTCATCGTCGTCGCCTGGATGTAGAGCGGCCCGCTCGACGGGAGTGCCGATCCGGGCCGCCAGCCGCCGAGGAGAAAAGCGAAGAAGAAGCTCGTCATCCCGGCCAGGGCCTCGAAAAGACCGACGAAGCCGTAGGCCTGCGAGAGCACGCGCAGGCTCAGCAAGCGTTCGGTGCGAGGCCGCGGCGGCCTTGTCATGGTCCCCGGTTCGGCACGCTCCGTGCCGAGCGCGATCGCGGGGAGCATGTCGGTGCCGAGGTCGATCGCCAGGACCTGCATGACCACGAGGGGCAGCGGGATCGCCCCGCCCGAAACGCCCCAGACGAGGAACGGGATCAGCTCGCCGACGTTCGAGCAGAAGTGGTAGACCGAGAAGCGGCGGATGTTGTCGTAGACGGCCCTCCCCTCCTCGACCGCCGCGACGACGGAGCTGAAGTTGTCGTCGAGCAGGACCATGTCCGCTGCCTCGCGGGCGACGTCGGTCCCCCGCAGACCCATCGCGACGCCGATGTCCGCCTCCTTCAGCGCGGGCGCGTCGTTGACGCCGTCGCCTGTCATCGCCACGATCTCCCCCTGCGCTCGGAGCAACGCGGCCAGACGAAGCTTCTGCTCCGGGTCGATCCGAGCGAAGATCACGTCCCGCTCGCGGAGGAGCTCACCCAGCTCGTCGTCTCCGAGGTGGGCGAGCTCTTCGCCGGTGATCACATGCGCGCTCCGCTGGACGAGGCCGATGCGTCTGGCGATCGCCTCCGCGGTCGGCCCGGCGTCGCCCGTCACCATCACGACCCGGATGCCGGCCGCGTGGCAGCGCGCGACGGCATCCGGGACCTCGGGATGCGGCGGATCGATCATCCCGACGAGGCCCAGGAACTCCAGGTCCCGCTCGACGGCGTCCGCATCGGGCGGACAGCCCGGCGGCAGCACCCTCCGCGCGAGCGCGAGCACACGAAGCGCGTCGCGCTCCAGCTCGGCGGCGGCGCGCGCGGCCAGAAGCCGGTCCGCGGGCGTCAGTTTCGAGCGCGCCAGGATCTCCTCCGGCGCTCCCTTCGCGTAGGCGACGCGCGTGCCGTTTGTCCGGTGGAGCGTCGTCATCCGGCGGCGACGGGAGTCGAAAGGCAGCTCCTCGAGACGCGGCGCGTGCGCCGTCTCCTGCTCCTGGCGGAGGCCTCCTTTCTCGGCCAGGACGACGAGCGCGCCCTCCGTCGGGTCGCCCCTCACCTTCCACCCCGCCTCGGTCGAGACGAGGCGGCTGTCGTTGCACAGCAACCCGGCCCGTAGGAGCTCAGCGATCTCTGCCGGGTGGAAGATCTGTCCGGCCTCCCGAAACCGTCCGAACGGCTCGTAGCCGACGCCCTCGACGTCCAGCTCATGCGTCGGTGTCCAAACGCGCTGCACAGTCAGCTCGTTCTCGGTCAGCGTGCCGGTCTTGTCGGTACAGATCACCGTCGTCTCACCGAGCGTCTCCACCGAGGACAGGCGCCGGACGAGCGCGTTGCGCTTAGCCATGCGCTGAGTCGCGAGCGCGAGCGAGAGCGTCACCGTCGGCAGAAGCCCTTCCGGGACGTTGGCGACCATGACCCCGATTGCGAAGACGAAGCGCTCGTTCAAGCTCATCCCAAGGGCGCCGGCGAGGAAGAAGAAGGAGGTCCCGATGCCGATCGAGACGAGCGCGACGAGCTTGGTGACGTGGCGCAGCTCGAGCTCGAGCGGGCTCGGGTCCTCGCTCGCCTCCTGGGTGAGTTGCGCGATCCTCCCGAACTCGGTCTTCATCGCGGTCGCCGTCACGTGCGCCTCGCCACGACCGGCGACGACATGCGTCCCCGCGAAGACCCGCGCGTCGGGCCTGACGGGAAGCGACTCACCGGTGAGCGTCGAGTTGTCGACGCGTAACTCGGCCTCCACGAGGAGGTCGGCGTCGGCGCTGATCCGGTCTCCCGCCTCGAGCAGGAGTAGGTCGCCTGGGACGAGCTGCTCGGCCGGGACCTCGATGACCTCGCCATCGCGCTTCACGCGCGCCAGCGCCGGCAGTACGCGGCGGAGCGCCTCGGTCGCGCGCTCGGCCCGGTAATCCTGGACGAACGCAAACGCGGCGTTTACGAGGACGACGACCACGATCGCGGCGGAGAGCTCCGGCATGCCGCCGATCCACGCCAGGACCGCTCCCGCCCAGAGCAGAAGGGCGAACAGATGCCCGAGCTGGGAAAGGAAGCGCCGCAGCTGTGACGGACGCGCGGGTTCCGCGAGGACGTTCGGCCCGAACTCGGCCAGGCGGCGGCGCGCCTCGGTGGACGAGAGGCCCGGGGAGGCGCGCTCCGGCCGGAGCTGGGGCTGGATCGCGGTCACCGTGCACCCAGGTTCTCCCGGGTCGCACGTGCCGCCATCGGGGGCGGAGCCCACTGGTGGTGCGGCTTTCCCACATCCTCCCAGGGGCGTCGGCTCGGTCAAGCTAACGGCGTGAGCGCCGAGACTCCCCACGCGGCTCCGCCGCAGGTCGTCACCGCGCAGCTGCGCACCGACCTCGACCTGGGACTGAGCGAGCATGAGGCTCGACGCCGCTTCGAGCGGTACGGGCCGAACGAGCTCGCCGTTCGGGCGCGGCCCAACTACCTCACCGTCGCGGTCCGGCAGCTCGCCGACCCGCTGGTCGTCCTGCTCGCCGTCGCGGCCGCCGTGTCGGCCGGCATCGGCCAGGGGCTCGAGGCGGCTGTGATCGCTGCCATCGTCGTCCTCAACTTCTGCCTCGGCTTCGTGCAGGAGGTTCGGGCGGAGCGCGCTGTCCTCGCGCTCCGCGAGGCCGTCGACCTCCGCGCGCTGGTCGTGCGGGACGGACGTGAGCGCAGCATCGCCGCCAGGGAGCTGGTGCCCGGCGACGTGCTCCTCGTCGAGGCCGGCGACCGGGTCCCCGCCGACGCCCGGCTTGCCGAGACAACCACGCTGGCGGTCGATGAGTCGGCGCTGACCGGTGAGTCCATCCCGGTCGACAAGGGCGTCGAGCCGGTCGAGGAAGGCGCGCCTCTCGCCGAGCGAGCCTCGCTGGTGTTCGCGGGGACCGCCGTCACGCGTGGCCGTGGTCGTGGCATCGTCGTCACGACGGGCACGGCAATGGAGATCGGGCGCATCGCCGCACTGGTCTCGGCGGCGAAGCCGCCGCCGACGCCGCTCCAGCGCCGGCTGGCCCGCCTGTCCCGCCGGCTCGCGGTCGCCGGCGGAGCGATCACCCTCCTTCTCGGTGCCGCCATGTACGCGCGCGGCGAGACACTCGAGGAGTCGTTCCTCGTCGGCGTCGCCGTAGCGGTTGCCGCGGTTCCCGAAGGACTCGGCGCGGTCGTGACCATCGCCCTCGCCCAAGGCGCGACCGCGATGGCACGACGGGGAGCGATCGTCCGACGCCTGGCTGCGATCGAGACCCTCGGTGAGACCACGGTGATCGCCACCGATAAGACCGGGACGCTGACTCTGAACGAGCTCGAGGTGACGGCCGTCGAGTCGGCGGCCGGGCGCGATCGGCGCGAGCTGCTCTCCGCCGGCGCGCTCGCGTCGACCGCCGGCGATCCGATCGACACAGCGTTCCTCCGGGCCGCACGCGCGGCGGGGCTCGAGACGCCGGTTGATCACGAACGGCTGACCGAGCTGCCGTTCGACGCAGTGCGGCGTCGGGTGACGGTCCTGTACGCACGCGCGCGCGGTCCCCACAGGTTGGTGGTCAAGGGCGCGCCCGAGACGATCTTCCCCCGCTGCGAGCTCGACCAAGTCGAGGCCGAGCGCTTCGAGCGGATTGCGGAGGAATGGGGACGGCGAGGGCTGCGGATCCTCGCCGTCGCCGAGCGAGATCTCACGGACGGCTCGGGGCCGCTCGAGGCGGCCGAGGAGTCCCTGGCGGCACTCGGGATCGTCGGCCTCCAGGATCCCGTCAGGCCGGCCGCGCCGGCTGCCGTCGAGACGGCCCACGGCGCAGGGATCGACGTGATCATGGTCACGGGTGACCATCCGGTCACCGCGGACGCGGTAGCGCGAGAAGTCGGGATTCCGGACGGCGCGAAGGAACCGAAGGTGCTTGCCCGCGTCGAGCCGGCGGAAAAGCTCAACCTGGTCGAGCGCCTTCAGGCCCGGAGCGAGATCGTCGCGGTCACCGGCGACGGGATCAACGACTCGCCCGCGCTCCGTCGCGCCGACGTGGGCATCTCCATGGGCCTCTCGGGCACCGAGGCGGCACGGGAGGCCTCAGACGTCGTCCTCACCGACGACGACTTCTCGACGATCGTCGCCGCAATTCGAGAGGGCCGGCGGATCGGCGACAACCTCCGGACCTTCGTGGCCTTCCTCCTCTCGGCAAATGCCGGGGAGGTCGTGCTGTTCGCCGTCGCGGTGCTGGCCGGGCTGGGTGCGCCGATGACGGTCGTGCAAGTCCTCGTCGTCAACTTGCTCACCGACGGCCTGCCTGCGATCGCCCTTGCGCGCGATCCGGCGTCGAGCGAGACGATGCGGCGCCCGCCGGCGCGGGCGCGCACCCTGCTTGGCCGCGAGCTCACTCTTGTGCTGGGCGCCGCCGGCCTCGCCGTCGGTCTCGTCGCGACCGGGGCATATCTGGCGGGGCGCGAGCTCGATCCCGGTGCCGCCCAGACGATGGCGTTCGCCACGGTTGCGCTCGCGGAGCTCATCTTCGTGTTCTCCGTGCGAACCCCTACGCGCCCCGCCTGGCGCGGCAGCCGGAACGTCGCCTTGCTCCTCGCCGTGGTCGGCTCGGTGATCCTGGTCGCCGCAGCGATCTACCTTCCCGTCGGCCGAGAGCTGACCGGCACAGAGGCGCTCGGGCCGCTCGAGCTCGCGCTCGTGCTTGGCCTCTCCGTCGTGCCCCTGCTGATCGTCGAGGCCGCGAAGGTCGCACGCCGCTGACGGCGCTCAGTGTTTCGCCGAAGCCGGATCGGCGAGTTCGCCGATGGCAGCGGAAGCCGGGCGGGCCACCATCAAGGCATGGTCGATCTGACCCGAGGCGTGAGCGCAGAGACCGTTGCACCGCCGGAGCGGCGTGAGCTCACAGTCCCGATCGAGGGCTCGAAGCTGCCCGGGACGCTGGCCGTGCCGGCCGAGGCGGCCGGCCTTGTCGTGTTTGCCCACGGAAGCGGGAGCAGCCGCCTGAGCCCACGCAACCTGGAGGTCGCGGCAACCCTCAACCGGGCCGGGCTCGCGACCCTCCTCTTCGACCTGCTCACGCCCGAAGAGGCGGAGGACCGGCGGAACGTGTTCGACGTCGAGCTCCTCGCCGAGCGACTTCGGGCGGCCACGCGCCGGCTGGCGCTCGAACGTGACCTCCACGAGCTGCCGATCGGCTACTTCGGCGCCAGCACGGGAGCCGCGGCCGCGCTTTGCGCCGCGGCCTCGGAGCGCCGTACCGCAGCGGTCGTCTCGCGCGGCGGCCGCCCGGACCTCGCAGCGCCATATCTGTCCGACGTCCGTGCGCCCACGCTCCTGATCGTCGGCGCCCGCGACGATGTCGTGCTGGAGCTGAACCGGATCGCCCTCGGGATGCTCGCTTGCGAGGCCGAGCTGCAGGTCGTCGAGGGCGCGACACATCTCTTCGAAGAGCCGGGAGCGCTGGAAGAGGTGGCGGCCCTCACACGCGACTGGTTCGTCCGGCACCTCACGCGGAGTCGGGATGTCGGCTCCCGCGACTGAGCTCTCTCCCTCGTTCCGGGACCTCCGGCAGCTCGACGCGACGCTCTGGGAGATCCCCGCCGAAGCGCGGGCGGACATGCGCGTCCCGGTGCGAGTCTTTGCGGATCGCAAGCTGCTCGACGCGATCATCACCGACCGTTCTCTGGACCAGCTCCAGAATGTGGCGACCCTCCCGGGCGTCGTCGAGGCGGTGTTGGCGATGCCGGACATCCACCAGGGCTACGGCTTCCCAGTCGGCGGGGTGGCCGCGACCGAGCTCCCGGACGGCGTCGTCTCCCCTGGCGGCGTGGGCTACGACATCAACTGCGGCGTGCGACTGCTGGCGCTTCCGCTCACGGAGAGCGAGCTCGGGCCCCGCCTTGAGCCCCTCGTGCACGAGATCTCCCGCGCCGTCCCCGCAGGGACCGGCAAGCGAAGCGAGCTTCGGCTCGCTGGCGCCGCGTTCGACCGTCTGCTCCGCGAGGGGCCGCGCATGCTCTTCGACGATCACGGCGTCGGCACCGAGGAGGATCTCGAGCACACCGAGTCGCGCGGCTGCCTGCCGGGCGCCGACCCCGCGGCGGTTTCCGAGCGGGCACGCGTACGTGGAGCCGGGCAAGTGGGGACGATGGGCGCGGGCAACCATTTCATCGAGGTCCAGCGAGTCGCGCACGTCTTCGACGCGCCGACGGCGCGCGCCTTCGGCCTGATCGATGGGCAGGTCGCCGTGCTGATCCACTCGGGCTCGCGCGGCTTCGGCCACCAGGTCTGCACCGACTACGTCCGCCGGATGGACGCCGCCCAGCACCGCTACGGGATCGTCCTCCCCGACCGCCAGCTCGCATGCGCACCGCAGTCGTCCCCGGAAGGGCGCGCCTACCTCGCCGCGATGGCCGCGGCGTCGAACTACGCCTGGGCCAACAGGCACGCGATGGCGCACGAGGTGCGGGAGGCCGTGAGGCGGATCCTCGGCGCAAGCGCCGCGGACGGCGCCCGGCAGGTCTACGACGTCGCCCACAACGTCGCCAAGGTCGAGACTCACCACGGCCGGCTCGTGCTCGTCCACCGGAAGGGCGCGACACGGGCGTTCCCCGCCGGCTCCGAGGAGCTTCCGGCCGCGTACCGGGACGTCGGGCAGCCGGTCTTCATCCCCGGCAGCATGGGCACGTCGAGCTTCGTGCTCGCGGGCGAGCCCGGGTCGATGGAGCGCTCCTTCGGAACGACGTGCCACGGCGCCGGCCGGACGATGAGCCGGACCGCGGCCAAGAAGAGGGTCACCGGCGGGCAGTTGCGCCGAGAGCTCGGGGAGCGTGGGATCGTCGTCCGCTGCCCCTCGAACAAGGGTCTGGCCGAGGAGGCGCCGTTCGCGTACAAGGACGTGGAGCGGGTGGTCACGATCGTCGAGCGGGCCGGGCTCGCCCGCCGCGTCGTCCAGCTGCGGCCGCTCGGCGTCGTCAAAGGGTGATGGCCGGCGCGGCCCGGATCCGGGCGGCTCGGCTGGTGGCGGGACACCGAGATGCGCTCCGCGAGGTTGTGCTCGCCGCCCTGGCCGCTCTGGCGTACTTCGGCGTCCGCAACCTCACCGCGGGCAGCGCGGCGGCAGCGTACGCGAACGCCAACCGGCTGATGCAGTTCGAGAACGCCAGATACCTGGATTGGGAGCGGACGCTCCAGGAGCCGGTCGCCGCGAGCGGGCTGTTGACCGACCTCGTGAACTGGGTCTACATCTGGGGCCACTGGCCGGTGATCATCACGGTCGCGATCCTCCTCTTCCGCCGCCGCCGTGACCAGTACCGGCTGCTGCGCAACGCCATGCTCGTCTCCGCCGGGATCGGGTTCCTCTTCTTCACCCTCTTCCCCGTTGCGCCCCCGCGGCTCGCGGATCCGGCGCTCGTCGACACCGTCACCTTGCATTCGAGCTCCTACCGGACGTTCCAGCCGCCCGGGCTGACCGACCAGTACGCCGCGTTCCCGAGCCTCCACTTCGGCTGGAACGTCCTGGTGGGCATCGCCGTCTGGGGAGCGACCACGAACGTCTGGCTACGCGCGCTTGCCGTGCTCGGGCCCGCCGCGATGGGAGCTGCCGTCGTCCTGACCGCGAACCACTACGTCGTCGACGTCCTCGCCGGTCTCGCGGTCGTCCTGATCGGTCTGGTCGCGCACCGGCTGATCGTCAGCATGCCGCTACCCTCAAGAGCCGATGGCACGCGTGATCGCCCATCGGGCGGGCAACGACCTGCCCCTGCTGCGCAAGGCCGAGGAGCTCGGGATTCAGCTCGTCGAAGCCGACGTGCGCCTGTGGCGGGGACGCCTCGAGGTTCGCCACCTGAAGACGCTGGGGCCGCTTCCGATCCTGTGGGACCGGTGGAAGCTTGCGAACATCCGAGCGCCGAGGCTCCTGCTCCGCGATCTACTGGACGCCGCCGATGTCCGCACCGAGCTGGTGCTCGACCTCAAGGGACGCAATCCCCACCTGTCAGAGCTCGTCCTCGCTGAGCTTCGGAATGACCGGCCCGTCACGGTCTGCGCGCGAAGCTGGCCCCTGCTCGAGCCGTTCGCCGGCCGCGAAGGCGTGAGGGTCGTCCACTCGGTCGGCTCGCGCCGGGAGCTCGGCCGGCTCCTTTGCCGGTTCGGCGACAGGCGGCTGGACGGCGTCTCAGTCCACGAGCGGCTGCTCGACGCCTCGACGGCTGCCCAGCTGCGCCGGCTCGCCGCGGTCGTGATGAGCTGGCCTGTCAATACGGTGCAGCGGGCGCGGGAGCTGACTTCGCTCGGCGTGGAGGGACTGATCACCGACAACCTCGCCCTCGCCGGCGCGCTCGAGTCGTCGTGACGTCCGTGCTCCACTCCTTCGACGCCGCCGTCGAGCGCCTCGCCACGCTCGACGCGAAGTGGCTGGCGGTCGCGCTCGGCCTCCAGCTCGCGAACCTCGCCTTTCGGGCGACCGCCTGGCGAAACGTCCTCAGGGCGGCCTATCCCGGCAAGCGCATCCGCCTCGTCGAGGTCGGCGCCGCCTACGCGGCCGGCGTCGCAGCGAACGCCTACACGCCGGCGCGTGCGGGCGAGGCGGTGAAGGTCGCACTGCTGCGGCTGCGTCTGCACGGCACCTCGCTCCCGACGATCGCGGCGTCCAGCTCCGTGATCCTCGTCTTCGACGCGTTCATCGGCGGCACGCTCCTCGTCTGCGCCTGGGCGCTCGGAGTCGTTCCCGCCCTCCCACACCCGTCGCCCTGGACGGTCCTCGCCGCCGTCGCAGCCTTCGCGTTCGCCGCCCTTCTGCTGCGGATCTCGAGCCGCCTCCGCACCCACCTTCGGCGGGGCGGGGCGATCCTCGGCACGCCGCGAGCCTACCTCCGCGGGGTCGCACTCCCGCAGCTGGGTGCCTGGAGCTGCCGCCTCGGGGTCGCCTTCGCGATGCTCGCCGCTTTCGGACTGCCGGCGACCCTCCCGCTTGCGGCCATCGTCGTGGTCGCGGGCGGCCTCTCCACGCTCGTGCCGGCGACGCCCGGTGGTGCGGGCACGCAGCAGCTGCTCGTCGTCTACGTGCTCCACAGCGTGGTCTCCGCGGCCTCGGCGCTCTCCTTCGCGATCGGGATGCAGGTCGGGGTGACGCTCGTCAACACGCTCGTGGGGCTCGCCGGCCTCGCCCTCCTGCTCGGGACGCTCCGCCCCGCCGCCGTCCGGGCCGCGCTGCGCGGCGCGCGTCTGTAGTTCGCCACACGGGAAATCCGCGAGCCTCCCGATGCCCGGCCGCGCCGGCTCGAGGAGGATGACTCTCGTGAACAAGCAGGCCGAAGCCCAGCTTCCCGAATGGCTCGTGGCGGCTCCGCTCTTCCGCGACCGTTTCGACGCCGGTCGGCAGCTTGCCGCAGCACTATCGGAGCGGCTGAAGGACGAGTGCATCGTTGTCGGCCTCGCCCGCGGAGGCGTTCAGGTCGCCGCAGAGGTCGCTCGTTCGCTGAACGCGCCGCTGGATGTCGTCGCCGTCCGCAAAGTGGGCCACCCGATGCAGCCGGAGTACGCGCTGGGCGCGGTCACGCCGGGTGACGGGACGTACCTCCGCGCGGGCGACGACCTCCCGGACGACATGCTCACAGCGGTGGTCGAGCGCGCGCGCCGAGCGGCCGAGGCGCTCGATCGACGGCTGCACGCGAGCCGTCCGCCCGTGGATTTGGCCGGTCGCACCGTCGTCCTCGCGGACGACGGACTGGCGACGGGGGCGACGATGATCGCGGCGTTGCGCTGGGCGCGAGCCCGGGGCGCGAGCGAGACCGTGGCCGCGGTGCCGGTGGCGGCGGCTGATAGCGCCAAGCTCGTCGAGCGTGAGGCATCGCAACTCGTGTGCCCGCACACGGTGACGGACTTCATGGCCGTGGGTCTGTGGTACGAACGCTTCCCGCAGGTCGGCGACGACGAGGTGATCCGGCTGCTCGAGCAGGCTCAGTCGCGACAGAGATCGGCGAGCTGAGCGCCGGCGATCCTGACGAGATCGTCGCTGCGCACGCGTACCGACTGCTCGTGGCCGCCGGCGTCGAACACGACCCACTCGCGTTTCCCTAGGCCGAGGTCGACGAGCACGCGGTCGCCCCTCGAGCCTGCAATCGGAGGAACGGCGCCCACCTCGAACTCGGGATACGCCTCTGCCATCTGCTCTTCGGTGGCCAGCTCGATCTCCTTCGTGCCGAGCAGCTCGCGCACCTTGCGGAGGTCGAGCCGCTCCGTCGCAGGCAGAACCGCCCGCACGAAACCCTCGGGGGTTGTCAGAACAAGCGTCTTCGCCACGTCACGCGGATCGACGCTCAGAGCCTCCGCCTCGGCGGCCGCGCTCTCGGTGCGCGAATGCGGGAGCAGCTCGTACTGGACTCCCGCGCGATCGAGCTCGTCCACTAGCTTCTGGCCTGTCACGACTTCGGCCGAATCGTCGCGTCGCTCGAAGGGTAGAACAGCGTCTCGCGCCCGTCCTCCCAGAGAACCCGATAGTGAACGTGATCGGGCGTGCCGAGCACTTCGCGGATCTCGCCGATTCGCTCGGTATCGCCGAGGCTATGAGCTGTGACGACCACGAGATCGCCGGCCCGTCCCTGGCCTGTGCGTTGTCGTGTCTCCGCCATCTCCACCACTCCTCGAGGTCGAATCAGCCCGAGCTTGCCGCATGCACCGGCCGCGGCCATCCGGGCAATCACTGATTTGCCGCTGCGGGCGGCTGCCCCTGCCGCCGCCTCGAGGTATTGGGCTCAGTAGTTCGCCGCAGCCGCGATCGGAAGGCAAACCGATGGCGTCGAAAGCGCCTTCTGCCATCCTCGTTCGTGCGGGGTCACGCGTGAACGCCATGGACAGCGTCTCGGTCGATCCTCCAAAGACCTCCTCCCGGCCGGGGAGGCTGTGCCCGCTCGAGCAGGCCATCGGTCGTTCGGTCGAATGCCCACGGGAGCGGTGCCCCTTCTGGGAGCCCGGCGGCGCGGTCGTCCCCGCGGGGTGCCTGTTCGACCGGCTCTCGATCGACTTCGGTCGGCGCCGCGACGCTGCCGAGCTCGTGCTGGCGCTCAAGGCGCGACTCGAGCGCCCTTCGTCCGACGAGGACGAGCGCACGGCGTGGGCTGAGGTCTACGAGCTCATCCGCGACGGACTCGACCAGGAAGAGCCAGAAGGCTAGGCCGATGAACCTGAAGCGCTCATCCCTGCGTTTGGTCTCGATCTCCCTGCTCGCAGCGGCCTCGCTGCTGCCGCCCGGCCGCGTCCGCGGTCGGCCACGGGAACGTCCTCCACGACCCGCGTGAAGATCTTCGTTCCGCGCGGAGATGCGGGGCGCGGCTGCCACCGTGTCTACGGCCTACCGAGAGCGGTGCGTCCGCCCGCAGTCCTGACGGGAGCGATGCCTTCTACGAGTGGCTCCAGCGTTCGCCGCCCGTCGGCTGACGTCCCCTGACCTCGTCTTCAAGCCGCCAGGTAAGGCGGTCGGCAACTGAGATCACGCCCGGCACGCGTGCGACGAGCTGTTCGATCCGGCGCGCGTCGGACCTCGTCTCGACCTCGCCGGTGAGCGTCACCTCGCCGCCGGCCACATCGACCCTGACCTCCGGCTCGAGCGGAAACGCGGCCTCGAGGACATCGTTCGTGATCTCGCGCACGATCTGCGCATCGGAGCGCGCAAAGGCACGGACGAGATCGCCGCGGCTCACGATTCCGACGAGGTCGCCGTCGCGCACGACTGGAAGCCGGTTGACGTCACGGTCGAGCATGAGGCGCGCGGCCTCGTAGACGCGCCGCTCCGGCTCGATGGTCACCGCCGGCGCGGTCATCGCCTCGCCGGCGTTCCTGGCGTCGCTCTTGGCGCGCGCCTCATAGGCCCGCACGTCGGCGACGAGGTACAACGCGCCCGCGCGCTCCCGGTCTCCCCGCTCCTGGAAGAGGATGTCTCGAGCAGAGACAACCCCTAGGACGCGGCCGTTCGAGTCGCAGACCGGAGCCCCCGAGATGCGGTGTGTGGTCAGCAGCTTGGCGACGTCTCTTAACGGCATCTCGGGGTTGACCGTCACGACGCCCCTGGTCATCACGTGCTCGACGTTCATGTGCACCTCCCGCGTTGCAGCGAGTGTGCTCCCGCGCGCGCCGGCGCGCATCGGTCCCAGCACGGACCGCCCTGCGGGTTTCCCACACACCAACCGGCGGCGGGTTCAGCGCAAGGTGACGATGAGCCCGTCGTGCGCGTGGTCGCGGACGATCTGGGACCCGCAGTGGGTGAAGACTGCTCGAGGGACGGACTCAGTGCGACACCAGTCGAGCTGTTGGAACGCCTCGAACGTGAGTCCCGCGATCGTAAACGGACGCCTCGGCACGACCTGCTCGCGCACGTCGACGGGGTAGCGCCCGATCGCCTGCCAGGTCTCCTCCGTTCGCGTGCACCGGGCACGGCGCCCCGTCGCGGAGCCCGCTGGCGTGATCCGCGTAGACCGTTTCGGCACGGTTGGGGTCAGGGCTCGAAGGTCCGCAGCGCGTCAAGCGAGTCGGGGAGGTGATCGATGCCGCCGAACTCGGGGACGATGATCGACTTGATACGGGCGCGCAAGTCCCGCCGGATCTGGGGGTAGGTGATCTCGCCGGCGCCGTTGATGCTCTCGCAATCGTCCTCGATCAGGACATCTGGCATCTCTCTTCCCGCGACGTCTCCGTAGCTCTCGCCAGGCTCGCGGGCCAGGACGCGGCCCGGTGGGAAGCCGTGCTTCTCCAAAACGAAAGCGTCCTTGGCGACATCGGCCGGGTTGCGGTGTGAGCTCAGGTAATCGATCTGGGCGTCCTGCTCTCGCCAGCGCTGGAGCTTCGCGACAACACCGTCGACGGGTACGTACGCGGCGTAGTCGTGCAGCGCGGTGTCGGCTCTCGTGCGTACCTGAGCGACACGCTCCTCACGCCTTCGACCGACTGCGCCTGGGTGCATGATCGCCGTCCCGTGCAAGAAAATGAGCAACCGCATCGCGCCCCGATCTGAGTCCGGCACGGCGAGTATCCCACTGCAGCCGGTTACGACGAGCGTGTCAGCCTGCGGAAACAGACGAGGCAGCAGCCGAGCGCGAGGAACGCCTCCCGTTTCTGGCTCGATCAACCGGGCTCGGGCCCGTCTCGGAGCCCGGCGCCTTGCGGGATGTCCTTCTCTGCATCGACGGCAACTTGCCCGCTCAGCCGACCCGCCTGCGCGGGGGCCCGTCGTCGTGGCAGCAGGTAGAAGAGAGACGCGGGACGCTCGAACACAGGCCGGCGGAGGGCCAACTCGAGCCGCACGCGGAGCAGAAATGCAACTAATCCGGGCTCACGGTCGAGCGCGAGGCCAAGGCGCATCACGGCGCAGCCGCCGTCGAGACCGCCCACGCCCCTCTCCCAAAACGGACAGCCGGGGCCGGGACAGGCCTCGATCCGGCCGGCCGCATCCTGCAACGGACAGAGATCGCCCGGCCGAGGTCGTATCGGACGACGTGTAGCAACCGACATGACTCCCTCCACGTTCCGAGCAGTCAGTATCGGGCGGCGCCGGGCGCCGGGCATCGGCGCTCACGCCGATCTCGACTACGGAGAAAGTACCGAGGCCCGCCACGAGTACGGCGGGCATCGGTACTTCCCCACAGGCTGGATCGGCGCAGCCTCCGATGCGCTCGGGAACGCCCGGCACGATGCTTGGCCACGGAAAGGAGGTGGCGAATGAACATCACCCGCTGGACTCCGTTCCAGGAGCTGGAGGCCTTCCAGCGCCGGATCCCGCGCTTCTTCGAGGACATCGGCTTCTACCCGGCGATGCTGCCGGCCGCTGACGTCTACGAGAAAAACGGCGAGTTCGTTTACGAGCTCGAGGTTCCGGGCTTCGAAGAGAAGGACCTCACGATCGAGATCAGCGACCACGTCCTGGCGATCAAGGGCGATCTCAAGGAGAAGGAAGAGCCGGACAAGCTCTTCCGTCTCCACGAGCGCCTCGAGCGGCACTTCGAGCGCCGCTTCGAGATCCCGCCGACCGCCGAGACAGAGAAGCTGACCGCCGAGTTCAAGCAGGGCGTGCTCTCCGTGCGAGCTCCGCTGCACGTGGAGAAGCCCCGCAAGGTCCCGATCGGCTAGGCCCAAGCTGCCACTCGCGAGGCCGCCGCAGGCTGCGGCGGCCTCGCCCTGCGGGTATCCCGAAAGGCGGCTCAGCGCCCCCGCGGATGCTTGTTCGCGCGCGCGCGGGGAGGCTTGGGTCATGACAAGCGCGCCGGCCCTCGACCTGTTCGCGGAGCTTCGCCAACCGCTTTCCGCGGGCGAGGCCGTCGTCGAGGCCGATCGCTGCCTCGAGTGCGGTGGCCCCTACGCACCCGCCCCTTGCGTGACCGCCTGCCCGGCCGGCGTCGACGTCCCCACCTTCGTCGCGGAGATCGCCCATGGAGACCCCGCGGCCGCAGCACGGACGATCTTTGCCGAGAACCTGCTCGGCGGCACCTGCTCCCGCGTGTGTCCCGTCGAGGTGCTCTGTGAGAGCGACTGCGTGCTGAGCCACGAGGGCCGAAGGCCAATCGCAATCGCCGCCCTCCAGCGCTACGCCACCGACCACGCCTTCGAGTACGGATTCCGTCTACGTCCGGCGCCGCGACGGCAGCGCTCCGAGCACATCGCCGTCATCGGCGCCGGGCCTGCCGGCCTCGTCTGCGCCGGCGAGCTGGCAGCGCTCGACTACCGAGTCACGGTGTACGACGGTCGGTCCGAAGTCGGCGGCCTCGTTCGCTACGGCATTGCCCCCTACCGCCAGCGTTCCGAGCCGCTTTCCGAGGAGGCGCGGCTGCTGGAGCAGCTCGGTGTGTCCTTCCGGCTCGAAGAGCCGATCGACTCGCCGGAGGCGCTCCGCCGGATCGAGGACGGCGCCGACGCAGTCTTTCTCGGAGTGGGCCTCGGCAAGGACGTCGAGGCCGACCTTCCCGGAAGCGACCTGCCAGGGGTCTGGCACTCCCTGGAGTTCGTCGAGGCGCTGAAGACCGGGCGGCCACCGGCCGTGGGTCGACGGACGATCGTGATCGGCGGCGGCAACACCGCCGTCGACGTCGCGCGCGAGGCGCTCCGGCTGGGCTCGGCCGTCGTCACGCTCGCCTACCGGCGCACCGAGGCCGAGATGCCGGCATTCCGCCACGAGGTCGAGGAGGCGCGAGGTGAAGGTGTGGACTTCCACTGGCTCGCGACCCCAACACGCTTCGTCGGTGAGCATCACCTGACCGGCATCGAGTGCTCGCTGATGCAACTCGGCTCACCGGACGAGAGTGGTAGGCGTCGACCCGAACCTGTCGCCGGAAGCGAGTTCGTCCTTCCGGCCGACACCGCCGTGATCGCGATCGGCCAGCAGCCCCGGCGCGACCTGCTCGGCTGGATCGCAGGCGTCGAGCTCGACCACGGCAGGATCAAGGTCGATCCCGAGACGGGCCGGACGGGCAATCCGAAGTACTACGCAGGCGGGGACGCGGTCAACGGGGGCGCGACGGTCGTAGAGGCCGTCGCACACGCGAAGCTCGCAGCCCGCGCGATCCATGCCGGCCTCGGGGGCCGGCGATGATCGAGATTCGCTGGCACGCGCGGGCCGGGCAGGGTGCGAAGTCCGCAGCCCATCTCTTTGCTCACGCCGCACTACAGGCCGGCAAGAGTGCGCAAGCCTTCCCCGAGTACGGGCCGGAACGGCGCGGCGCTCCAGTGCAGGCCTACACTCGGATCGACGACCGCCCGATCAGGCGGCACGACTCGGTCACTGCGCCGCGCGCGGTCGTCGTCCTCGATCCGTCGCTCCTCGGAGAGCCGACCGTCGTCGACGGTGTCGGGCCGGGGACGATCCTGCTCGCCGACGTCGACGCGCCGCCGAGCCTCGACGGCACGCGGGTCGTGCCGGTGCCGGCGGCCGAGCTGGCCGGGAAAGCCGGGACGACGTACGTGAACCTGGTGATGGCCGGGGCGCTCGCCGCGGCGCTGCGCGAGCCTCCGTTCGAGTACGTAGTGGAGGCGGCCGCCGAACTGCTGGGCGGCAAGGCCGGCGCCGAAAGCGCCCGCGCGGCGGTCCGGGAGGGATACGAGTGGCTGAGCTGAGGCCCTGGCAGCAGCTGGCGACCGGCGGCATCGTCGTACGAGACGGCGCGCCGCGCCTGCGCACCGGGGGTTGGCGCACGGGTGTGAAGCCCAGGGCGGACCTCTCCGCCTGCGTCAACTGCATGCTCTGCTGGCTCTACTGCCCCGATGCCGCCGTCCTGGTCGACGGCGAGGTCTTCAAAGGGTTCGACTACGACCTCTGCAAGGGCTGCGAGCTCTGTGCCGAGATGTGTCCGACAGCCGCGATCGAGATGGTGCCGGAGGACGCGGATGTCTGAGGCGGTCCTCATGCGGGAGCTCATGACCGGCGGTGAGGCGGTGGCGCAGGCGATGCGCCAGATCGATCCCGACGTCGTGCCGGTCTACCCGATCACGCCTCAGACGCCGATCATCCAGGCTTTCTCGCAGTTCGTCGCCGACGGACGCGCGTCCGGCGAGCTCGTTGACGTCGAGTCGGAGCACTCGGCGATGAGCGCCGCGATCGGCTCGGCGCTCGCCGGCGCCCGGACGATGACCGCGACCTCCTCCCAGGGCCTGGCGCTGATGGCAGAGGTCGTCTACATCGCCGCGGCGATGCGTGCGCCGATCGTCTGCGCGCTCGGCAACCGCGCGCTCTCCGGCCCGATCAACATCCACTGCGACCACTCCGACTCGATGCTGATCCGGGACTCCGGGGTCGTCCAGCTCTTCGTCGAGAACGCGCAGGAGGCGTACGACGCCACGATCCTCGCGACACGGCTCGCCGAGCACCCCGACGTGCTGCTCCCGGTGTTCGTCTGCCTGGACGGCTTCACGATCACCCACTCGGCCGAGCCCGTGGAGCTGCTCGACGACGAGGACGTCCGGCGCTTCGTGGGCCACTACCAGATTCCGTTCCCGCTGCTCGGCGCGTCGGAGATCACGAGCCAAGGGCCGTTCGCGATGCCTGACTACTACTTTGAGCTCAAGCAGCAGCAGGTGGCCGCGATGTCCGCCGCAGCGGACGTGCTGGACGACCTCGTGCACGAGCTCGAGGGCTTCACGGGGCGCCGCTACGAGCCGCTCGAGCGCTACCGCCTGGACGACGCGGCGCGGGCGATCGTGCTGATGGGCTCGTCTGCAGGCACCGCCAAGGACGTGGTCGACGAGCTGCGCGACCGCCACCAGCCCGTGGGGCTGCTCCGGATCGGCGCCTTCAGGCCGTTTCCGGCGCACGCCGTCCGCGAGGCGCTTCACGCCGTCGCGGACATCGCCGTGCTCGATCGGGCAGACTCCCCGGGCGGCGCGCCTCCGCTCTTCGCCGAGATCGCCGCGGCCGTCCACGGCAGTCGCGCTCGGGTCCGCAGTGTCGTTTACGGGCTCGGCGGGCGCGAGCTCCACCCGGAGGGCATCGAGGGCATCTTCGACTCGCTGCACGCGCGCGCCGACGGGACGCCGACCTACGTTGGGCTGAGGAGCGCTCGATGAGCAGGCTCAAGGAGATCGTCCGGAAGGAGACAGCCTCTCCTTCCCTGACCGGCGGCCATTCGCTCTGCCAGGGCTGCGGCGTACCGCTCGTGATCAGGACGATCCTCGGTTCGATCGAGACGCCGGTTGTCGTCGTCAGCGCCACGGGCTGCCTCGAGGTTGCGACCACGCGCTACCCGACGACCGCCTGGAACGTCCCGTGGATCCACGTCGCGTTCGAGAACGCAGCCGCGGTTGCGAGCGGCGTCGAGACGGCCTACCGCGCGATGCAGCGGCGTGGGACGCTGCCCGCCGGCGAGCAGGTCACGTTCGTTGCGCTCGCCGGAGACGGAGGCACCTACGACATCGGCTTCCAAGCGCTCTCGGGCGCCCTGGAGCGCGGCCACCGGTTCCTGTTCGTCTGCTACGACAACGAGGCGTACATGAACACGGGCATCCAGCGCTCGGGCGCGACCCCGTTCGGCGCGAGCACGACGACGAGCCCCGCCGGCCTCGAGAGCTTCGGCAAGGCGCAGCAGCGCAAGGACATCACGGCGATCGCGGTCGCCCACCATGTGCCCTACGTCGCGCAGGCGGCCGGCTCGCACTGGTTCGACCTGAGCGAGAAGGTCCGCCTGGCTGCGGCCGCCGACGGGCCGTCGTTCCTGAACGTCCTCACCGACTGTCCGGTGGGCTGGGGGCATGAGCCCCGGCTCGGGCCACGGATCCTCGACGCCGCCGTCGAGAGCCGCTTCTGGCCGCTCTACGAGGTCGTCGACGGCCACTATCGGCTCACCTATGAACCGCAGAACCCCGTCCCAGTCGAAGGCTGGCTGGCGGGCCAGAAGCGCTTCGCTCACCTGCTGCGCAGGGAGAATCGTGAGCTCGTGCAGCAGATCCAGCAGCGCGTCGACGAGGACTGGGAAGCCCTCGTCGCCCGCTGTAGCTGAAGTCCGCCGATAATCGCCGCGGTGACCGACCGCGAGTGGGCGCTGCTCTTCCATCTCGCCGGAGTCGTGCTGCTCTTCTCCGGAATGACCGTCGCCGCCGTGGCGCTCGAGGGCGCTCGGCGGCGAGAACTGCCGGGGGAGATCGCCGCGCTCCTCGGGCTGACCCGCACGGGTGTCGCGCTCGTGGCGGCCGGCGCGCTCGTCCTCGTCGGGAGCGGCCTCTGGCTGATCGAGGTTTCGAACGGCACCTACTCGCTCGGGGACGGCTGGATCGCCGGAACGCTTGGGCTCCTGGTGCTCGCCTTCGTCCTCGGCGCGATCGGCGGGCAGCGGCCGAAGCGTGCGAGGCGACTCGCGGCGCAACTAGAGCGCCAGGAGAACCCCTCCGGCGGCGAGCTGCGGCCGCTCCTTGACGAGCGCCTCTCCGATGCGTTCAACTATGCCGCCGCGATCGCGGCCGTCGCGGCGCTCGTGATCATGGTCTGGAAGCCGGGTCTTTAGGGATGAGCGTTTCGGAGGAACGCAGGCCGCTGCTGATCTCGCGGGCGTGGGTGCAAGCGGCCGCCCTCGTCTTCCTCTTCGGCTTCTTCGTCCTCGGTTTGCTGGCCTACCGCACGTACCAGGCGGAGCCCCCGGTGCCCGTCCGGGTCGTCGACCCAGGCGGCCGCGAGCTCTTCAGGGGCGACGACGTGCGGAGTGGACAGAAGCTTTTCCTCCGTAACGGCCTCATGCAGTACGGCTCGATCTTCGGGCACGGCGCCTACCTCGGCCCCGACTTCACCGCCGACTACCTCCACAGGTCGGCGCTCCACGTCCGCGACCAGTACGGCGGCGAACAGTCGGACGTGGCCCGCTCGCGGACCGTCGACGACTTCCGGACGAACCGTTACTCGAGCGAGACGAAGACCCTCGAGCTGACGGCGGCACAGGCGCTGGCGTTCGACCGCATTCGGGCGCACTACGCGCGGTTCTTCGGGGCGGAGAGCAACGCCAACGGGCTCCGCCGCGAAGCGATCACCGACCCCGACCACATCAGGCAGCTGACCGCCTACTTCGCCTGGTCGGCGTGGGCGGCCTCGACCGAGCGGCCGGGGCACGACTACACCTACACGAACAACTGGCCGCCCGAGCCGCTCGTCGACAACAAGCCCACGGCAAACGTCATCGTCTGGAGCGTCCTTTCGCTGATCGCATTGCTCGGCGGCGTCGGGCTCCTGTTCGGGGCCTTCGGACGCTGGAACTTCCTCGGCTGGCATGGCCGTGAACAGGCCGCGCTCTCCTTCCGCAAGCCCGGTGACGTCGCGCTCACGCCCGCCCAGCGGGCGACGGCCTGGTTCTTTCTCGTGATGGCGGCGCTCTTCCTCGTCCAGACGCTCGTCGGCGCCGCCTCGCAGCACTACCGGGCGGATGTGGCCGACTTCTTCGGCATCAACCTGGCCGCCTGGTTCCCGTTCAACCTCATGCGGACCTGGCACGTGCAGCTGGCGATCTTCTTCGTCGCCACCTCGTACCTAGCCGCCGGCATCTTCCTCGCGCCGATGATCGCGCGGCGCGAGCCGCGCGGCCAGCACCTGCTCGCCTTCGGACTGCTCGGCGCGCTCGTGCTCGTCGTGGGAGGCAGCATGCTCGGCGAGCTTGCCGGCATCCACGGATGGACGAGCGGGCTGGCTGCCTGGTTCGGCAACCAGGGCTGGGAATACCTCGACCTCGGGCGCTTTTGGCAGATCTTGCTCTCGATCGGGATCTTCGCCTGGGTCTTCATGCTCTGGCGCGTGCTGCGGACGCGCCTGCGCCGCGAGCACAGGGGCAACATGCCCTGGCTCTTCTTCTTCGCGGCGCTCGCGATCCCGGTCTTCTACGCGGTCGGGCTGCTGGCGCGCGACGACTCGACGTTCACCACGGCCGACTTCTGGCGGTTCTGGGTCGTGCACCTCTGGGTCGAGGACTTCCTCGAACTGTTCACGACCGTGATGGTCGCCTACATCTTCGTCTTGCTCGGCGTCGTCCGCGAGCGAGTCGCGCTGATCGTCGTCTACCTCGACATCGTCCTCTACTCCGTGGGCGGCGTGATCGGGACGATGCACCACTTGTACTTCTCGGGCGCGCCGGCCGAGCACATGGCTCTGGGCGCGTTCTTCTCCGCAGCGGAGGTGATCCCCCTCACCTTCCTGACGGTCGAGGCCTGGAGCTTCGTCCAGCTCGGCGCGCGGCAGGAGTCGCACTCGCGGACGCCGTTCCCGCACCGCTGGGCGGTGATGTTCCTGGTCGCCGTCGGCTTCTGGAACTTCCTAGGGGCCGGCATCTTCGGCTTCCTGATCAACCTGCCGATCGTCTCCTACTACGAGATCGGGACGGCGTTGACGGCCAACCACGGGCACGCGGCGATGATGGGCGTCTACGGCATGCTCGCCGTCGGGTTGGCGCTCTTCTGCCTCCGCTACCTGATCCCCGAAGAGCGCTGGTCCGACAGCGCGGCGAGGCTCAGCTTCTGGTCGCTGAACATCGGGCTCGCCTGGATGTCGTTCGCCACGCTCTTCCCGCTCGGGATGCTCCAGCTCTACGAGTCCGTCTCGAGCGGCTACTACGAGGCTCGCACGCTCGAGTTCCTGACGAACGACACGAACGCGCTGATCGAGTGGATCCGCCTGCCCGGCGACGTCCTCTTCATCGCCGGCGGCGTGCTGCCGCTCCTCTACCTCTGTTGGCTCGGCGTGCGCTACACCGTCCCCCGGGTGACGCTCGAGCAACCCGACATCCTCTTCACGGAAATCACCGAGCCGGTCGGCGTCCGCGAGGAGGGCTCGTGAACATGCATCCGGAGGCGCTCGTCCTCGGCGGCTACGCACTCTTCCTGCTCGGCGCCGCCGCCTCGCTCGACACGCTCGCGCGCCACTCGCACCGGCGCTCGCAGCGCTTCCGGACCGCGGGCTTCAGCTACCACGAGCACCTCGACGCCTGGGAGTGTCCCGAGGGCCAGCATCTCTGGCCGCAGGAGCTCGATCGCGAGCGGCGCCTCGTTCGCTATCGCGGCCGGCCTCAGGTCTGCAACGCGTGTCCGAGCAAGCCGGTCTGCACGGACTCCGACGAAGGGCGCGAGGTGGTGCGCTTCCTTGACGATTGGCCACAGCTCGAGGCGGGGCGGTTCCACCGGGGTCTGGCGCTGACCCTGATCGTGCTGGCGGCGCTCATGGCGCTGGCCGCCCTCGTCCGCCACCACGATCCGGCAGAGCTGGCCGTGCTGGGCTGCGTGCTGGCGCTGAGCGGATTCGCCGGCCGCCAGCTCGCACCGGCCTTGATCCGCCGCCGCTAGGACAGAAAGGGCCCGCGAAAGCGCGGGCCCTTTCAGCCTTGGCGATCAGACGAGCACCGCTCCCGCGGTCTCGATCTCGGTGAGGACGGGAAGCAACACGTCCTCGAGGTTCGGCCGCCCGAGCTCGCGGAGCTCGTACGTGGCGTGCCTGATCGGGACCTTGACCGAGATCAGCCGCCCGAGGTCGATCGGCGTGCCGGTGACGACCACGTCACACGGCGTCGCGTTGATCGTCGCCTCGAGCTCCGTCAGCTGCTCGTCCCCGTAGCCCATGGCGGGCAGGACGTGCCCGATGTGCAGGAATCGCTCGAACACCTCGGCGATCGAGCCGACGGCCCACGGACGCGGGTCGATCAGCTCGTCGGCGCCGGCGTTCTTCGCCGCCACGGCTCCGGCCCCGAAGGGCATCTCACCGTGTGTGATCGTCGAGCCGTCGTCGATCACCAGGACGCTCTTGCCGACCAGGGTCGGGCCACGCGACAGCGTGACGGGCGATTCAGCCCGGACGACTGTCGCGTCGGGATTGACTGCCGTGACGTCGGCGAGTACGCGTCCGACCTGCTCCGGCGTCGCTGAGTCGACCTTGTTGACGACGACGACGTCCGCCATGCGCAGGTTCGTCTCGCCCGGGTGGTACCGGAGCTCGTGCCCCGGGCGTAGCGGGTCCGTGACGACCACGAAGAGATCGGGCCGGAAGAACGGGAAGTCGTTGTTCCCGCCGTCCCAGACGATCACGTCGGCGTCCTGCTCGGCCTGGTCGAGGATCGCCCCGTAGTCCACCCCGGCGTACATGACCATTCCCAGCTCAACGGGGCGCTCGTACTCCTCGCGCTCCTCGATCGTGGGGTTGGATGTATCGATGTCCGCCTGTGAGGCGAAGCGCTGCACGCGCATCGCCTCGAGGTCGCCGTACGGCATCGGATGCCGGACGAGGGCGACCCGCAGGCCGTGGTCGAGCAGGATCTGCCCGATCCGCCTGCTGGTCTGGCTCTTGCCCGCGCCTGTCCGCACGGCTCCGACCCCGATCACGGGCTTCGCGCTGCGGAGCATCGTCGCGTTTGGCCCCAGCAGGCTGAAGTTCGCGCCTGCGGCGAGCACGATCGATGCCTTGTGCATCACGTCCTCGTGCGAGAGGTCGGAGTAGGCGAGGACGACCTCGTCGACTTCGAACTCGCGGATCAGCTCTGTCAGCTGCTCCTCGGCGAACACCGGGATGCCAGCCGGATAGAGGTCGCCGGCCAGCGAAGTCGGATACCTCCGGCTGTCGATCCCCGGAATCTGCGTGGCCGTGAAGGCTACGACGTCCACGTATGGGTCGTTCCGGAAGACCACGTTGAAGTCGTGGAAGTCGCGGCCCCCGGCTCCCATGATGATGACGTTTTTCATCGCTGCTCCTTTTCTCAGACCCCGCTGGCCTCGGATTGGAACGGAGCTACGCGCCTGTCGGCCGCCGGGTGCACGACGCGGACGGTCAGGAGACGGCCTTCGAGGCTCAGCTTCACCCGGTCGGATGCCGGGACCTCGACCTGCCAGAAGAGCTCCTTGTTCGTCTCGTGCTCGCGCACGCGGGGGAGCAAGCGGACATTGCCGTTGAGGCTCTCCATCGCTCCTCCTTTGGTTTGCTCACCCCGATCGTCCATCCGGAAGCGGCGTGGTGCATCGGCGCCGCGCCTGATCCGTAGTGCGGGGGACTACGGACGTTGCTCGAGTGGAGCGGCTCTGACTGTGTCCTGCGCCAGCTTCATCCGCACCAGAGCGAGGATCGCCAGACAGGTCACGATCCCGTCGCTCACCAAGCACCAGTCGCAGACCGCGCCGATCAGCTCGATCTGCACATACAGGAGGTAGGTGCTGAAAACGGCCGCGGCGAGTGCGAGCGCTGTATGTGCGAACTGCACGCTCTCGTTTCGGGGCAGTGCGGTCGCGGCGAGCGTGAGGTAGGCCGCGAGGCCCAGCAGAGCGACCGGCACACCGAGCACCTCGGAGTAGGACGAGCTCTGAACCGTCTCGCAACCTCCGGTCGCACAGACCAGGGTGGAGCTCGTCTCGCGGACCCAGAGCAGGTAGCTCGACACCGCCGCGCCGACGAGCGCCAGCAGAGCTGAGGCGAACCGCGTTCGGCGCTCCGTCATGCCGCGAGGGCGGCGTCGAGCGCGGGCCGGAGCCCTTCCGGTCCGAGCGACTCGAGGAAGACCAGCTCGAGCTTTCGTCCGGTTCGGCCGACCTGGAACGCCGGAGTTCCCCTCACGCCGGCTGCTTCGGCCGTCTCGGCCGCCGTCGCGAGTTGTCGATCGACCCACGGCTTGGAGCCTTCGGCGACCGCCCGAGGACCGGCGACCTCGGCGAGGAGCTCCTCGGTCACCCAGCCACGGTTCTCCGCTCCTTGTCGGCGGTAGAGGGCGTCAACGACGTCCCACGAGCGGTTCTGCCGACTCGCTCCGAGAACAGCGCGCAGAGCTCGTTCCGAGTCCGGCCCGATGAACGCGAGCCCCCGAAACACGATCCGTACCTTCCCGGTTCGGACGTACTCGTCGACGAGGACGGGAAGCGCCGAGCGCGCCCACTCGGCGCAGTACGGGCACTGCGGGTCCGCGTACTCGACGAGCGTGACGGGCGCGTTCGGGTCGCCGAGGGCGAGCCCGGCCTGGGGGATCCCGGCGAGCGAGCTTTGCTCGGACGAGTTCGCCGGCGCGGACGAGCCGCCGGACCCGACCCGGCTCGCGCCGATCAGGACCGCGGAGAGGACTACCACGGCGGCCAGCAGGAAGGCCGGACGCCGCCTGTCGAGCAGCCTGCTCAATGCGACATCGAGCCCTTCGGGTTACCGACCTTCAGGATCCCGACCTGGCCGAGATCGACGTGCGCGAACGCGTGACTCACGATCGGATAGGTCCCCGGCCCGTCGATCTTCACGTCGAAGACTCCGCCCCCGCCGGCCGCGACGACGGCCGTCTGGATGCCGCGTTGGGGTGGGCTCGTGACATCGGAGTTGACCCAGGCCCGGTCGAAGATAGTCCCGACGACGTGGAAGTTCACGTTCTCCGTCGGTCCCGCCGCGACCACGTAGAAGCGCACGGTTTCGCCGGGGTTGGACGTCAGCGGGTGTGTGACGTACTGGTTCGCGTAGCCGTTGAACGTCGTCCAGTCGGGTGTCATCGCGCGAGCCTTCGCCATGTCGAGCGAGGCCGGCTCCTTGATTCCGTCGGCGTTCAGGTACCACTCGCTTCCGACGAGCACGTATTCGCGGTCAGCCTTGGGCAGCGACTTGGCCGGGCTGACGACGATCGCGCCGTACATGCCGTTGGCGATGTGCGCGAGCACCGGCTTCGTGCCGCAGTGGTACATGTAGACGCCCGGGTCTCCCGCCTTGAAGCGGAACGTGAACGACTCTCCGGGCATCGCGTCGCGGAAGGCCTTGTCCGGGGCGATCCGCGCGGCGTGGAAGTCAATCGAGTGCGGGATCGAGCCGCCGTTCGTCAGCGTCATCTCGACGGTCTGACCTTCACGGACGTGCACGATCGGGCCCGGCGCGCCGTGGCCGTCGAAGGCCCAGGTGTTGTAGCGGACGCCGGGCGCGATCTCGACCGGCATGTCCTTCAGCGTCATGTGCACCTTGACGACGTTCGTCGCCGCGAGCGGCGGCAGGGTCGCGTCGTAGGCCCTGTGCGCCTCTGCGAGCGCTTGCGCATTCGAGGGGACGACTCCGGCGAAGCTGTTCAGCGGGAGGGCGGTGTTGTGGTCGGTCGCAAGGGCTGCGGCCGCGGGCGCCGGGGCCGCTGCGCTCTCGCCCCCATCACGGGCGTCCAGCCACATGAGGACGGCGACGATGCCGAGGACCCCGACCAGGAGGCCGAGTAGCACGGCTGCGGCACTGACCAGCGCTCCGGCGCCGGTCTCGGCGCGCCGAGGGGGAAGTGACGGTGTGTGGACGGACATCTGTGCAGGCTCCTTTCGCGGTCTGCGCAAATGGTCGGCGAGCCCGTCCAGGACGGCGTCCGAGCGCAGCCGTAGACCGTTTGCGGGTTTCCCGCAGCGTCAGGCTGGGCTGTCGCCGGCGAAGATCACGAGGACACTCAGTCCCTCGTAGCCGACGAAGCGATGGTCGGCGCCGGCCGGGACGAACGCGGCTTCGCCCTCTTTCAGATCGACTTGCGCGCCCTCGACCTCGAGCGTCCCGCGCCCGTCGAGCACCACGTAGAGCTCGTCTCGATCGTGGGGCTGCTGCCGGTCCGGCTCCGGCGCGACGAGCACGTAGACGCCTACCTCCATGCCCGGCGAGGCGTGGACGATCTCGTAGCCACCCTTCCCGGCGGCGAGCCGTCGCTCGACCTCCCGAACGTGAATGGGGTCCACGATCGCGAGCCTACTCCTCGAGGTGAGCCCGCCCGGGCGCGAAGCGCGCGTCTGCGAGCCAGAGTGCCGCGAGCACGGACGCTGACCCGATCAGGGCGGTTGCGAGGATCGAGGCCGTCGGCGTCGCCAGGGCGAAGAACTCGCGCGACCAGGGCCAGAGCAGGACGAGCGCATAGCCGGCCGCGAGCGCAAGGACGAGCGCTGAGACCGCCGGGGCTCGCCGATGACCCGAGGCTTCGAGCACCAGCACGAAGTAGAGGCCGATCGCGATGAGCGCGGTGGTCGCCACAGTCCGAGCCTCGAGCAACGGAAGGTCGAGCACGTGCAAGGCGAAGAGGTAGCTCGAGACGACCCCGAGGCCCGCGGTGACGCCGGCCGGGAGCGCGAAGCCCGAGACATCACGAAGGAACGTCGGCGCCCGGAAGTGTCCTCGACTGGGCACCAGAGCAAGGAAGAACGCGGGGATCCCGATCGTGATCGCCGCTGCCAGCGTCAGATGCCGAGGCAGGAGCGGGTACGCCGTCGGCGTGAGTCCGATCGAAAGGATGAGGAAGGCCGCAAACGCCGACTTCGTTACGAACAGCCGGGCCACCCGCTGGAGGTTCCGAAGGATCTGCCGGCCTTCCCGCACCATGGCAGGTACGGCGCCGAATTCGCCCCGGACGAGCACGAGGTCGGCGACGCTCTTCGCCATCTGTGTCCCGGCGCCCTGGGCGATCGCGAGCCTGGATGCCTTCAGCGCCGGAACGTCGTTGACGCCGTCGCCGACCATGGCCACGTAGTGACCCGAGGCCGTGAGCGCCTCGACGACCCGCCGCTTGTCCGCAGGGGAAATGCGCCCGATCACAGTTGCCGTTGAGAGCGCGCGGGCGAGCTCCTTCGAGTCCGCAGGCAGGTCTCGGCCGTCGAGCGGCTCGCCCGCCGGGATGCCGGCGTCGCGCGCAATCGAGGCGACGGTTTCCGGCCGATCGCCGGAGATCACCTTCAGCGCAACGCCTTCGCGACGGAAGTACTCGACCGTCGCCCGCGCCTCGGGACGGAGGCGCTCCGAGATCAGGACGAGCGCGAGCGGCGCGAACGCAGGCGCGGGTCCGTCCAGGTTGATCTCCTCGAGTGGGACGGGACTGGTCCCGAAGGCGACAACACGACGGCCGTCCCGAGCCTCCGCGTCCGCCCGCTCGCGTAGCTCGCCCAGCTCGAAGAGCTCGGGCGCGCCGAGCACGTAGTCGATCCCGCCGAGCCGGAGCCCGCTCCACCGCCGCCGCGACGAGAACGGGACTACCGCCTCGGGCTCCTGTGGGGCCGCGACGTGGGCCTCGGCGATCGCCTGGAGGGTGTCGTTCTGGGCCGTCGCGCTCGCGGCAAAGCGGGCGAGAGCGCCTTCTGGCCGAACCCCGGGGGCCGGGACCATTTCGACCACGCGCAGGGTGCTGTCGGTCAGCGTTCCCGTCTTGTCGAGGCAGACGACGTCGACGGAGGCCAGCGACTCCACGGCGTTGAGTTGCTGCACGAGCGCCCCGCGCCGCGCCATCCGCAGTGCGGCGACGGCGTAGGTGAGGCTGGCGAGCAGGATCAGCCCCTCGGGCACGAGGCTGACGACGGCTGCGACCGACGTCGGCACCGCCTCGTCGAGCGGCGTGCGCCGCTCCCAGAGCGCCGCGCCCAGCAGGACGCCGAGCGGCACCATCACGGCGACGAGCGTCAAGAGCAGCCGGTTGAGGGCGCGCTCGAGTGGCGAGCGCGGATGACGAAAGGCGCGCGCTTGGCCCGTGACGCGCTCGGCATAGCTCTCGGGCCCCACCGCCGTGACCGTGTATGTGCCCGCGCCGTCGACCGCGAAAGCGCCCGAGTGCACCTCTTCCCCCGCCGATCGGGCCACCGGCTCGGCCTCGCCGGTGAGGGTCGACTCGTCGAGGCTCAATGCTTCCGCCGATTCGAGCCGGCCGTCGGCGACAATCTGGTCGCCCGGTGCCAGCCGTACGAGATCGCCGACCACCAACCCGTCGACGTGCACCTTCCGGACGCGGCCGTCGCGGACCACGGATGCGGTTGGCTGCACGAGTGCGGCGAGGCGGTCGAGCGTCCGCTTTGCCCGCACCTCCTGCGTGATCCCGATCGCCGAGTTCGAGACGAGGACGCCGAGGAAGAGCGCGTCGCGCCAGTCGCCGAAGACCAGCGTCAGCGCGCCGAAGACGGCAAGGATCAGGTTGAAGACCGTGAAGACGTTCGCCCGGACGATGCTGGCGTACGACCGGCTCGTCTGGACAGGCGGGAGCGGCCCGCGTTCTGCGAGCCGCTCCTCCGCCTCTCGTTCGGTGAGGCCCGTCCTCAGCGGATGACGAGTACCGAGCATTTGGCCTCGTGCGCCACGCGCTCGGAGACCGAGCCGAGGGCCTTGACGCCCTTCAGCCGTCGGCTCCCGACGACCAGCAGGTCGGCCTCGATCGCCGCTTCGACGAGCGTGTTCACCGGGTGGCGAACGTTCTCGTAGCGGTCGAGCTCAGCGCCGAAGCGCTCGGCGAGGTCCTGGGCGACCGCATCGGCGGTGATGCCCTTCACCGAATCGTCGACGCCGACCACGATCGAGCTCGGGAACGTGCTCAGCGGCTTCCGCGCCACCAGCACCGAGCACGGCGCCTTGTGCAGGAGCTCGGTGGCCGTCGACCCGATCAGGATGCCCTTGGCGCGGCCGGCCCCGTGCGAGCCGAGCGCGACGAGTGTGTTCTCGTGGCACGCGAGCTCGTAGTGAAGGAGCTCCCACGGTCGGCCCTTGGCGATCTTGCCGACGGTCGCAATCGAGGCAAGCTCGTCGGTGCTCCGCCTGAGCGCTTCCTCGGCGCGCTCGCGGAACTCCGTCTCGTCGAGGTGAACGATGGGCGCCGGCGCCATTCCGGCACCTGCAATCACGTGGGTCGGGTTGTAGGCGGCGAACAGCGTGACTGGTCCCGTTGCCAGCACCGCGGCCTGCCGGGCTGCCTCGAGCGACTCGGGCGAGTCGTCGATCCCGACGAGGATTCGCCGGAAGATCGACTGTCGCGTGAACTCTGCGACCGCAAAGTGTTCAGTTGTCGTGCTCATGATTCCCTCCAGGGTTGCGGACGACGAGGACCGAGCAGGCCGCCTGATGGGCAGCCCGCTCGCTGACGCTGCCGAGGGCCCTTGGCCCATGAAGGCCTCGGCTTCCGACGACCAGCAGGTCGACCTCGTTGGAGAGGTCGGCGAGCGCTTTGACGGGACGGCCGGGGTCGACGACGGCGTCGGGGAAGAGCTGCTTGACCTGGTCGAGGTCGACGCCCTTGCCCCCCGTCGAGGCCACGACGATGTGCTCCGCGAGGAAGCGCTCCGCGAGCGCCTGAGCGGCGGCTGCCGCCGCAAGTGATTGCGGTGACCCGTCGACACCGGTGAGGATGCTCAGCGGGAAGGCGCCGAACCGTGGCTTCCGGGCGAACAGCACCGAGCAGGGAGCTCGGTGCAGGAGTTCGGAGGCGACGCCGCCGACGAGCATCCCGGCCGCCCGGCTGTGCCCCCGCGGCCCGACGGCGACAAGTGTTGCGTTCGTCTGCTCGATCTCGTCGAGCAAGCACGGCACGACACTGCCCGCCCGGAGGTGCGTGGAGGCGGGATGCACCTCGTCGATCGCGCGATGGAGCGCGTCGCGAGCCTTCGCATCGAGCTCTTCCACGACACGACTCATAGGCCAGCCGGCGTGAACCGCGGTGTTCATGTCCGCGACGGCCGCGAGACGCAGCACTCCATCCGCCGCGCGGAGGCGTTCCGCTTGACGGGCGGCCTCGAGCGACTCCGGTGTGCCGTCGACACCGCAGAGGACTCGATCGAAGACCTCGATCGCGTTCTGCGTCTCGACCGTCATCGGTGCTCGAGCCTTCTTGCAACGAATGCGAACAGGAAGACGAGGGCAACGAAGAACGAAGTCGCTCCGAGCCCGTAGAAGAACCAGGTTGAGCCGTCCGTGAAATCGAACATTTCCAGCCTCCTTCTCGCTCCGATCGTCGCTCCAGCAGACGCCGGCTGAATCCGGGCGGGCGCGGAACGTCGCTGCGGGAAAGCCGCGGCGGGCTACCAGGTCTTCGTTCGGGACGGCGCGGCGAGGCGCCGAACCCGGACCCTTGCGTCCACGGCCACACAACCCTTCGGCGAAGCGATCACGGGGTTGAGGTCGAGCTCGGCGACCTCGTGCAGGTCGTCACCGAGGCGCGAGAGCCGATGGAGCAGGTCGCTGAGGGCGCCCTTGTCGGCCGCGGGCTTGCCGCGGAAGCCGCGCACGAGCTCTCCGGCCTTGCCGCCCGTGACGAGCTCGTCGGCATCGGCGTCCGTGAGCGGCGCGATCCGGAAGTCCGCCTGGCCGATCAGCTCGGCGAACACGCCTCCCGGCCCGAACGCGACGAGGGGTCCGAATACGGGATCCTGGACAACGCCCGCCAGCAGCTCGGCGCTGCCTTCGAGCATGGGCTGCACGACGACCGGGAGGCCGATACGCGCAGCCGCTTCGCACACCTCGTCTTCGCTGGTCAGACCGAGCGCGATCCCGCCGGTCTCGGTCTTGTGAGCGCCCGGCTCAGCGCTCTTCGTGACGGCGGGAAACCCGAGCTCCACGGCTGCCGCCGCGGCTTCCTCGACGGTCGTGGCAATGCGCTCCGGCACGACGGGAAGGCCATACGCTTGGAGCAGTTCCCTCACCTGGTCGGGACGGAGCCAGAGATCGTCGCCGGCTTCGAGTGCGTCTGCGACGACTGCGCGTCCGCGTGCGGGGTCGACACCGTCGAGCAGGGGTATCGACCCGGCCGGGCGGCGAAGCCACTCGGCGCGCGCCGCTGCGAGCCCAAGCGCGCGCGCGGCCGACTCGGGGTACGGAAAGTTCGTCAGTCCCGGCGTCACGGGCAGCTCGCCCTCGGCGATCAGTGAGGTGAGGATTGGCTTGCCGGCCGCGCGCTCGGCAACACGCCCGACAGCAGTGGCGATCTCCTCGGCTCCTGCGACGACGGGTGGGACGAAGAGCACGATCGCCGCATCCACGCCGGGGTCGGCCAGCACGATCGGCAGCACCTGCTCGTACGTCGTGCCGGTCGCGGAGCCGAGCATGTCGACTGGATTCGCAACGCTCGCCTCCGCGGGGAGCACTTCGCGTAGCGCCGTCTCGGTTTCCGGGGTCAGGGCCGGCAACTCCAAGCCTGCGGCCTCGCAGGCATCCGCGCAGAGAATGCCGAGGCCACCGGCGTTGGTGATCACGGCGACCTGCGGGCCGGCCGGCAGCGGCTGTCCCGCAAGGAGCGCAGCGGCGTCGATCAGCTCCTCGAGCGTACGGGCGCGGATCACGCCCGCCTGGTGGAAGAGCGCCTCAACCGCCGTCTCCGAGCCCGCGAGCGCCGCGGTGTGCGAGCTCGCCGCCCGCGCCCCGGTCGACGTCGTGCCGCTCTTCATCGCGAGGATCGGCTTCTTGCGCGCGACGCGGCGTGCGATGCGCCCGAATCTGCGCGGGTTGCCGAACGACTCGAGGTAGAGCGTGATCAGGTTCGTCTCGGGGTCGTCTTCCCAGTACTCGAGCAGGTCGTTCGAGGAGACGTCCGCCTTGTTTCCGATCGAGACGAACGCCGAGAGGCCGATTCCGCGCTCCTGCGCCTTCTCCAACAGGGCGAGGCCGAGAGCCCCGCTCTGGGAGGAGAAGGCCACCGGGCCCGGGGGTAGCGCACGCGGGCCGAACGTCGCGTTCAGGTGTGCCGAGGAGACCGCGATCCCGAGGCAGTTCGGGCCGACGAGCCGACCTCCGTGGGCCCGGATGAGGGCGAGCAGTTCGTCCTGGCGCTTCTGCCCTTCGCTGCCCACCTCGGCGAAGCCGGCCGAGATCACGCAGATCGCCCGCGTGCCGCGGGAGAGGGCGTCTTCGACACCGGCGAGGACATGGGCGGCGGGCAGGCAGACGACGGCGAGATCGGGCACCTCCGGCAACTCGGCGACGGAGCGATACCCCCGAACACCGGCCACGGCATCCCCGCGTTGGTTGATTGGGTAGGCAACGCCGTCGAACTCCGCTGCCACGATGTTGCGGAAGAGCAGCCCGCCGATCGACTCGCGTCTCCTGGAGGCTCCGAGGACCGCAACGCTCGTGGGCGCGAAGAACGGCCTCAGCGAGGCCGCCGCGGCGAGGTGGTCGCGTTCGTCCCTTCGCTCGAGGTAAACCTCCGTGGGCTCGATCCGGAACTCGACCTCCACGGTCCCACTCTCGAGCTTGCGCGTGCTCTCGAATCCAACCGCTTCGAAGACCCTGAGCATCTGGCTGTTCTCGGCGAGCACCTCGGCCACGAAGCGCTCGATGCCGACGGCCCCCGCGCGTGCGGCGAGCTGCTCGAGCATGCGGGTGCCGATTCCGCGGCGCTGGAACTCGTCCGCAACCACGAAGGCGACCTCCGCGGCCGCGGGATCGCGGAGGCGGACATACGTCGTCAGCGCGATCACCCGGCCGTCCAGCTCGGCGATGAGGTGGCCTCGCTCGTGCCAGTCGGGCTCGAGAAAGGGTTGCACGAGCTTCTCGTTCACTGACGGAAGCCCGTGGAAGCGGTAGTAGAGGCTCTGCTGTGAGAGGCCTTCGAAGAATGCGATCAGCGCGGGCGTGTCGCCCACGTGAGGAGGGCGAAGCCGAAGCGTCGTACCGTCGCGGAGGATGACGTCCAGTGCGGTGCTGTTCACCACCGCCATTGTCGTTAACCGTCTGACTGAGTGACGGCGTAGGGCTCGAGCTCGACGTCGACCTGCAGCCCGGCCGCGACCGCGGCGGGCGGCGGTTCCGCCGACAGACCGATATGTTCGGCGAGGAAGGGTGCCAGGTAGCGGCCGACGATCTTCGCCGGCGGCCACCACAGCGGCTCGCTGTCGACCGCCGAGGCGTCGTCCAGCAGGCTCGCCCTCAGGTACCGCGGCGTCAGCCCGGTGAGCAGCAGCCCGCGAAGGACGGGGCGGAACGGAGCCGGCGTGATCGAGACTCCGGCCTGCGCCGCGATCGACTCCGCGACGGCGTCGGCCTGCTGCGTTGCGATGCCGCCCTGCTTGAGCGGAAAGGCCGTGATGTCGCCGGCCGCGTACACGTCCTCTCGGCTCTCCACACGTCCGTACTGGTCGGCACGGATGAATCCTCGGCCGTCGTCGGGCATGCCGGGAATGCGCCTTCCCTGCGGGATCGGCAGCGACACGACCCGGTCGGTGCGGATCGCACGGCCGGGGACGACTACCAACGCGCCGTGCCGGAAAACGACTGGCGTCGTGTGCTCGCGCAGACCGATGCCGCGGGTCTCGAGCAGCTGCTTGACCGAGGCGGACGCCTCTCGGCCGAACACCGCGAGCGGCTCGGCCTCGGGTGTGACGACCTCGATGACCACCTCGGTTGCGCCTGTGTCCTCCAGTCCGATCTTCGCCATCAAAGCCAGCTCGTAGAGCGGGAGCGGCCAGGCCGCGAGCGTCGGTAGCGCAAACGTCAGCGACCGAACCTGGCCTGAAGCCGCCTCGTCGATCAGCTCTGTCAGCGCGGCGCGATCTTCCGGGCCGCGGAACGTAAGGCTCCCGGGGATCCCTTCGCGCGTCCGAGCGCCAAGAGCCAGCACCAGAACGTCCCAGTCGAGCTCGGCGCCGTCCGCGGTGGATGCAATCCGCCGCTCGAGGTCGACCTGGTGCAGAGTGCCGGAGGTCAAGCGTCCCCCGGCCAGCTCGACGAGCCGTGCGAGCGGGAAGCGACGGGCCTCTCCCTGACGGAAGGGTTCCGCGACCGCCATCGGCCGGTAGACGAAGTCCTCGTCAGGGGCAAGCAGCTCGATATCGACGAGGTCCTTCGCGAGTGCCCGCAGAGCGAGCGTCGCCTCGAGCGCGGCGACGCCGCCGCCGACGATCAGGACGTGCAGCGGCGGCGCCATCAGGCGGCGACGGCGGCGCGGACGGGAGCTTTGGCCACGAGCACCGGACGGTCGGCCTGGTGCAGGATCGCGTTCGAGACGCTCCCGAGCACAAGGCCCCTCACGGCGCCGAGTCCTCGAGAGCCGACGACGATCAGGTCGACATCGCGTGACTTTGCCACTCGGAGGATGCTCTCCACGGGGTCGCCCTCGATGACCTCGTAGGCCACGTCGATATTGTGGCGGGTCGCGTAGAGCTTCGCGTCGACGATCACTCCGCGAGCATGCTGCGCCGCCTCGGTGATCACTTCCTGGTAGTACGGCGCGCCGAGAAACGACGTCGGTGCTTGTCGCGCGTAGACCACGGTGGCCTTTGCGCCCACGTCGGCAGCGAGCTGGAAGCCCTGCTCGAGCGCCACGCCTGCTCCGGGGCTTCCGTCCGTTGCGATGAGGATCCGATTCATGAGGTGCTCCTTTCGCGAACTGCACTCGCAGCCTCGACGTCCCGAAGCCGAGCCACATCCGCGGCGACGCGGATCACGGTTGCGACTTTTCCGCGATGGCGGCCGCAGCCGGTGTCAGGCGGTTGCCGTGACCGGTACCAGCACGCGCTGCGCGAGCTCCACCAGGCGGTTCGAGTAACCCCACTCGTTGTCGTACCACGCCACGACCTTGACTTGAGTCCCGTCGGTCACGGTCGTCAGCGGTGCGTCGAAAATCGCCGAGTACGGCGACTTGATGATGTCGGAGGACACGAGCGGTTCTTCGCTGTACTGCAGGATCCCGGCGAGCTCGGCGGTGTCCGCCCGCTCGGCGAAGGCCGCATTGACCTCGTCGGCCGTCGTCCGACGCTCCACCTCGACGGTCAGATCGACGAGCGACCCCGTCAGGACGGGAACGCGGACTGCGAACCCGTGCAGCCTTCCGGCGAAGTGCCGGAACGACGAGACCGATCGCCTTGGCGGCCCCGGTCGACGTCGGCACGAGGTTCGCGGCCGCCGACCGTGCGCGTCGGTAGTCCTTGTGCGGTCCGTCGAGCAGCTGCTGGTCGCCCGTGTACGCATGGACGGTCGTCATGTGTCCGTGGCGGATCCCGATTGCCTCGTGAAGCACCTTCGCAACCGGCGCCAGGCAGTTCGTCGTGCAGGAGGCGTTCGAGATCACATGGTGAGACTCGGGGTCGTAGACGTCGAAGTTCACGCCGAGGGCAACAGTGACGTCCGGATCCTTGGCCGGCGCCGAGACGATCACCTTGCGTGCACCGGCTGCGAGGTGCTCCTCGGCGTCTGCCCGCTTCCGGTGGAGACCCGTGGACTCGATCACGACGTCGACGTCGAGCTCGGCCCACGGCAGCTTCGAGGGGTCGCGCTCGGTCGGCGTCTCGATGCGACTCCCGTCGACGACAAGCGCGCCGTCGGCAGCCTGGACCGCAGCGGCGAAGGGCCCGTACACCGTGTCGTGCTTCAGAAGGTGGGCGAGCATCGGCGGATCCGCGACATCGTTGATCGCGACCCACTCGATGTCGGCGCCGGTCTCGTGGGCCGCGCGGAAGGCGGCGCGACCGGTCCGCCCGAAGCCGTTGATGGCGACGCGGACAGCCATGGTTCCTCCTTGGATCGGGATTCAGTTCGATCGAAGCGTCCGCGACCAGAACCCAAGCGGCATCGGTAGGAGGCCGAGATCCGCTCTGTGGGTTTCCCGCCCTACGCCGCTTTGGGCACGAGCTCGATTTGCTCGGCGAAGGTGATCCCGCTCTCGATCGAACGCCGAAGCGGGCACGCAGCTGCCACCTTGTGGAGCCGCGCCGACTGCGATGGTGACAGTTCGCCGGTGAGCCGGATCGTTGTCTCGATGCGCCTAGGCGTTGAGCGGTGGTCGTAGTCGATCTCCACCGTCACCTCGCCCAGATCCCAGTCCTTCGCCCGTGCGTAGCTGACAAGCGCCCACACGGTGCACGCGGCGAGCGCACCGGGAAAGAGCTCGTGCGGGGAGGGCCCGGCGCCGTCGCCGCCGACGTGCTCGGGCTGGTCTGTGATCAGGCGATACCGATCGTCGATGAGAACGGTCTGTCGAAGCGTCCCGGGAACCGCGCGTGCCGTTGCTCGGAGACCCATTCCGCACCTCCTTCGTCAACCACAGCGTCGGCGAGGCCGGCCTTCACCGCATCGGCGAGAGCACGGAGTCGCGATGCGGGTTTGAGGCAGCACAGACCGCGCTGCCCCGGATGCCCTTGGCGCCGGTCTCCGAGACCATAGAAGCGTGCCACCGGTTCTCTCCGCAATCGAGCTGACGAAGCGCTTCGGCGACCTCACGGCCGTGAGCGAGCTGTCGTTCGAGGTGGCGGCGGGCAGTGTGACCGGCTTCCTCGGTCCGAACGGAGCCGGCAAGACGACGACGATGCGCATGCTGCTCGGGCTGGCCGAGCCGACCGAAGGACGTGCGCTCGTCTTCGGTCGCCCGTTTGCCGAGCTCGTTCACCCCGGAACTCGTGTCGGCGCAGTGCTCGAGGCGGCCAACCTTCATCCGGGACGCACGGGGCGCGATCACCTGCGGATGCTTGCTCCCCTCGCGCACCAGCCGCCGACGCGCGTGGACGACCTTCTGGAGCTGGTCGACCTGAAAGGAGCGGCCGAGCGTCGGGTGAAGAGCTACTCGCTTGGGATGCGCCAGCGACTGAGCCTTGCCGCCGCACTGCTCGGAGATCCCGAGCTCCTGATCCTGGACGAACCGGCAAACGGCCTCGATCCCGAAGGCGTTCGCTGGCTGCGGGACTTCCTACGGGCCTTCGCGGCGCAATGCAAGACGGTCTTCGTCTCGAGTCATTTGTTGGCCGAGGTCGCACAGACGGTCGACCAGGTGGTGATCATCAACCACGGCCGGCTTGTCGTTGAGGCGGCGCTCGCCGACCTCACCGCGCGTCTTGCAGGCACGGTCCGAGTCGAAGCCGCGAGGCCCGACGCCCTCGAAGCGGCGCTTCACGCCGCGGGTATCGCGGCCACCGAACGCATGAATGGCACGGTGCGTGTCCACGGCGTGACGCCGGATCGGATCGGTGAGATCGCGCTGGGAGCGCAGATCGCGTTGCGTCAGGTCGTGACCGAGTCCTCGACGTTCGAGGACGTGTTCCTCGAGCTGACCGCGGAGCGGAGGTCATGAGCGACCAGCTGCGGTCTGAGCTTCTCAAGCTGCGCACGATCCGCATGACGCTGGTGTTCCTCCTTCTGGCCGTCGCCCTCGCGCTGCTCACGGTCTTTGCCGACGGGCTGTCCGCCACACTCGACGAGCTCGCGGTGGAGGACGAGCAGCGGAGGCTGATCGGGACGGCGGCGACCAACGCAGTCTTCCTGGCGACCTTCGTCGGCCTGCTTGCCGTAACGAACGAGTTCCGCTACGGAACGATCCGCCCAACGCTGCTCTTCGAGCCTCGCCGTCGTGTCGTCTTGGCCGCAAAGCTTGCCGCGGGCGCACTCATGGGCATCTCGCTCGCCGTCGCGTGTGTCGCAGTTTCGTTCGCCGCCGGGCTCGCGCTCCTCAGTGCCCGCGACCTCGACATCGCGCTCACTCGGACGAACACGCTCGTATTGGCATTCGGGACGATCGCCGCGAGCGCGCTTACCGCGATGTTGGGGGTCAGCCTTGGAGCCCTGATCCGCAATCAAGTGGCCGCCATCGGCGCGCTCGCTGTCTACTCCCTTGTTGTCGATGTTCTCCTCTTCACGACTGTGCCGTCAGTCGGCCGCTTTCTGCCCGGCGAGGCCGCCAACTCGCTCTCCGGGCTTCCGGAAGAGAACCTCCTCGTCCCAGGCATGGGCGCGGCGGTGGTCGTAGCGTGGACGATCGCGTTCGTCGCTGCGGCGACCGCCCGAACCGAGTGCAGCGACGTCTGACCCAGCTCACGCGACGAACCGGGGCCGAATGGAACACCGACTGTTGAACCGAACAAAGGAGGCCACTTCGTGACGCTCGTCTGGTTTGTCATCTGGCTGATCTGGAACACCGTCGGGGATACCGAGCCGTTGAAGTTCGATCCGGTGAACTTCTGGGCCGGCGCGCTGCTCTTCACGCTCGCTCTCGACCTCGCGGCGCACCATGCCGACCGCGGTCGCCGGTGAAACGTGCCGGCATCGACCTCTACTGGCTGCCGCTCGGCGCAGGCGGCCACTCTGTCCGGCTCAACGGGAAAGTCTTCGAAGCACTTGCGGCGCGGTTCGACGGACGCACACGCTGCGACCTCTATCACTCGGCGCTCGAAGTGCGGGTGCCCGAGGGACGTTTTGTAATCGAGCAGGCGCCGATCCGACCCGGCGACCGAGCCGAGCGCGGCGTCGTCGGCGAGGGTGCGGTGGGGTCACGCGCGGCGGGCCGGTTCCGAGTCTTCCGCTATGAGATCCGCCGCTGGCGTGACGGCATCATCCCGGACGCAAGCGAGGCAGTCGACAGTCCCCGCCGACTCAGCGATGACGTCGATTGCGCACGGCGGCTGCTCGAGCTCGTGCCGCACGTGCCGACGCCCGTCTGGGGCCGCGACGAGCTGCACGCTAGTGAGATGTGGAACTCGAACTCGGTGATCTCATGGCTCCTCGCGCGCAGCGGACTGGACGTCGACCAGATCGAGGCGCCGCCTCGCGGACGTGCTCCAGGGTGGGGTGCCGGGATCGTGATCGCCCGACGAAGGAGCACGGCGTGGTCCGGCCAAGTGCGTTGCGCGGATGGTCAGCTGGCTCGAAGGAGCTCTTCCATCACGTGGCGGTATGCCCTCGACTCGGGCGGGAGTCGGTCGAGCGCCTCCTGGAAGAGAACAGATGCCTGTTCGCTTTCTCCCTGGCGCCGGTAGACCAGTCCGAGGTTGGCGATCACCTGTCCCTCGTGCTCCTCGTCCCCGAGCGCATGTAGGACGTCCCGCGCCTGCTCGAAGTGCTCGACGGCCTCCTCCTCGGCGCCGCCCTGAGCGAGCGCGAGTGCGAGGCTGTTCAGCGTCAACGCTTCAGCCTGCTCGTCCCCGAGGTCGCGGACGATCTCGAGCGCGACCCGGTGCTGCTCGGCCGCGTGGACCGGGTCGCCCTGGCGGCGAAGCTGCGCTCCGAGCTCGTTGAGCTGCACCGCGCGGCGACGGCGGCCGACCGCGTTCAGCCGGTAGACGGCTCGGGCGTAGCCCTGGAGTGCGCTTGCGAGGAGCTCGGCGCCTCGCCCGGGTGCTCGGGCCACCCGTACCCGGGCATGGGATCCCAGCCGCTTCACGCGCCGCCCGCCAGGCGTGCCGAGCCGCCTCGCGCGCTGCCTGATCCCAAGCCCGCGAAGTTGTCGACCGCCTCGCGCGGCCGCGTCCGTCGTGGCCACGAGACCATGTGTGATCGCCTCGCCGGCCTTGAAATGTCGCGCCGCGAAGCGCCCCCCGAAAGCGAGCAGGAAGAGGAAGAGCGCAGCGAAGGAGACGAAGGCGACGACCACGAGCGAAAGCACGAGCAGGAGCCCACTCAGCAGCAGCCACAAGCCGGCGAACGCGAGCAGGCGCGCGCCGAGGCGTTCCCGATCTTCCGTCACCGCAGCGCTCGCAGTCTGGGCATGCGATCCTCCTTCGGAGCCGCTGCCATTTCGCCTTGCTCGGGCCGGATCCTTCCTCCGAGCCCTTCAAACTAACGCCTGGCGGCGCCGTCCTTACGGAAAGACAACGTGCGAGGCCTCGCTCTCACGATCGGGCTCGGTGCCGTGCTCGCTGCGGGAGGCGCGTGTGCGGGCGGTGCGCGGAACACCGATTCAGAGGCCAATCCTTCCGCGCCGGGGCCGAGTGCCCTCGCCCGCGCAATCACGCCGCAGCGCCTGAAGGCCCATCTTGTGGCCCTCGCCGCGGTTGCGCGGCGGAACGGCGGGTCGCGCGCGACCGGCACGCGAGGGTATGAGCAATCGGTGGCGTACGTGGCGGGCCGGCTGCGCGAAGCCGGGTACCGGCCTCGGCTCGAGTCGTTCTCGTTCGACCTGTTTCGAGAGACGCGGCCACCTCGCTTCGAGCGCATTGCTCCTAGTGCCAAGCGGTACCGACGCGGACGCGACTTCGTCACCATGCAGTACTCGGGCGGCGGAGACGTCAGCGCCCAGGTTGCGCCGGTCGAGCCAGCGTCCTCGACGAGCGGCTGTGATCGATCCCAGTTCGCCGGCTTCCCGCGCGGCGCCGTGGCTCTCGTGCGACGCGGCACCTGCTTCATGTTCCAGAAGGCCCGAAACGCCAAGGCTTCGGGCGCGAGCGCCGTCCTGATCTCCAACGAGGGCGTGCCGGGCCGCACCGCCCCGATTCTCGGCACGCTCGTCCGGCCGGGCATCGGCATTCCCGTGCTCGGGATCTCGTCGGCGCTCGGCTCGGAGCTCGCGAGCGCGGCCCAGGCCGGGACCGTCCGGGTGCGGATCGTGGTCTCCGTCGTCACTCGGCGCGCGAGGGCGGTGAACGTGCTCGCCGACCTGCCGGGGCGGAGGGGTGGTGGCACGGTGCTGCTCGGCGCACACCTTGACTCGGTCGCGAACGGGCCCGGGATCAACGACAACGGATCCGGCTCGGCGCTCGTGCTCGAGGTTGCGCGGCAGGCCCGGCGCCTGGGCGTTCGGGCTGAACGGGGGCTCCGGTTCGCCTTCTGGGGCGGCGAGGAGCTCGGGCTCGTTGGCTCGTCGGCCTACGTTCGGAGCCTGGGCGCGCGGCAGCGCTTTCAGCTTCTCGCCGTCCTCAACTTCGACATGGTCGCTTCGCCGAACTTCGGCCGCTTCGTCTATGACGGCGATCGCCAGCCGGCCGGCTCGACGCGGATCGAGAATCTGTTCCGAACTTACTTCGCGGCCCAGCGACAGCCTCTCGAAGAGGTGTCCCTGGAAGGCTCGTCCGACCACGCGCCGTTCGCACAGGCCGGCTTACCGGTCGGCGGCCTCTTCACGGGCGCCGACGGGATCAAGGCGCCGGACCTGGCTCGACGGTTCGGCGGTGCCGCGGGGCGGCCGTACGACGCGTGCTACCACCGAGCCTGCGACGCGCTCTCGAACGTCAGCGTGAGCGTCCTCGGCCAGATGGCGGATGCCGCGGCGTTCGTGGCGCTGCGCCTCGCGAGCTCGTGACCGCGCATGAAGGAGCTAGTCGAAGACGACGCCTGCGACGGCCGCATACTGACACGCGGCCGCGGCGATCACGAGCGCGTGAAAGAGCTCGTGGTAGCCGAACACGGCCGGGTACGGATCAGGGCGGCCTCGCGCGTACACGACCGCACCGCCGGTGTAGAGCACGCCTCCGGCTGCGAGGAGCAGGAGGCCGGCAAAGCCGGCGTAGTGCCAGAGCTGGGGCAGCGCGACCACTCCGACCCAGCCCAGTGCGACGGCGATCGCCGCCGCCACCCACTTGGGCGCGTCGACCCACGCGAGCTTGAAGACGATCGCCGCGAGTGCGCCGCCCCAGACGACGGGCAGCACGGTCCAGCGCCACGCACCGGAGAGCGCGAGCAGCCCAAACGGCGTGTAGGTCCCCGCGATCAGGAGGTAGATGGCGGCGTGGTCGAGACGGCGCATCCAGCGCCTGGGCCCCGGCCGCCAGGTGATCCGGTGGTAGAGCGCGCTGACACCGAACATGGTGGCCACCGCCGCTGCGAACACGACGGCCGACACACGTTCACCCGCTCCCGAGGCGCCAAGAACCAGCAGGACGCCGCAGACGACCGAGACGAAGAACGCGTACTGGTGAAGGACGCCGCGGAGCCGCGGCCGGACTGCAGCCATGCGCCGAGCATAGAGGGTGCTCTGCGGGCGGACCACGTAGAAGCTGAGGTACGTCTTGACGAGTTGGCGTCGCCGTGTAGGTAGCTCAACGCGGACAGCAACTTCGCCACCACGAGCACTGACAGAGCGAATCAGGGCGCCCGCTCCTCCCATTCAGTGCCCCGGCAAGAATCGAACTTGCGCACGCGCGGAGGCGCCGACTCGTCGGCACCGTCCACGGAGGCCGTGGTGCGGGACACGATGCGAGTTACGACTGACAGACGGCTGACAGCCGCTCGGAGGTGGTAGGCCTCGCGACGAGCGCGCTGCGACGGGAAGCCGGCCGGTCAGCCGGGCCGAAGCCGCGACCGCCTTCGTCAATCTCGACGGCCGGATCGGGCGGCATCGGCCGAAGTGGAGAACGGCGGTCAACCGGTACTGGAGGAAGCTGGCGACGGCACGAGTGAGGCCCAACCCGTTAGGGTGCGCCTCGCGGCAGGGACAAGTCGGAAAGGAGCCCGACGTGGCGGGGAAGAAGCGTCCAAAGTCGCTGGCACAGACCGAGAAAAAGGCGCCAGCAAAGCCCAAGCGACCGAAAAAGACTTCGCGCGGCAAGTAGACAAGTCGTCAACGGGCCGCTCTCGAGGAGCCGCCGATCGTCGCCCCTTGCCTCTGGCGGAAGCGCCTGTCAGCATCGGGGCGGGCGGGGCCGGTGCTTGTTCGGGGTCGGGGGATCCTTCCCTGCTCCGTGAGCTTGCGACTACCTGTCGCGGCAAAGCTGGGGCACTACTGGCCGGAGGTTCCGCGACTGAACGGGCAACGCAGACGACTGGGAATGGGCCTGATGTTCTACCCGCGCGGCGGTTCGGCGCAAGTTGCCCGATATCTCTCTGGCGCACTCGTGGAGGCCGGCTGGGAGGTTGTGCTTGCCTCAGGGTCGCTCGGCTCGCTTGGCGAGCAGACGAACGCTGCCACCTTCTTCGAGGGACTCCACGTCGAGGCCGCGGACTACACGCCCGCGCTTGAGCGCTTCGG
>JBOHAU010000063.1:0-1640 GCA_050698015.1 Gaiellaceae bacterium
CGCTGGATCCGCTCGCCGTCCCGGCGCCGTTCGGGCTCGAAGCTGCTCATGGACGCCTCAATATAGGTTCAGCGTTCATTGACGTTCCATTAAGTGGCTCCAACATGATGCGCTTCGTCTCCGGGGCGCGATGGGCGGTGCGAGCCAAGGATGCAGGGAGCCTTCGTATCGCGCAGATACGAAGGCGACTGAAGACGCCGGCTCGCGTCGCCCAGCGCGGTCCGGAGGCACAAGTTCATCGTGTTGGAGTTGCTCGGCACCGGCTCGCAGTTCTTAGACGTTGAAACGTATGTTCAGGACGTCGCCGTCCGCGACAACGTACCCCTTTCCCTCAAGGCGTTGTAGGCCCCCTCGCGCCGCCTCCGCGTGGGATCCGGAGGAGACGAGGTCGTCCCACCGGATCACCTCGCACCGAATGAAGCCCCGCGCGATGTCTGTATGGATCGAGGCTGCCGCGTCCAGTGCGGTCCTCCCCTTCCTCAGCGTCCAGGCCCGGGCCTCGGTGTCGCGTGCCGTGAAGAAGACCACGAGATCGAGGACGGAGACGAGCCGGCGGACGACGTCCTCCAATGCCGACGAGCCGCCGTTCCGAAACTGTGCCGCCTCCTCGGGAGGGAGATCATGGAGCTCGGCCTCGAGTGCGAGATCGACGCCGTCCGGGCCGTTGACGATCGGGATCAGCGGCTTGGTCGTCAGCGGTTCCAGCTCAGGCGGGAGCTCGCCGGGCCAGTCGCGCAGCGCGCGCTCGTCGTCGATGTGCGCGATCAGCCGCTCCAGCAGCTCGACCTCCGCGCGTAGCGTCGGATCGCCCGACTTCGCGTCCTTTCGGACGCGCTCGAGCCGACGCTCGACGTGGTCCCGGTCGGCGACGAGCAGCTCCAGCTCGAGCGACGGGAGGTCGTCGGTATCGCGGACGACGGCGAGCAGCGCATCGGCGCGGCGCACGCCGCCGAGCTGCGCGGCGCCCGTGCCCGGAACGTCGATCAGCCGGATCGTCGCGGGCGTCTGCTTCGCGGAGCCGACCACGTCTGCGATCTGCGGCAGCCGCTCGTCCGCGATCGGCGCGATCCCGACGTGCGGCGTCCCGTAGCCCTCCGGCCGCACGCCGGTGAGCGCCGTGAACAGCGTCGTCTTGCCCGACCCCGGTGGGCCGACGATCCCGACGTCGAGCGCCATGCGGAGGTTCTAGCGCGTTACGTGCTTGTGCAGCGAGGCGAGCGCCCGGTGCTGGAGAGACTTCACGGCGCCCTCGGTCTTGTCGAGGATCGCCGCCGCCTCGCCGTTCGAGAAGCGAAAGACGAACTTGAGGGTCAGCACCTGCCGCTGCTCCGGCGAGAGCCGGGCGATCAGCTCGAGAAGGCTGGCATCACCGATGGACGCGAGCGCCTGCTCCTCCGCCGAGTTCTCCTCGGCACCCACGGGCTCGGGGATCTCCTCCTCCGGCTGCCAGCGACGGCGCGAGCGGAAGTGATCCATCGCCAGGTTGTGCGCGATCCGGAAGAGCCAGGCGGAAAAGGGGGCGGAGCGCCAGCGGAAGCGTCCGATCGACTCGAGCATCTTCACGAACGTCTGCGTCGTCAGGTCCTCCGCGTCGTGGCGGCTGCCGACGCTCATGTGGAGGTAGCTGTAGATCCGGTCGA
>JBOHAU010000064.1:0-2173 GCA_050698015.1 Gaiellaceae bacterium
CCAGATCCGGAGTCTCCGGGTAGTCGAGCTCCCGGCCGAGCCTCCCCAGTGCGAGCTCGAGCTCAGACATCGTCGACCTCCATTCGCTCGCGAAGGTGCGCGAGGCCGCGCGAGAGCCGCGACTTCACCGTCCCTTTGCGCAGACCGAGCGCCTCCGCCGTCTCCTCTTCGGAGAGTTCGAGGAAGTACCGGCAGGCGACGACCTCCCGCTCCTCGTCTCGCAACTCGTTGACCGCCTCGAGCAGCGCAGACGAGCGCTCGGCGTCGACGACAGACGTCTCGGGGGACGGGGCCGCGCCCCCCGAGGGGATGGCCGCCGCAGCGCGCAGCGCGAGCTTGCCGCGCCGCCCTGCCGCGCGGCGGCGATTCCGCGCCTCGTTGGCGACGATCCGCAGCAGCCATGGGCGCAGCTCGGCTCCCCGGCGGAAGCGCCCGAGCGCGTAGAAGGCCTTCACGAACCCGTCCTGGGCCGCTTCCTCCGCGTCGGCGGCGTTCCCCGTCAAGAGATATGCGGTTCTGAAGGCAATGCCTTGATATGCGTGCACGAGTTCTCCATAGGCGTCCTGGTCTCCGCGCCTCGCGCGCTCGACGAGCTCCGCTTCGGCTTGTGGTCGGCCCACCACACTCCGTTCTACACCGGTGAGCCCCTTGGAGTTCCGCCTCGCCGAGACACCTAGACTGCGTCGATGCGTTCGGTCACGACGGCGGATGGCCGCACGCTCACTGTCCGGGAAGGCGGTGACCCGGACGGAGTCCCCGTGCTCGTCCTCGGTGGCACGCCGAGCTCGAGCATGATGTACCCGGCGCACGTCCGGGATGCGGAGGAGCGGGGGATCCGTCTGTTCTCCTACGATCGGCCCGGATACGGCGGCTCGACTCGAAACAGGGGCCGCATCGTTGCCGACTGCGCAACGGACGTGGCCGCCGTGTGCGACCAGCTAGGGATCGAGCGGTTCTGCCTCTGGGGAATCTCAGGCGGTGGGCCGCACGCGCTCGCCACCGCGGCGCTGCTCCCCGAGCGTGTCGCGGCAGCGGCCGCCCTCGCGCCAGTCGCACCATTCAATGCCGAGGGGCTCGACTTCTACGAGGGAATGGGCGAGCTGAACGTGGAGTCGCTTAACGCCGTCTTGGCGGGTGAGGAGGCACACCTGGCGCGGCTCGAGCAGGACCGAGAGGACCTGCTCAGCGCGTCGCCTGAGGAGCTCACCGAGGTGCTGGCGACGCTGCTCGGCCCGGCTGACCTCAAGGTGCTCCACGGGCAGATCGCCGAGTTCATCCTCGAGAGCGTGCGCGCCGGCGTCGAGTCGAGCCTCGACGGGTGGTTCGACGACGAGCTCGCGTTCATGCAACCGTGGGGATTCGATCTCGCTGCCATTCGCGTTCCCGTCCTGCATTGGCAGGGCGAACAGGACAAGTTCGTCCCGTTCGGCCACGGAGTGTGGCTCTCGAAGCGAATCCCCGGCGTCGACTCTCGGCTCTCGCCCGAGGACGGACACCTCACGCTCTCCGAGCGCCGAATTCCCGATGTGCACGCGTGGCTTCTAGAACGCTTCTCCGCCTGACATGAGCGGGCTCCTGGAGCAGCAGTTGCCCGACTACGACGTGCACGAGGTGCATTCGCTCTGGGTTCCGGCGGCGCCGGACGCAGCCTGGGAAGCGGTGCGGGCCGTGTCCGCGCGGGAGGTGCGGTTGTTCGGCCCGCTGATGCGCCTACGGACGTTGGGCCGATCTCGGCGCGTTTTCGACCCGGCAGCTCCGCTGCTCGGCGAGATGCTCAGGGCCGGCTTCGTACCGCTCGGCGAGCAACCGGGCGAAGAACTCGTAGTCGGCGCCGTCGGACGGTTCTGGAGCCCGTTCGGGAACCGGCCGCGCGTGGTCGAGGACTTCGCCGGCTTCGACGAGCCGGGCTACGCGAAGGCGGCGTTGAACTTCCGTGTAGCTGCGGATGGCGACGGCAGCCGGATCACGACGGAGACGCGGATCGTGGGGACCGACGCCGACGCGTCGCGGAAGTTCCGCCGCTACTGGTTTCTGATCCGGCTCGGCAGCGGCGCGATCAGGCGCAGCTGGCTGAAGGCGATCCGGCGCCGCTTAACTCAGTGAGTTGACGATCGACGAGACAACCCAGTTGACGAGCCACGCGACGATCACGGCGCCGACGTAGGTCCAGAAG
>JBOHAU010000065.1:0-9811 GCA_050698015.1 Gaiellaceae bacterium
CCGGTCGCGGGCGCCGGGGCGCGCTTCCGCGGCCGGGCCCGTCGGCCGGGCACATTGCTCGAGTAGGCGGTTGACGCATCGGCTGTCGCTGAGCGGCGGTGCGGTTTTCACGGCACTCTCGTTATCGACCCCCTCCACTCCGGCTGCCATCCCTGGCGGGAGTGAGGATCAGGCGAGATGAAGCCGCCGGAGATCGAAGGAATCTGAGTAAAGCTCCGCGCGGAAGGCCTCGAGCGTCCGCAGGCTGTCGGCTCGGAAGCGGTGCGTCACGACGGCGATCTCGCGGTCGTGGTGGAACGGCACGTCGACATGCTCGTTGGAGACCAGGTTCACCGACACCGAACCGCAGGACGGACATCCGACGGCGAGCGCGAGAACGTCGGCCGCCGCGGCAGGCGCGAGCACGACGAACGCCGACGGGAAGATCGGCAGGGACGTGTCCTCCGCGTAGCAGAAGAAGCTCCAGGGCCACGTCCCCTGCTCGATCCGGCGCACTGCGAGATCGAGGAGCTCTGCGGCGGCCGGCTCGGACCTGGCGGTCATGAGATTGACGAACTCGGGCGCTCCGAGCCCGAGCGGCGCCCAGTCGAGGTCGCCGTGGGCGACGACCGTCTCGTGCTCCTCCCCACAGGGGCAGTCGAAGCGGACCCGGTAAACGGTCGGATGTGCGGCGCCGGGCCGCTCGAGGTTGCGAAAGCTCGAGAGGCGCACGCTCGCCTCGCCCCGTACCGGACAGGCAAAGCGGTAGGTCGTCGTGAGCGCGTCATACATCGCTCTCACCTTCTTAGTCGGCCGCCCGGACGGTAAACCCGAGCCTCGGACGGGCGAGAAGCGAGTCAGTACTCGATCAGCGAATGGAGCGGGTAGCGCGACAGGCGCTCGCGACCGCCGAGAAAGCCCAGCTCGATGATGAAGCACACACCCACGACCTCCCCACCCAGCTGCTCGACCAGGCCGCCGATCGCCTCGACCGTCCCGCCGGTCGCGAGAACGTCGTCGTGGATGACGACGCGTGCACCCGATCCGATCGCGTCGGCGTTCAGCTCGAGCGCGTTCTGACCGTACTCGAGCGCATAGGTCGCGCTGACCGTCTCGGGCGGAAGCTTCCCGGGCCGCCGCGCCGGGACGAACCCGCAGGGCACCTCCTTCGCGATCGCAGCGCCGAGGATGAACCCCCTTGCCTCCGCTCCCAGGACGAGATCCGGGCGCTTCTCGCGGGTCCAGTCGGCCAGCGACTCGATCGTCTGGCTCAGCGCTTCCGGGTCTCGCAGCAACGGGCTGACGTCCTTGAAGCCCACGCCGGGCTCCGGCCAGTCCGGAACCTCGCGAACTCGAGACTTCAGGTCGATCGCCATCAGGAGGACGCGACGCCGCGGAGGGACCGCCAGAAGAGGAGCTCGGAGAGCTCCTGGGCCAGTTCGGCCAGTGACTGGAGGTCTTCGAGGCCTCCCTGGCGGCGCTCGGGGTTTCGGGAGCGGAGCGCCGGCGCGACGACCGCCGACAGGAGCCCGACCTCGCGGTCGGCAGCCGTCCGAAAGGGCCGGAGGTGCCGCGCGTCGATCCCGAAGCGGGCCAGCTTCGCGCAGACTGCGGCGACGTCGGCCTCTCCCTCGGCATAGAGGCGCTCGCCGCCCTCGAGCCGCGACTCGATCAATCCGTACTCCTCCAGCTCACGCGCAAAACCGGTCGTGACTCCCGCGCGCTTGGACAGCTCCCCCAGGTCGATCTCGGGCTCGTCCATGCTGGTGAGCGCGGCCCGTCCCGCCCGGCGGATCCGCTCCTTCCCCATCGACGAGGAAAGCTCTTGGCGGATGACCCGCAGCGGCAGGAACTCGTCGCGCTGAAGCCGGAGAATCGTGCGCAACCGCTCGACGTCGTCGTCGCCGTAGAGCCGGTAACGGCCGGGCGTCCGTCGCGGGGCCAGGAGGCCCTGATCCTCGAGATAGCGGATCTTCGAGATCGAGATGTCGGGAAACTCCTCGCGCAACAGCCTGCAGACCGCACCGATCGTGAGCGGCTCGTTCTCCTGCGGTGTGACGGCCGTCGCGCTCATTTCTGGAGGAAGGTCAGGCGGTACTTGCCGATCTGGAGCTCGTCGCCGTCGGCGAGCTCGGCGCTCTCGATGCGGCGGCGGTTGACGAACGTCCCGTTGAGGCTCCCCTGGTCCTCGATCACGAACCGGGCGTCGTTCTTGCGCAGGACGGCGTGCTGACGCGAGACGGTGACGTCGTCGAGGAAGATGTCGCAGTCGGGCGAACGACCGATCGTCGTCGTGTTCTCCTGGGGGATGAAATGCTCCCCCGCCCGGCCGCCGCCGGAGCGGACGACGAGCGCCGGCCCCTCCATGCCGATGTCCTCGAGCGGCGACGTCTCCTCCAGCTCTTCGGGGTCGAATGCCATGGTCGTGTCCGCCCCGCCGGTGTCGTGGACGAGCGCTGCGCCACATTTCGAGCAGAAGTTCGCGGCCTCAGGGTTCTGAAAGCCGCACTCGGGACAGTAGATGTGACTCAAGGGCCTAGGGCTCCGTTCAGGCCTCGGTCGGCGGCGTTGCCTTGCCGGCGAGGATCTCCGTCAGCCGGTCGACGTCGACCTCGCTGAGCGGGCTCTCCCCCGCTCCCACCTGCCGTTGCAGGCGGGCGACGAGCTCCGCGCGCAGGATGTCGATCTTCCCGTGCAACAGCCGGCGCCGGTACGAGACTTCCTGTTCCTCGCGCTGGAGATCGTCGATCAGCTGCTTGAGATCGGCGTCGGAGAGCGTGGCGAGATCGGGCAAGGGTTCCAAGGCAGGCCTTTCGGTCGGTGGGTCAGTTAACCAGGCGGACTGTGAAGGGTCAACCTTACGTTGAGCTTCAGGTGCGCACCTCCTCGCCCTCCTGGAGCACCGCTTCGACGAGCTCTCGAAGCTCGCGTTCCAGCTCGGCGGAGGTCTCTTCGTCGGCTCCCTCGGCGTAGATGTGGACGACCGGCTCGTCCGAGTCGGGGAGTACCTGCGCCCAGCCACGGTCGTCGAACACCTTGATGCCGTCGCTCAGGTCGACGTCGCGCCCCTTCAGCCGCTCGGTCAGCACGCGCATGACGAGACCTTTCTGCGCCCACGGACAAGGCACGCGGCGGTGGACGACGTGCGACTCCGGCAATTCGGACACGAGCTCGGAGAGCGGCCTGCCGACCGGGGCGAGCAGTTCGAGCAGCTTGCAGAGGCTCGCCATGGCGTCGTAGGCCGGCAGGAACTCCGGGAAGAGGTAGCCGCCGCCGACGGCGCCGGCGAAGATGACCCCGTTCTCTGCCGCCGCCTTCGTCAGCGCGACCAGCGAGGCGGGAGTCCGGACCACCTCGAGCTGGCTGTCCTGGACGAGCCGGTCGACCTGGCTCGTGACGGTGACCGGGAAGGCGAGCTTTCCCCGCTTCCCGTTGCTGCTGATCAGCCGCAGATAGAGGAGCAGCGCCTGCTCGACCGGAATCTCACGCGCCTGGTCGTCGACGAGGTACAGCCGCTCCCCCGCCCGGTCGAAGACGACGCCGAGATCGGCTCCCACCGCGTTGACAAGCCGCTTCGTCTGTCCGACGAGCTCGCGCAGGGTGACCGCCTCAGAGACGGGCTGGTCGGGTCGGAACTGATGTGCCCCGACTGCCTCGACGCCGAGCGGGCCGAGCAGCAGCGGCAGCACGAACGACGCTGCCGAATACCCGTAGTCGATCACGATCTTGAACCGGCGGGCCCGGATCGCCTCGACGTCGAGACCGGCAAGCAGATCGTCCGCGTACCCCTCTCTGGCGCGCGCCGGATACGTGATCCCACCGACCTCGGGCGCCGCCATCCGCCGGAACTCCAGGCGGCTGAAGTGCTTTTCGACCTCCTTTTGCATCGCCTCGCTGAGCTCGATTCCGGGAGGCTCGAAGAACTGAATCCTCAGGACCTCGGGATCGCTCGCGCTGATCCCAACATGGAAACCTCCTTCGTAGCCGTGGCTCTTCAGTAGGTGACGGGCGACCGGCGCCGGCAACACGCGCAGGTCGCCGACCTCGATCCCGGTCGACGTGAGCCCGGAAATCATCGCCCGCTTGATCAGGCGACAGGCATCCTGCGCTTCCCGGCTGGCGACGACGCGGGCGCCTCGCTTGAGCGCGGTCCCGAACGCAGCCGCGAGCCTGAGCGCGTTCTCCGGAGTGAGGTCGACGTTGACGAGGCCCGTGACGCCCTCCGCCGAGAACAGGTGGGGCGAGCCGCGCGACTCGAAGACGAGGTTCTCGAAGACCTGCGAGCCCGATTCGACCTCCTTGAAGGGGTAGATCCGCACCCCGGGCATCACGACCGATTCGGCGCCGATCGTCACCTCGTCGCCGATCGCCACCTCCTCGTGGACGCGGACGTGCGAGCGGATGTCGCACGAGCGGCCGACGATCGCGTTTTCGATCAGGACGCTGCGGCCGAGGTGCGTCGAGGCGTCGATGACCGACGCGACGGTCCGCGCGCGGTCCCGCAGCGTCACGCTGGACGAGAGAACGGAGTACGGACCGACGGTTGCGTCCGCCGCGATCCGGCAGTAGTTGCCGACGAACGCGGGCGCCTCGATGCGGTCGACGTCGTCGATCTCAACGCCTTCCCCAAGCCAGATGTTGCCCCTCAGGCGCACACCGGGGATCTCCAGCTTCACACGTTCGTCGAGTGCGTCGAAGTTCGCCTGGCGGTACTGGGTGAGGTTGCCGATGTCCTGCCAGTACCCGTCGACGACGTACCCGTAGACCGGGCGGCCCATCTCGAGGAGCAGCGGGAAGAGCTCTTTCGAGAAGTCGTAGGGCCGGTCGGTCGGCACGTGGCTGAGCACCTCCGGCTCGAGCACGTAGACCCCGGTGTTGATCGTGTCGGAGAAGACCTGGCTCCACGACGGCTTCTCGAGAAAGCGTTCGACCCTGCCGTCACGGTCGGTGACGACGATCCCGAACTCGAGGGGGTTCTCCACCGACTTCAGGGCCAGCGTCGCCGTCGCTCCTCGCTCCCGGTGGAAGTCGATGAGCTTCGTCAGGTCGAAGTCGCAGAGCGCGTCTCCCGAGATGACGAGGAACGTGTCGTCGAGTCGCGCGACTGCCAGACGCACTGAGCCGGCCGTGCCGAGCGGCGATTCCTCGACCGAGTACTCGATGTTCATTCCGAGCGAGCTGCCGTCCCCGAAGTAGCTCCTGATCGGCTGGGGAAGGAACGCGACCGTCACGATCACGTCCTCGATGCCGTGGCCCCGGGACAGCTCGAGGATGTGCTCCATGCAGGGCTTGCCGACGATCGGGACCATCGGCTTCGGCTGGTTGGAGGTGAGCGGCCTCAGGCGAGTCCCCTCTCCCCCGGCCATGACGACGGCCTTCATGCCGTCCTCCGGAACGCCGACGCGACGTAGAAGGCGCCCGCGGCCATCGCAAGCGCGAGCCCGATCCAGAACAGGACGTACGGGAGGTGCGTTCCCTGACTCGTAACGAGCATCAACGCCAGCGACGCGTAGAGGACCCAGGTCGCGACCTTGCCGAGAAAGCTGACGGAGAGCTCATAGCCGCGGGGCATGACGAGCTTATACCCGGCCACGAGCACCAGGTCTCGAGCCAGGATCAGGACGAGCGCGATCCACGGGAGGCGGTCGTGGTACCAGAGGAGGATGACCGCGGCGTCGATCATCAGGCGGTCGGCGAGCGGATCGGCGACGGTGCCGAAGCGGGACTCGACGTGCCAGCGGCGCGCGAGCCAGCCGTCGAGCTGGTCCGTGAGCGCCGCCGCCGCGAACACGATCGCCGCCGCCCAGCTCTTGCCCCCCTCGGCGGGGGCTTCCAGGGCGATGAAGACCGGGATCGCTGCAAAGCGGGCGACGGTCAGGGCGTTGGGGATCTGCGCCACGCGTGCAGGGAGGACGCGTTCGGCCATGCGAACAAGGATAGATCCTTGGTTTCCCCGATTTCGGCGCGGTTCTGGAGAGGTTCCCCCGGTTCCACCGTATCGCCGAATGTCGCGCGGCTGGGTGACGGAAGCGTGCCGAACGTGTGACGATCTCTCCCGTGGCCGAACGCCTCACCCTGCCCGGGTTCGTCAACACCCACAGCCACGCGTTCCAGCGCGCGCTCCGTGGACGGCGGACCGGCGGCGACTTCTGGATCTGGCGGGAGGCGATGATCGCGGAGGCTGAGCGGCACAGGCCGGAAAGGGTCCGGCGTGAGTACACCGGCGTCTATCGGGAGATGCGCGCCGCCGGCTACACGGCGGTAGGCGAGTTCCACTATCTGGGTCTCCCAGAGGCCCGCGCGGCGATCGAGGCCGCCGACGAGGCCGGCGTCGAGATCACGCTCCTTCTCACCGCCTACGCGCGAGGCGGCATCCCCCGCTTCCGCCAAGCCTCGCTCGACGAGTACCTCGACCAGGTCTCGACGCTCCGCAATGAGGGATACCGGGTCGGCTGTGCCCCCCACTCCGTCCGCGCCTGCCCGCCCGAATGGCTCGAGGGAATCGGACGCTACGCCGCCGCCGAGGCTCTGCCCTTGCACGTCCACGCCGACGAGCAACCGCGAGAGATCGAGGAGTGCTTGGCCGAGCACGGTATCCGCCCGATCGAGCTTCTCGACCGCTGCGGCTGTCTCGGCTCCCGGACGACGGTCGTCCATGCGACGCATGCGGACGACAACGAGCTGGACCTACTCGCAGCCTCCGGCGCCCGTGTCTGCGTGTGTCCGACCACCGAAGCGAACCTCGGTGACGGGTTCGCACCCGTCGAGCGGCTCCGTGGGCGCGGCATCGGCATCTGCATCGGCTCGGACTCGAACGTCCGGATCGATCCACTCGAGGAGTTGCGCGAGCTCGAGACGACGGCACGCCGAGCGTCGGGGCGGCGCGAGGTCTGCAACGCCGAGACGCTGTTGTGCTTCGGCGCGGACGAGGGCGCCGGGGCGCTCGGGCTCGAGACTTGGCCAGAAATCGAGATCGACCCCGAGCATCCGTGCCTTCGCGGCCTGGAGCGGGCGGATCTCCTCGATGCGATCGTCTTCGGCTGCGCGGCCGACGTGGTCGTCGGCTAGGAGGGCTTGGTTCTCGGGGCGAGCAGCGCGGCCCTGCGGCACAGACTGCGTTTCGCCGAGCCCTCCCTAGCGAACCCGGACGCGGCTCGCCGCGGCCAGGTAGCCCTTCTTCGTCGCCTGGAAGAACACGAAGCCCTTGGCCTTCGGCTTCAGGCGGAACGTCACGCGCCCGTAGCGGTTGGTCGTGCGCCAGCGGGTGACGACGCCGACTCCGAACGCCCGCACGCGCGCCGAGCGGAGGGCTCGACCGCCGACCTTGACGGTGACGACCACACGGCGCAGACGCTTCACCCGCAGCTTGCCCTTCGTGGTCAGCCGGAGCCGCTGTGTGGTCTGGGGACCACCGGTTCCAGTTCCGCTCTTGCTGATGGCGAAGGAGTGCGGCCGGGTGAAGTCGCCGATGTTCAAGTCCTCGTCCGTGGCCGCGACCCTCCACCAGAAGGTGCCGCCCTGGAGATAGCCGGCGTGAAGCAGTGCCGGGGCAAAGCTCGTGTTGTCGGTCTTCACGTCCTCGACGATCGACGAGAAGTCTTCCCGAGAGGAAACCTGCACGCGGTACTGCTTCGTGCCGGGCTTTGGATCCCAGCTGAACAGCACTCGATCGGCGGTCGCGTCGGTCCGGGCCCCCGTGGGCTCGCCGACGGTCCGTGTGTGGAAGACGGTCGTCGACCACGGCCCCGGGGTGGTCGCCGTCGTGTTCGTCGGGAAGTTGGCGCGGACGCGGATGCCGGTGATGCCGGTCCCGGTCATCTTCACGAAGGCGGCCGCGGCCGAACGGAAGTCGTCGTATTCGAAATGCTCACCGTCAGGCTCGTCGACGGCGACGCGGTAGGAGACGGCGCCGGAGACAGGCGCCCAGGAGATCACCGGGAACATGTCGCCGGCGAGAGCGTCGAAGAGCGGCGCCGGGGCGGGCAGCCTGCGCTGGAACGAGCCCACGGCCGACCAGCGGAGACCGGTCAGGTTCTCGTCGTCGGCGCGGACACGCCAATACAGGACAGTGTCCGCGGGATAAGCCTTGTACGCCGTGTACGCGGTCGACGCCGTCGAGACTTCGTCCACCGTCGTCCCGAAGCTCGGATCCTGCGAGACCTGCAGCGTGTAGCGCCGCGCGGCCTCGGCAGGTGACCAGCGGAAGGTCGGCTGACCGACGACGTTCTCGCCGGCCGTAGGCGTTGTCAGCGTCGGCGGGATCGACTCCTTGCGGAAGTTCTGCGGCGCTGCCACGAGCGGGTTCCCCGCGGCGCCGTTGCCGTTCAGGTCGGTCGCGGGGAGCACGGCCCAGTAGTACAGCGTCGTCTCGTCCTGGAACGTGCGAATCCAGCCCGGCCCGCGCGGCGCGTACGCCGGAACCTGCGTGAAGGCGTAGTCGACGATGTTGCTGAAGGACGCGTCCTTGGAGACGAGGACGAAGTAGCTCTGCTTGCCCGTCATCGGCTTCCAGGTGAAGAGCGGCATGCGCGTCGAAGTGACGCCCGTCTGCGGCAGCAAGTAGTCGCCCGACCCGAGGTAGCCGACGGTGCAGCTCGGCGAGCAGGCGCCGCCGGGAGGAGGCCCGGGCCACTCGAAGGCGGGTGCGGTTCCGCCGTTGATGTAGGTGTAGTCGCCGTACACCTCGGAGGTGCCGTCGCGCTCGCGATCACTCCGGGCCCGGACGCGCACGCAGTACGACTTCCCGGCGATCGGCCTCCAGCTTTCGTTGGCCATCGGCTTGAGGTCGGCGTACGGCTTCACGTTGTTCCACGAATGACCGAGGGGCGTCCAGGCTGTCGTCGCCGTCTTGACCGCGGCCCAGTGATCGAGCCCGGCGCTGCTCCAGTTGCACATGCCGAGCTCGAAGGGATACACGTCGACCTCGTAGCTCGAGGCGCCCGGCACGGGGTCCCAGGTCACGATCGGGACGTACGTCTGGTAGCCGGCAGCGACCCCGTCGACGTCGCTGCCGGGATCCGAGAGGTTGTCGCGCAAGTGGACGTTCTGGACGCTCCATCCCGGCACCGGCGGCACTTTGTCGAACGTCTTCACGAACGACGGGCCGATGTTCCAGTCGCCGGCATTGCCGAACGCGTCGATCGCGCGAACGCGCCAGTAGTAGGTGTTGTCCTTGAGATTTCGATCCGGGGAATACGTCGGAGCGATGATCGCCGGCCACCCCGAGCCCGAGCAGCAGACCTTGGAGCCGGGTGCGAAATCCTGTGCGGGATTGACCTCGAGCTCGTACTTGGCGGCACCAGGGACCGGGTCCCAGGAGAAGACTGGATCGTAGACCTCGCTATCGACCCGGAGGTCGCCCACTGTCGTCGCCGCAGCCGTCGGCCACAGCCAGGTGAACGTCCCGACTGCGGCGGGCTGACCGCGGTGGCCCTGGGCGTCCAGTGGCGTGACGCCCCAGTAGTAGGTCCCGGGCGGGAGCAGCAGCGCGCGGGGCGCGTACGAGGTCCCCCGGGTCTCGACATTCGCCTGGCCCAGGACGGCCGAGCCGAGCGCCGGGTCGCTTGCGATCGTGACCCAGTACTTCGCTGCGTACGGCACCGCCGACCACTTGAGGACCAGCGGCGTCAGTGGATGCGATGCCACGGCGCCCAGGGTCGGCGAGAGCAGCGTCGGGGGAGTCGTCCAGACCTTGCGCAGCGGCCGAGGCGCCGCCCACGGCGAGACGGCGCCTGACGCTGCGATGGCGCGGACGCGCCACCAATACGTCCCGTTGGGCACTGTCTTCTTGACGGTCGCCCTCGTGTTCCTCGTGAAGAACTGGCCCTCGCCC
>JBOHAU010000066.1:0-6707 GCA_050698015.1 Gaiellaceae bacterium
GGGAAAGCTGCTCGTGTGGGCAGCCGTGGCGCCACCGCTGGTTCGAGTCGGAGCGGTAGTGCTCCGGGTCGAAGAAGGGCGCCTGCATGACGTTGACGACGCCGTCGAGCGGCTCGGACATGTAGTCCGGATTCGGGTTGTGCCAGGCGACGACAGGGTCGAAGCGCTCGTCGAGCTCCGCGCCCGGCCAGACCGCGTGCAGGCCGACCGCGTGGCCCAGCTCGCGGAGCCGGTTCAGGGCCCTCAGTCCCTCCGGCGAGGCGAGGTTGTAGAAGACGCTCTGGGTCATGAGGAAGTACGTGGCGGCCGCCCCTACCGCCGCCTCCAGCTCCGCCAGGCGAAGGGCCGCGTCGAGCGAGAGGTCGACGTCGTGCCGCAGCAGGAGATCGCCGGGCCGCGGCTCGTGGTCGAAGAACGAGTAGCGATATCCGCCGGCGTTCACGGCCTCGAGCAGCTCGCTGTAGTGCTCGAGGTCGAACCGACAGTTCATCGCCGTCGCTCCGAGCTTCCAGCGCGTCGACCGGTCATTTCAGACGTCCGCACGGGCAAAGGAGACGGGCACGCTGGCAAAGCCAGCATGCCCTCTAGACGGCATCGCGAGCGATGCCTCAGCCGCAAAGCCTGAAATAGACGTCGCGAGCGACGTCTCATGTGACCTCCACGTCCAGCAGTTTCGCTGCCGCCTCGGCGCGCTCGACCGCCTCGAAGTTCGTCGTCCCAAGCGCGATCACGTAGCCGCGCCGGTCGCCGTCGACCTGCACGGGTCGAATCGTCTCACCCTCCTGGAAGTACACGTCGGCCTCCACGACACCGGGGAACGCCAGCACTTTTTCGAGCCCGCTGACGCGCAGAAGCGTGCCGGTTGGCAGCGGGCCGGGCTGCGCGGTGAGGAACGAGATCGCCATCGGCTGCTGCCGCTCGGGCTCGACGAGCTCGTCCGGCACCGGCTGCCCAAGGGCCTGGCGAAGGGCGATCTCGACGAGGTCGACGCCGACGCCGTACCGCGCGACCGAGTCCATCTGGCCCGCGGGGATCCGCGCCGCGACCTCGATCAGCCGCGCCACGCCGTCGTCGCCCCAGATCACCTGCGGGTAGGCGATCCCGTCCCGCAGGCCGAGGGCGTGAACCGTCGACCGCCCGACGCGCTCGACCTCGGCGAGCGCGTCCCCGAACAGTGTCGAAGGGTAGACGTGCGCAACGGCGACCCCGAAGCCCGCCCCAGGCGGACGGCGGCGGTCCGACAGCGTCACCACGGTGACCTCACCGTCGCGAGCGACGAGCAGCCCGTTCACCTCGAGCCCAGGGTGGTAGCTCTCGAGGATCGCCTCCTCGTCGGTGGACTGCGCCAGGGAGGCGTGCAGGTGCCGCTCGACGTCGTCGACCGACGCGACGAGGAAGAGCCCGCGCTGGCCGGCCGAGTCGGCGGGTTTCAGGACCGCCGGGAAGCCGACCGCGTCGGCGGCCGCACGGACCTCGCGGACGTGCCTGATCGCCGCGAACCGAGGCTGCGGCACTCCGGCATCGGCGAGACGCCTGCGCATGGCGATCTTGTTCGTCATCAAGTGGGCCGTCTGCGTCCCGATGCCGGGTAGCGCGAGCCTTTCGGCGACGCCCGCAACGACGGGCACGGCGCGGTCGGCGGCGAACGTCATCACGCCGCCGACGCCATGTCGGCGCCCGACCTCGACGACGGAATCGACGCCAGCGAAATCGACGATCTCGCCGACATCTGCCTCGGCGAGCCCCGGCGCGTCCGCGTTCCGGTCGACCGCGACCACCCTGACGCCCAGCTCCGTGACCCGCCGGAGCGCCCGCCGCTGATGGCGTCCGGCCCCCACGAAGAGGACCGTCGGCTTGGACGTCATTTCTTGTGAGCGAACAGGAACGCGTGCCTGTCCCAGCGCGCGATCTCGCAGCCGTCGGTCCGATCGAACCGAGTGCTGATGCCCTCGTCGCGGTAGACGCCCTGCACCGACGCCAGCTGGTCGCCGCCGTGCTGCTCCGTGCACATGGTGTCCTCGGGAGTCTCGGCGAACGGCTGGTCGAGGTCGTCGAGCTTGTCGCAGGCCTCCTCGGCGTTCGGGAAGTTGCCGCCGGGAGGGTCGCAACGCAGCGTCCACGTCTTCGGGTCGCCGACCCCGCGGCGGCGCAGGCCCAGCACCCGCCCGACGCCCCCCGCCGGCCGGGTCTCCTGCCACGAGACGATCCGGAGATCCGTCACGGAGTCGGTCGCGTCGGCCGGGCCGCCGCTGCTGCCACAGCCGGCCAGGACGCCCAAGACCATCACTAAGTGTCCGACCAGGCAGCACCTGGCACGCACGCGGCGGCCGCTAAGCGGCGCCAGTCTGTAGCCTCGAGCCGCGTCCATATCTACTGATATGGCCGCGTCCCGAGTCCGCAGCCTGGCTTGCTTTTCGGCCACCGCGCACGCACCAATGCCACCTGGCCGAACACTAGACTCGCCGCGTGTCTCTTCACGATAAGCGCATTGTGCTCACAGGCGGCGCAGGTTTCATCGGAACCACACTCACGCGGCGCCTGATCGACGACAACGAGATCGTCGTCCTCGACAACCTGCACCGGGACGCGCTCGCCGGAACCGACCTCAGCGGCCACCCGAATCTGACCTTCGTGCAGGGCGACGTGCTCGACGGCGAGGCCGTTCGCGACGCGATTCATGGAGCGACGCACGTCGTCCATCTGGCGGCGATCGCTGGGGTCGACACGGTGCTCGAGAGCCCTGTCCGGACGATGCGCGTCAACCTGATCGGCACCTACAACGTGCTCGAGGCGGCCCACGCCACCGCCGACACGGTCGAGCGGCTCGTCGACTTCTCCACGAGCGAGGTCTTCGGCCGGTATGCGTACAAGGTCGAGGAGGTCCACGAGACGGCACAGGGCTCGGTGGGCGAGGCGCGCTGGACGTACGCCGTCTCGAAGCTGGCCGGAGAGCACATGGCCCATGCGTACTACGACGAGTTTGGGCTGCCGACGTGCTCGCTCCGGCCGTTCAACGTCTACGGGCCGGGCCAGATCGGCGGCGGCGCGATCCGTGCGTTCATCGAGACGGTGCTCGCCGGCGAGGACCTGATCATCCACGGCGACGGCTCTCAGGTTCGCGCCTGGTGCTACGTGGACGATCTCGTCGACGCGCTCTTGCTGGTGCTCGAGCGCCCTGAGGCCGTCGGCGAGGTCTTCAACATCGGCAACGAACGGTCGGTGCTGACCGTCCTCGAGCTGGCGACCCAGATCCGCGACCTGATGGGCGCAGAGGCCGAGATCAAGTTCCGGCCCCTGCACTACACGGACGTCGAGATGCGGATCCCGAACGTCGACAAGGTGCGCAAGCTGCTCGGCTGGGAGGCGAAGGTCGACCTCGACGAGGGGCTCAGCCGCACGATCGCGTGGTATCGGGAACGCCAGCCGGCACCGACGTGATCCGGCTCGCGTGGCCGGCCCTCGGCGAGGAGGAGCTCGCCGCGGTCGCCGAGGTGCTCGAGAGCGGACAGCTGACGATGGGCCCGAGGGTGGCCGAGTTCGAGGAGGAGCTTGCGCGCGTCTGCGAGGTCGAGCACGCCGTGGCCGTGTCCTCGGGGACGGCGGCGCTCCACCTCGCCGTGCTCGCCCTGGGGATCGGGCCGGGCGACGAGGTGATCGTGCCCGCGTACACGTTCCCCGCGACCGCCAATGTCGTCGCGCTCGCCGGTGCGCGGCCGGTGCTCGTCGACGTCGACCCCGAGACGATGAACCTGCGCCCCGACGCGGTCACCGAGGCCGTCACGGATCGCACCCGCGCGGTGCTCGTCGTCCACCTCTTCGGGCGCCCGGCGCGCTGGGACCAGATCGAGGCCGCGGTGCCCGACGGTGTCGTACTGATCGAGGACGCCGCCGGCGCGCTCGGTGCGCGTCGGGGAGGGCGTGCCTGCGGCGGCCTCGGCCGGCTCGGCTGTCTTTCGTTCCACCCGCGCAAGATCGTCACCACGGGGGAGGGGGGTGCGGTCACGACGAAGGACGGTGAGCTCGCGGAAACGATCAGGACAATGCGCCACCACGGCTGGCGCGATGCCGACATGCGCGCGCCGGGCCTCAACTACCGGCTCCCCGACATCCTCTGTGCGCTCGGCGTCACGCAGCTGCGGCGGCTGGAGCAGCTGCTCGAAGAGCGTGAGCGTCTCGCCCGCGCCTACCGAGAGCGTCTCGAAGGTCGCATGGAGCTGCCGTCCGCAGACGAGGGAGACCGGCACGGCTGGCAGGCCTACGTCGTTCGGGTCGACCGGCGCGACGAGGCGCTCACCGCCCTCCGCGAGGCGGGCATCGAGGCCCAGATCGGCACCTACGCGCTCCATCGCCTTAGCGCCTATCGCGACCAGGGCCCCTTCTCGGGCGCGGACGCCGCTTACGAGCGAGCGCTCGCGCTGCCCTTCCACAATCGGTTGACCGAGGAGGATCTGGACCGCGTCGCGGATGTCTTGACAGGCTTGTAAGTGAGTAGTAACTTACAACGCTCGAATGACAACGAAGATCGCCGTACCTGTACGTCAATCCGCTGAACAGCGCCGGGAGAGCATCCTCGACGCTGCGATGGTCGAGTTCGCCGCGAAAGGGCTCCATGGAACGTCCACGGACGACATCGCCAAGCGGGCCGGGATCTCGCAGCCGTACGTCTTCCGGCTCTTCGGCACGAAGAAGAAGCTCTTTGCCGAGGCGTGCCGACGCTGTATGCGCGACGTCCGAGAGGCGATGGCTGCGGCAGCCGCCGGCAAGTCCGGCGAGGAGGCGCTCGACGCGATGGGCGCCGCCTACGTCGAGCTCCTCGCCGCCGACCCGCGCAGGCTCACGCTCCAGATGCACATGTATGCGGCGACAGACGAGCCTGAGGTCCGGAAGGTCGCGCGGGAGGGTTACGGCGAGCTCGTGCGGTTCGTGGAGCAGGCGAGCGGTGAACCGCAGCCGCGCGTGACCCGGTTCTTCGCCCGGGGGATGTTGATCAACGTGATCGCGGCGATGGGTGTCCGCGATGCCGGCATCGACTGGGCCGACCGGCTGATCAAGGGCTGCAAGGACGAGACGTGAGTCACATCTCTCTTTTTTGGCGTGTCAGTAAGTGAGGAATCACTATCGAAAGGGGAAGGTGATGGATAGGCCACGGACGCTCTGGACATTCGTGATCACGTCCCTGGCGCTCTTCATGGTCGTGCTCGACAACCTCGTCGTCTCGACGGCGTTGCCCGTGATCCGCACCGATCTCGGCGCCTCGCTCGAGGAGCTCGAGTGGACGGTCAACGCGTACACGCTGACCTTCGCCGTCTTCCTGCTCACCGGCGCCGCCCTCGGTGACCGCTTCGGGCGGCGGCGGGTGTTCGCTGCCGGGCTCACGCTCTTCACTGCCGCCTCGGCCGCCGCCGCGCTGGCCCCGAGCATGGACGCTTTGATCGTCGCGCGCGCGATCCAGGGCATCGGGGGCGCGATCGTCACGCCGTTGACCCTGACGATCCTCAGCGAGGCGTTTCCGAAGGAGAAGCGTGGCCTGGCGCTCGGCGCCTGGTCCGGGATCGCGGGGCTCGCAGTCGCGTCCGGCCCACTCGTCGGCGGCGCCGTCGTCGACGGCATCTCCTGGCAGTGGATCTTCTGGCTCAACGTCCCGATCGGCATCCTGCTCGTCCCGCTCGCGTACGGATTCCTGCGTGAGACCTGCGGGCCGGCGAGCCGGCTCGACCTGCCCGGGCTCGCGCTGGCGAGCGGCGGCCTCCTCGGGCTGGTCTGGGGCCTCATCCACGGGAACGGCGACGGGTGGACGAGCCCGCAGATCCTCGGGTCGCTCGTCCTCGGCGCGATCCTCCTGGCCGGCTTCGTCGCCTGGGAGCTGAGGACGCCGGCGCCGATGCTGCCGATGCGCTTCTTCCGCAACCGGGCGTTCGCCACGGCCAACGCCGTTTCGCTGCTCATGTACTTCGGGATGTTCGGCTCGATCTTCCTGCTCTCACAGTTCCTACAGGTCGTGATGGGCTACTCGGCGGCCAGCGCCGGCATCCGCACGTTGCCGTGGACCGGGATGCCGCTGCTCATTTCGCCGGTCGCCGGACCGCTCGCTGAGCGGATCGGGGCGCGGCCGCTGCTCGCCGTCGGCCTGGCCATGCAGGCGGTCGGGCTCGCCTGGATGGCCGTCATCGTCGCCCCTGATGTCCCATACATCGAACTCGTGCCCCCGTTCGTGATCATGGGCGTGGGGATGTCTCTGTTCTTCGCGCCGGTTGCGCTGCTCGTGCTCAACTCGGTGCGGCCGGAGGAGGAGGGCCAGGCGTCGGGGGCCAACAACGCGATCCGCGAGCTCGGCGGCGTGTTCGGCGTGGCGGTCCTGGCCACGATCTTCGCGAGCGTCGGCTCGTACCGCTCGCCGCAGGAGTTCACCGACGGGTTGGTCCCTGCGACCTGGGTGGGTGCGGCGGTGGTGGCGGTCGGGGCTCTGATCGCCCTCGCGGTGCCGCCGCTCCACCGGGTCGGCCCGCGGGGGTCGCCCGCGCCGATTCGGGAGGCCGCGCCCTCGCCGTGACGGCGCTGTGTCAGTCGGCCCGCGCCCCCCAATTGACGCGCGCCTCGACCTCGGGCCGCGAGAAGACCGCGCCCTCGGCGAAGTACACCTCGTAGTTCTCAGGCTCGTGAGCGCCGGAGAAGAACTCGCCGTACTTGGAGACCGCCTCCCTGTGGTA
>JBOHAU010000067.1:0-9242 GCA_050698015.1 Gaiellaceae bacterium
AGACGCGCCGGGCGAGCGAAACCGACGACCACTACGACAAGGAGGCCGATGAGCGCTGCCATGTCCACAAGGAACCGGATGAGTGAAACGTAGTGCCGAGCGAAGCGGGCCGAGGGCGATCCGAACGCCCGGGGCGCTTGCCATGCTCTCGGCCCGCTCTGAACCTACGACGCCCGCAGGTCGGGCGCTAGTGACTGTTCAGGGCCACGTCCTCGATGCCGGCGCAACGGTTAGGGGCGACGTACTCCGCATGAGTCGCAGGTACCGCACTACCGCAGACTGCGAACTCCGAAGCACCTCGCCCCACCGACGAAACGGGGAACCTCGCCGATTGGTTACGCGGCCCTGGCTAGAGCGTTCGCGTCAGGCGTAGCGCGACGAGCCTGATCAGCTCGGGCGCGGTGATGCACCTACCACGGCAGGCAACCTCGAGCGCCTGATACTCGCATGGGTCGAGCTCGACGACGACGCGCCGCGGCTCTGCCGCCGCCGCCGCACGGCCGCGAATGTAGGGATCCAAGCCCCGACCTGCGCCACCGCCGGATCTCGCTCCAGGCGCATTACCGCGGGTGAACCCTGGTTCCCCCGCGAGAACCTCGGGCGGTCTCAGGAGTGCGAGGCGGCGGGTTCGACGTCTGCCAGGCGGATCTCAGTGGGCCGGTAGCTCGGAATCGGAACCAGGATGCGCGCTCCGGTGTCCGGTCGGCTGACTTCGATGAACGCATGTGGGCCGGACTGGCCGGCGACGGTGCCGGTTCGGAGCCGAACCTCGCCGACGCCGTCCTCGATCGCCTCGCACGTGGCGGCCACGAGCTGCGCGACGACCTCGTGCAGGTGGGCACGGTCGACCTGCACGTCCGGCGTCTCGCCGAACTCGCAGGTGAAGACGACCTGGTCGGGAATGATCAAGGCCAGCAACTCGAGCGAGTCGCCGAGAAACGCCCGCAGGTCTGCCCGCTCGATCTCCATCCCCCGCTTGAATCGACTGTTTCCGAGCGGGTCCAGTCCCTCGGTCGAGGGGGAGCGGTGGCAGGAGGAAACGCGGCCGGGGCGGTTAGATTCCTGGCCATGCAGCTGTCGGCGCGCATCGAGTCTCTCCCACTCGCGGAGCCCTTCGTGATCGCAAGGAACACGACCGAGGTGGCGGACGTGGTTTGGGTCGAGCTCGAGCACGGCGACGAGCGCGGCTACGGCGAAGCAGCGCCGATCGAGCGCTACGACGAGTCCCCGGAGTCGGCACTCGCGTACCTCGAGGAGGCCGCGGATGCACTGGGCGACGACCCGTTCGCACTCGAGGAGATCATGGAGCGGTTGCCGAAGCGCGAGTATGCCGCGCGAGCCGCGCTCGACGCGGCGCTCCACGACCTGGGCGGCAAGCTCACCGGCGTTCCGGTATGGCGCCTGCTCGGCGTCGCACGCGCGGGCCCGCCGACCTCCTGGACGGTCGGTCTCGGAGAGCCCGACGAGATGGCGCGCAAAGCAGAGCGGGCAACCGCCTTCAAGTCGCTGAAGCTCAAGCTCGGCGGTCGCGACGGCCGGGACATGGAGCGGGCCACGGCCGTCCGAGAGGCCTGGAGCGGCCCGCTTCGCGTCGACGTCAACGAGTACTGGACGATGGACGAGGCGCTCGACGCGCTGCCGCGGCTGGCCGAGCTCGGGGTCGACTACTGCGAGCAGCCGCTTCCGGCGGGAGACCCTGGCGGCGCGGAGCTGAAAAGACGTTCCCCGATCCCGATCTTCCTCGACGAGGATTGCCACACCCTGAAAGACGTCGCCGACTGCGCACAGCGCGGTCACGGAATCAACATCAAGCTCGCGAAGTCGGGTGGCGTCCGGGAGGCGGTCCGCATGGTGCACACCGCCCGAGCGCTCGACCTGGGCGTGATGCTCGGCTGCATGGTCGAGTCGGGCCTCGGGATCGCTGCCGGCGCTTCGATCGCGAGCCTCTGCGACCACGTCGACCTCGACGGGAACCTGCTCCTGCGCGAAGATCCATGGCCGGGTGTTCAGCTCCTCGACGGCGTCCAGCTCCCATCCGAGTCACCAGGTCTTGGGGTCCAGCAAGCGATACCTAGTCCTCGCTGAGGGCAAGTCGGCCGACGAGCACTACGGCAAGACGATGCGCGGCATCGTCCAGTACGGGCCGCACCCTGTGGTCGCGATCCTGGACTCGACGAGGGCGGGGGAGAGCTACGAGGGGATCCCGATCGTCGGAACGGTCGAGGAGGCCGTGCAGCTCGGCCCGACGACGGCCGCCGTCGGCGTCGCCACGCAGGGCGGTCGCTTCCCGCCCGCCTGGCGGGAGCTGCTGAAAGACTCGATTCGCGCGGGGCTCGACCTCGAGAGCGGCCTGCACGAGTTCATCAGCGACGATCGCGAGCTGTCGGCCCTCGCTCAGGAGCACGGCGTGGAGCTCCGCGACCTGCGCAAGCCGCCGGCCGACCTGAGCGTCCCGACGGGCGAGAACCTGCGGCTCCAGGCGACAACCGTGCTCACCGTGGGCTCCGACTGCGCGATCGGGAAGAAGACGGTCGCTGTCGAGCTCGACCTCGCAGCGACGAGGCGCGGGCTCCGGTCAGTCTTCGTCCCGACCGGCCAGACCGGCATCTGGATCGCAGGCTGGGGAATCGCGATCGATGCCGTCGTCTCCGACTTCCTGGCCGGCGCGGCCGAGCGGCTCGTGGTCGAAGGAGCCGCTCGCGGCGGGGAGCTCCTGTGGGTCGAGGGGCAGGGATCGCTGGTGCATCCGGCGTATTCCGGGGTGACGATGGGCCTGATGCACGGCGCGGCGCCGCATGCCTACGTTCTCGTCCACAAGGCGGGAGCGACCCACACCGAGGGCTATCCCGACCATCCGATCCCTCCGCTCACCGAGCTGATCGAGCTGCACGAACGCGCCTCGCTTCCCCTTCGCCCGGCGAAGGTCGTCGCGATCGCCCTCCACACGGGAGGGCTCGAGGACGACGAGGCACGTGCCGAGATCGTTGAGGTCGGGGAGGAGACGGGCCTACCGGTGGACGATCCCGTGCGGTTCGGAGCGGATACTCTCCTCGACGCAGTCATCGAGCGAACACGGGGTCTTCGATGAGACAGGTCATTACCGCACTCGCCTGTTTGCTGGCCGCCCTTGCGGCGGCCACACCCGCATTCGCCGAGCTGAGGATCGGCGTCGCGGACGACGGCGGCAAGCTCGCCGACGACGGAGGCGCCTGGTTCGTGTCGCAGATGCGCGAGGCGGGGCTTCAGGAGAACCGGATCACGGTCGCCTGGGATCCGGATCACCCGGCGACGATCCGCGACAGGGAGCAGCTCGACCGTTACATCGCGACTGCCACCGCCGCCGGGATCCGCGTGATGATCCTGATCTCGCCGACCAGGGCCAGGGCGGTGACGAGCTCGCCGAGCGCGGCTTCTGCCTTCGTTCGCTTTACGACGCAGGTGGCGCGCGCCTATCCGCAGGTCAAGGACATCGGCGTCGGGAACGAGCCGAATCAGCCCAGGTTCTGGCAGCCCCAGTTCTCGAGCACCGGCAAGGCGCTTGCCTGCGGCGCCTATGAGCGCATGCTCGCGCAGGCGTACGACGCGCTCAAGGCGGTCGACAGCACGATCACTGTGATCGGCGTCTCGCTCTCGCCCCGAGGAAATGACAATCCGCTCGCGGCGGTGAATGCGTCCACGTCGCCGGTCCGGTGCATCCGCGAGCTCGGCATCGCCTATCGGGCGAGCGGCCGGAAGAAGCCGATCATGGACGAGCTCGCCTTCCATCCGCATCCCAACTCGTACGCGGACAACTTCCTCGTCGGCTATCGCTGGCCCAACGCCGGCACGTCCAACCTCGGCCGGATCAAGCAGGCGGTCTGGGATGCCTTCGCGAGGACCGGACAGCCGACCTTTGCCGAGGCCGGAAAGCCCGTCTCCAAGGCGGCGTTGCCGCCGCTTCGCGTCCGTCTGAACGAGGTCGGTTGGCAGGTGGTGGTCCCGTCGAGCTCGATGCACGCCTACTACGGACGGGAGTCCGTCGCGAGGCTCGCCGACGAGCGCTTCCAGGCCGACAACTACGCGGCGCTGATCCCGTACTTCGCCTGCGACGCGTCGATTCGCTCGATGCTCTACTACGGCCTCGTCGACGAGCCCGACCTCGACCGCTGGCAGGCCGGGCTGATCCGCGCCGACGGGTCCAGGCGGCCGTCGTTCGGAGTCGTTCGGTCGGCGCTGTCGCGCGGCCTTGCGCGCTGCAGTCGGCGCCCAACGACGTGGCGGCATACCACCAAGGTCGTCGGTGCGACCGCCCGCTTTGGCGAACGACGCCGCTCCCCGTCCGAGACGGCGTGGGCCTTCGTGGCAGCCTCCGAGGAGGCGAGCACGTTCCGCGCCGTGATGTACCGGCTCAAGCGGCGGGGCCTCTCGGCCGCCAAGCGGAAGCAGCTTCAGGCCGCGGTCGGGAGAAAACGGTCGCCGAAGCCGGTGTTCTCGGCCCGCGGCAAGGCTCGCGCGCATTCGGGAGCCTTCATCCGCTTCCCGAGAAAGCGGCTCGCGCGCGGCCACTACGTCTTCGCGATCAGGCTGACCGCGGAGATGAATCCCGCCAGGCAGACGGCACTCGTCTCCAAACCGTTCTCGGTCGGCACCACGGGGCGTTAGTGCCCCACCAGGCGATGCCCACCCGCCTCTGGCCCGCGATCACGCTGCACCAGAACCCACCCTCCTCCTCACCAAGGTCTTCTGACCTTGGCTCGTCAGAGTGCGGCCTCTGGCTTGAGGCGGCCGCGCCGGCAAAGCCGACACGGCCTCTTCTGGTCGGCGCCGACGAGTCGGCGCCTTGGGCTCGCGACCCAGAGCCTGGGCAGCATCACCTGGAGGAGCACTAATGCGCGACCCACGCGTAGAGCGGCTCGCCGAGCTGGTGGCGGGCTACTCGCTCGGTGTCGGCTCCGGGCAGGTGATGCGGATCAACGGCGAGGACTCGGCGCTGCCGCTCGCGACGGCCCTGTTCCGCGCAGCGCTGCGCCGTGATGCGCTGCCCTATTTGAACCTCAGTCCGTCGGGCCTCGACGAGATCCTTTTCGCGGAGGCGAACGAGGAGCAGCTGGCGTACATCCCCGAGCGGGAGCGAGTTCAGACTGAGCAGGTCGACGCGTGGGCCACGATCTGGTCGTCGTCGAACACGCGCGCCCTCACGCGAGTCGACCCCGACCGGCGGCGAATCCACCTCTCGGCCCACTACCGGATGGTCAACCGCCGCTGGCAGCGCGTCAGCGCCGGCGAGCTCGCGGCGTGCGGCACGCTGTTCCCCACGCACGCACATGCCCAGGACGCCGAGATGTCCCTCGCGCAGTACGAAGACTTCGTCTACGGCGCCTGCCATGTCGACGGCGACGACGATCCGATTGCGCACTGGGAATCGGTCGCAGCCGACCTGACCGGTCGAGCCCGGCAGCTGGACGGCGTGAACGAACTGCGCATCGTCGGCCCCGACACAGACCTGCGCGTGGTCGTCGAGGGCCGGCCGTGGCTGCCCTCGGATGGGAAGCACAACATGCCCGACGGAGAGGTCTTCACGAGCCCGGTGGAGACCGGCACCGAAGGGGAGATCTACTTCGCCTTCCCTTCGATCTTCCAAGGGCAGGAGGTCGAGAACGTTCGGCTTCGGTTCGAGGGAGGTCGCGTCGTCCACGCCGAGGCCACCGTGGGCGACGACTGCCTCCGCGCGCTGATCGAGACGGACGACGGCGCCGGCCGGCTCGGTGAAGTCGCGTTCGGCCTCAACTACGAGATCGACCGCTTCACCCGCGACATCCTCTTCGACGAGAAGATCGGCGGCACGATGCACGTCGCCCTCGGCGGCGGCTTCGACGACGCCGGCACGCAGAACACATCCGACCTCCATTGGGACCTGATCTGCGATCTCCGTGGGGAGGGCGAGGTCTACGCCGACGGCGAGCTCGTCTGGCGGGCGGGAAACTTCCTTGCCGAACCGGCGGTCGCGCGTGCCTGACCCGCGTCACGAGAAGCTCGCGGAGGTGCTGATCGGGTATTCGACGGCGGTCGACTCGGGCGATGCCGTGCAGATCGACGCCCACCAGACCGCCATTCCGCTCCTTCGCGAGGTCTATCGCCAAGCGTTGCGGGCAGGCGGACACCCCTCCACCCAGCTGATCGTCGACGAGGCGATCGTCGCGCAGATCTCAGAGGGGACGGACGAGCAGGTCGGGTGGATGCCGCTGAACGTCCGGTGGACGCTCGAGCACGGCGAGGTGTGGATCGTCCTCGTCGGTCCCGAGAACACCAAGGATTTGAGCGACGTCGACCCGGCCAGGATGGCCCGCTGGCTGCAGGCGCGCGAGCCATACAACGCGCGCTATCTGGAGCGATCCGCGAGCGGTGAGTTCCGCTGGACGCTTTGCGCCTACCCGACCGACGCCACGGCGCAGGAGGCGGGGATGTCGCTTCCGGAGTTCGAAGACGTCGTGTACAAGGCCGCCTTCCTCGAGTCCGAGGACCCGGTCGCGGCCTGGCGGACGTTCGGCGAGCGGCTGGAGCGCGCCGCGTCGTTTCTGGAGACGACGTCCGAGCTCCGTCTCGTCGCCGAGGACACGGACCTGACGCTTCGCGTCGACGGGAGGACGTGGATTCGAGCCGACGGCAAGAAGAACATGCCCGACGGAGAGGTGTTCACGGGCCCGGTCGAGTCGAGTGCAGAAGGGACGATTCGATTCTCCTTCCCCGCGACGATGCGCGGGCGCCAGGTGGATGAAGTCCGTCTGCGCTTCGAGGGAGGCGAGGTCGTGGAGGCGACCGCCGCTCGTGGTCAGGACTTCCTGCGCGAGCTGATCGGCATGGACGACGGCGCCCGACGCGTCGGTGAGTTCGCCTTCGGGCTCAACGATGCGGTGACGGAGTACACGGGCACCCTCCTCCTCGACGAGAAGATCGGCGGAACCGTCCATCTCGCCCTGGGCAAGTCCGTTCCGGGCACCGGCGGTGAGAACGTGTCGGCGCTCCACTGGGACATGGTCTGCGACCTGCGTCGTGGCGGCGCGGTCTACGCCGACGGCGAGCTCGTCTACCGCGACGGTGCGTTCGTGAACGGCGCAGCCGGCTGACGCTCGTCGCGGTCATCGCCGACACCCACATGCCGCCCGGGGTGCGGCGATTGCCGGCGGAGTGCCTCCGTCGGCTGAAGGAGGCCGACCTGATCCTGCACGCCGGCGACTTCGTGGCGCTCGGGGTGTTCGAGGAGCTGCAGGAGCTCGCCCCGGTCGAAGCCGTGCGGGGGAACATGGACGAGCCGGAGCTTTGTGAGGTTCTGCCCGAGCGCCGGGTCGTCCAGGTCGAGGAGGTTCGAATCGGGATGGTGCACGTGCCGGGCCCCGCCGTCGGTCGTCAGGAGCGATTGACGGCCGCGTTTCCGCGGTGCGAGGCCGTTGTCTACGGCCACACGCATCTGCCCGAAGTGGCGCGCCTGGGGGAGCGCTGGGTGCTGAATCCCGGCAGCCCCACCGAGCGGCGCGGCGCTCCGGCTCACTCGATGCTGGTGCTCGAGATCGATTCGTCGCAACTACGGCCCGAACTAGTCACACTCTCGACTTGACGACCCGAACAGGTGTTCGCTAACATGGCGAACACATGTTCGTTCGCCTCTTACTGACGGCCTTTCTCGTCACCGTTCTCGCGTGGAGTGTCCTCGTGCGGGGCTCGGAGGGCGCCGGGGCGGGCGAGCCTTACCGTGTGCGGCCGGGTGACACGCTCTGGTCGATCGCTGCGCAGCACTACCGCGGTGATCCGCGGCAAGGCGTCTGGCGTCTACGGCGAGAGAACGGGCTCGGTGGAGCCGCGCTCCAGCCCGGGCAGATCCTCCTTCTCCCGTGACCAGTTCGACGAAGCAACCGCTCCTAGACTCCGTCCATGGACCTCGATCTGGTCTTCCTCGGGACCTCGGGCTCGATGCCGACGGCGCAGCGGGCCCCGACCGCGACCCTGCTGCGGCGCGGAGGCGAGCGGCTGCTCTTCGACTGCGCGGAAGGCACCCAGCGGCAGCTGCTGCGGTCGAACGTCGGCCTGATCGAGTTGCGCGAAGTCTTCCTCACCCATTACCACGCGGATCACTACCTCGGCCTGCCGGGGATGCTGAAGACGTTCGCCCTCCGCGGTCGGGAGACGCCGATCACGATCTACGGGCCGTCGGGCCTCGCTGAGCTGTTCGGCGCGCTCCGGCGGATTTTCGGGCGGCTGACCTATCCCTATGAGCTGATCGAGCTCGAGCCGGGCGACGTGCTGGAACGGGGCGACTACCGACTGGCGACCTTCCCGGTCAACCACGGCGTGTCGGCGGTGGGCTACGCGCTGGTCGAGGATCCGCGGCCCGGGCGCTTCGATGTCTCGACAGCCGACACGCTCGGGATCCCGGCAGGGCCTGAGCGCGGAGCGCTCCAGCGTGGAGAGACCGTGACGCTCGACGACGGGCGGGTGATCACGCCGGAAAGCGTGCTCGGCGAGCCGCGGCCGGGACGGAAGCTCGTGATCTCCGCGGATACCGCCTACTCACCCGCCGTGGTCGAAGCCGCTCGGAGTGCCGACGTGCTCGTCCACGAGGCGACCTTCGCGGCGGAAGAACGTGAGCGGGCCCGCGACACGCTCCACTCGACTGCAGCGGACGCGGCGGAGGTCGCGAGCGCCGCGGAGGTCGGACTGCTCGCGCTCACGCACCTCTCGAATCGGTACTTCGGCGGCGAGATCGAGCGCGAGGCGCAGGCGATCTTCCCCGAGACGGTCGTGCCTCGGGATCTGGATATCATCGTCGTCCCGTTCCAGGAGCGGGGAGCGCCGGAGCTCGTGAAAGGTGGAGCCACCCACAAGCACGGCCCGTCGCCGCCCAAAGGCGAGGCTGTCGCCGCGACCGTCGAGGAGGGCACCCGATGACGCGAATGGTCCAGGTCGCCGTCGCCGGCGACGTCACCGAAGCGGAGGAGCTGGAGTCCATCCTGCAAGCCGCCGGGATCGACACCCAGCTGGAGCCGGCCGTCGAGCACCACCCGACGGAGACCGAGGACGCACCACAGAAGATCCTCGTCCCCGAGGGCTCGCTGGAGGCGGCGATCGACGCAATCGAATCGCTCAGCGAACCGGACGAGCTCGTCTCCGACGCGTAGCAGTCGCTGCGGAACGGGCTTCGCCCGGTCCGTCCACGACGGCTACTCGAGAAGGAACAGTCGGGTTGCTATCTGGGCCGCGCGCCGCGAAGC
>JBOHAU010000068.1:0-33798 GCA_050698015.1 Gaiellaceae bacterium
TCTTGCTCTCGGCCATCGTCGTGGTTCTCGGCCTGGGCCTCTTCAACCTGTTCGGACAGCGCCCCGCCACCACGACGGCCGAGGCCGATGCCGCCACACTCGAGGTGTATGCGCCGAAGCGTGTCCGCGGCGGGCTCTTCTTCGAGGCCCGCTTCACGATCGAGGCGCGGCGTGAGGTGGAGGAGGCGACCCTCGTGCTCGATCCCGGCTGGGCCGAGGGGATCACGATCAACACCGTCGAGCCGTCGCCGCTCGGTTCGGCGAGCCGAGACGGGAAGCTCGTCTACGAGCTCGGGCGAATCCGGGCGGGCCACAAGCACGTTTTCTTCCTGCAGCTCCAGGTCAACCCGACGAACGTCGGACACCGCTCGCAGGACGTCCAGCTCTACGACGGCGACGAGTTGCTCGCGACCATCGACCGCTCGATCACCGTCTTCCCGTAGGTGCACCTGGAGGAGCACTGATGGACATCGTCATCCGCGCACTCGTGATGTTCATCTTCGTCTGGCTCGTGACGCGCGCCGTCGGCCGGCGTGAGCTGTCGACCCTCGAGCCCTTCGATCTCATCCTCCTGATCGTCCTTGGCGACCTGATCCAGCAGGGCGTGACGCAGAACGACTTCTCCGTCACGGGCGCGATCCTCGCCGGCGGGACGTTCGCGGGGATGACCGTGCTCTTCTCCTGGCTCGCGTTCCGGTTCCCCAGGATGCAACCCATCCTTGAGGGCGACCCGGTCGTGCTCGTGGAGCACGGCAACACCATCGACCGCAACCTGCGGGCGAACCGGATCACCCTCGAGGAACTGGCCGCGCAGGCTCGGCTTCAACAGATTGCGCACATCGAGGACGTCGAGTGGGGCGTGCTCGAGACGAGCGGTCAGATCAGCTTCATCCCGAAGCGCGGTTCCTAGACTCCTCGCGTGCCGCTGTACTTGACGGAAGCCGACGTCGAGGCGCTGCTGACGCCTGCCGACGTGATCGGCGCGGTCGAGAGCTGCTTCGAGCGGCTCGCACGCGGCGAGGTCGAGAACCGTCCGCGCGTGCGGCAGAAGGCAGACGGCGGCGCCTTCGCGGTCATGTCCGCCGTCGACCTCGAGCTCCGACTCGCGGGCGTGAAGTCCTACGCGTGGCTTCCGAGCGGAACGCCCTTCGTCGTCTGCCTGTTCGATCTCGACCGTGGCGAGCTGGCCGCTGTGATCGAGGCCGACAGGCTGGGCCAGCTTCGCACCGGCGCCGCGAGCGCCGTTGCGGCGAAGTACCTCGCTCGGGAAGGGGCGAAGAGCCTCGGCATCCTCGGCTGCGGGTGGCAGGCGGAGAGTCAGGTCCTGTGCATCCGCGAAGCGGTGCCGACGATCGAGCGCGTCGTCGTCTACTGCCGCACGGAGGAGAAGCTCGAGGCGTTCTGCAAGAAGCTCGGCGCGGAGCCGGGCGAGACGCACCGCGACGCCGGCTCGCAGGACGTCGTCGTGACCGTGACGACCTCACGCGATCCGGTGCTCCGAGGCGAGTGGCTCGAGCCCGGCGCGCTGGTCTGCGCGGTCGGCGCCAACGACCGCCGCGCTCGCGAGCTCGACAACGCCGTGCTCGAGCGCGCCAGCTTCGTCTGCTGCGACTCGATCGAGCAGGCGCGGCTCGAGTCCGGCGACTTGATCGAGCCGATCGAGCAGGGCATCCTCGACTGGCTCGAGGTGCACGAGCTGCAGAAGGTCGTGGCGGGGGAGGTCCAGGGACGCCAGTCCACGGACGACATCGTGCTCTTCAAGTCGAACGGGATCGCGGCCTGGGACGTCGCCGCTGGAACACTCGCGCTGGAGCGCGCGCGCGAGCGCGGTATAGGGACGAGTCTCTAGCTGACTTCCTGCTTCGCCGCCTCGACCGTGTCATGGCCGAGCGCGCGGATCACTTCGGGCCGGTCGAGCAACCGTTCCCGCTCGGAGGGCGTCGTGCGGTTCTTGATGTACGGGTCCTCGAGGATCTCGCTCAGCGACCGGCCGCGCTCGTGCTCGCGGATCACGTAGGCGGCGATCCGGTCCTCGCCGGACGAACGGGTGAAGAGGAACGAGAACGGGTTGCGGAGGAAGTCGCGTACGGCCACGCAGTCCGATTCTATGCTGGCTTCCGTGAGTCGCGCAGTCGTCCTCTCCGCCGTCCGGACCCCGGTCGGGCGCTACGGCGGCGTGCTTTCGCACATCCGCCCGGACGATCTCGCGGCGATCGCGATCGAGGCGGCCGTCGAGCGCGTCGGGATCGACCCCGGTGACGTCGAGGACGTCTACTTCGGCGCCGCGAACCAGGCCGGCGAGGACAACCGGAACGTCGCGCGCATGGGCGCGCTGCTGGCCGGACTGCCCGAGTCGGTGGCCGGGGTGACGCTCAACCGCCTCTGCGCCTCCGGCCTCTCAGCGGTGGTGTCTGCGTGCCACGCCGTTACGGCCGGTGACGGCGACCTCTTCGTCGCCGGCGGGGTCGAGTCCATGAGCCGCGCGCCGCTCGTCATGGCGAAGCCCGACAAGGCGTTTCCACGCGGTGACCAGACCGTCTACGACACGACGCTTGGCTGGCGCTTCCCGAATCCGCGCATGGCGGAGATGTTCCCGCTCGAGTCGATGGGCGAGACCGGAGAGAACGTCGCCGAGCGCTGGGACGTCTCCCGGGAGGAACAGGACGAGTTTGCGCTGCGCTCGCAGCAGGGTTGGGCGGCCGCCGACTTCTCGGACGAGCTGGTCACCGTGGACGGCGTGGAGCGGGACGAGCATCCGAGGCCGGACACGAACCTCGAGACGCTTGCGACCCTGAAGCCTGCCTTCCGGCAGGATGGGACGGTCACAGCCGGGAATTCGAGCGGGCTGAACGACGGCGCGGCGGCGCTTGTGATCGCCAGCGAGGAGAGGGCAGAGAAGCTCGGCGCCGAGCCGCTTGCGTCCTTCGTCGGGAGCGCTGTCGCCGGCGTAGATCCGCGAGTGATGGGCATCGGTCCGATCCCTGCGGTCAGGAAGCTTCTCGCCCGCGCTGGAATCGATGTGGGCGACATCGACCTCGTCGAGCTGAACGAGGCCTTCGCCTCGCAGAGCCTGGTCGTGATCCGCGAGCTCGGGCTCGATCCGGAGAGGGTGAACGTCAACGGGGGCGCGATCGCGATCGGTCACCCACTTGGGATGAGCGGCGCGCGCCTTGTCGTCACCCTGCTGCACGAGCTGCGGCGGCGCGGCGGCCGCTACGGGCTGGCCACGCTCTGCGTGGGTGTCGGCCAGGGGCAGGCGGCGCTGTTCGCGAGGTAAGGCGGTATCGTCCGGCCCGATGGCGATCGCGACCGAGCGCGAGTATCTGCTCTTCATCAACGGTGAGTCGACGGAGCCGAGCGACGGCGAGCTTCGCGAGCTGACCGAGCCCGCCACCGGCCAGGCGCTTGCCAAGGTGGCGCTTGCCGGCGAGAAGGACGTCGACCGCGCGGTTGACGCAGCGCGCGCCGCACTCGAGGGCGACTGGGGCAAGACGCCGCCGACCGAACGCTCGCGCCTCCTCCACGCCCTCGCTGACGCGATCGTCGCCAACCGCAAGGAGCTCGCGGAGCTCGAGGCCCGCAACGTCGGGAAGGCGATCTCGTCGGTAAAGGCCGAGCTCAACCAGGCGGTCGAGAACTTCCGTTTCATGGCGTCGGCGATCGCCTCGATCGCCGGCCGGTCGAACCCGATCGGGGGCTCGCTCCTCTTCTACTCGCTGAAGGAGCCGGTCGGCGTCGCCGGTCAGATCGTCCCGTGGAACTACCCGCTGATGATGGCGACCTGGAAGCTCTCGCCGGCCCTGGCGGCAGGTTGCACGGTCGTCCTCAAGCCGGACGAGGCGACACCGCTCTCCACGCTGAGATTGGCCGAGCTCGCCGCGGAGGTCGGCTTCCCGCCGGGTGTGATCAACATCGTGCCGGGGGGAGGGCCGACCACGGGCGCCTACCTCGTCGGTCACCCGGGGATCGACAAGGTCGCGTTCACCGGTTCGACGGCGACCGGCGCCGAGGTGATGAAGCGCGCCGCGGACGGCATCAAGCGGTTGACGCTCGAACTGGGCGGCAAGAGCCCGAACCTCGTGTTCGCCGACGCCGACCTCGACGACGCGATCCCGAGCTCCGCGTGGTCGATTTATTACGCCGCCGGCCAGAGCTGCGAGGCGCGCTCCCGGGTCCTGGTCGAGAAGCCGCTCTACGACGACTTCGTGAGCCGATTCTCGGAGGCGGCGGGCAGGATCAAGGTCGGCGACCCACTCGACCCCGAGACGCAGATGGGCTCGCTCATCTCGCAGAGCCATCGAGACCGGGTCCACGGGTTCGTCGAGCGCGGGCGCGAGGAGGGCGCGGAGGTCGTGGTCGGCGGCCAGCCGGCCGACGGCGACGGCGCGTTCTACCCGCCGACCGTGATCGCCAAGGTCGACAACTCGATGACCGTCGCTCAGGAGGAGATCTTCGGCCCCGTCGTGACGGTGATCCCGTTCGAGGACGAGAAGGACGCCGCGAGGATTGCAAACGACGTTCGCTACGGCCTGATGGCCACGATCTGGACGGGAGATCCCGCCCGAGGGCACCGCCTCGCCCGCCGGATCAAGTCCGGCCTGATCGGAATCAACATGCCGTATACCGCGTTTCCGGGCATCCCGTTCGGCGGTTACAAGCAGTCCGGCTTCGGCCGCGAGCTCGGCCTCGAGACGCTCGAGCTCTACCTGGAGACGAAGAGCGTGATCACCTCGACCGCGTCCAGGGCTTACAACCCCTTCGGCCTCTAAGGCGCCGCTTGCGGTGCCGTTTCAGGATGGCGGGCTTTGCCCGACATCCGTCTGAAACGACCGGTCGACCCAATGGACGCAGACCAAAACCGGTCTAAGGCGTTGCGATACCGGTGGGCCGTTCTCGCGGCCGGAACAGCTGCTCAGGCCGGCTTGGCGGCGGCGTTCATCGGCGTGCCCGTCCTCGCGCCGGCGTTGCGCGACGAGTTCGGGCTCACGCTCTCGGAGGTCGGCCTGGCCATCTCGAGCCTCTGGATCGGGCCGATTCTCACCCTCCTCGGGTGGGGAATGCTTGCCGACCGTTTCGGCGAGCGGGTCGTCCTCGCCAGCGGCCTTGCGGCTTGCGGCGTCTTCTGCGTGGCCGCCGGCCTGGCCGACGACTTCACGACCTTCATCGTGCTGCTCTTCCTGGCCGGGGCCACCGGCTCCAGCGTCAACGCCGCGAGTGCCCGGGCTGTCATGCAGTGGTTCCCGCCCGAGGAGCGCGGATTCGCCCTCGGGATCCGTCAGACGGCGATCCCGATCGGCGGCGGCTTCGCGGCGCTGACGCTGCCGCTGGCCGAGCAAGCCGCAGGACTCGACGCGGCGTTCGCCCTGCTCGGCGGCTTCTGTCTCGCGGGAGCGCTCACCGCCGCGGTCGTGATCCGCGAGGCCCCGGTCCGCGACACCGAGTTCGAGACCGAGGCCGTCGGCTGGACGCTCCGCGACGGGCGGGTCTGGACGCTCTCGTTCGGCAGCGCCCTCTACCTGTTCGCGCAGGTGCCGGTGATGTCGTTCACGGTGCTGTTCCTCCACGACGTCCACGGGATGTCGGAGACCGCCGCCGCCGGCGTGCTCGTGGCGTGTCAGCTCGGCGCCGCGACGGGCCGGATCGGCGCGGGACGGCTGTCGGATCGGCTCGGCAACCGGCTGCGGCCGCTCCGGTGGATCGGCCTCGCGAGTGCGAGCATCCTGCTCTTGACCTCCCTGCTCGCGCAGGGCCCGACCCGCGTGATCGCGGCCACGTTGGTTCTGGCGAGCGCGATCTCGATGGCGTGGAACGGCCTGTCTCTCACGGCCGCGGCCGAGCTCGCCGGCCGGGCGCGGAGCGGGGCTGCGATCGGCTTCCAGCAGTCGATGCTCTCGCTCGTCGGGGTGGGTGTGCCGGTGGTGTTTGCGTCGGTCGTCGAAGCGACCTCGTGGCAGACGGCCTTCGGGCTCTCCGCGCTCGGGCCGCTTGCCGGCTGGCTGATGCTCGGGACGCTGCGGGATCGGGTATGAGCAAAACGTGCCTCTGTATCCCGAGCTGCGCGGACCGAGGACCCGAGCGCTGGTCGGCGACCTAGTCGCGATCGCGCTGCTCGTGGTCTTCGCTTGGGCCGGCTTCAAGGTCCACGGCGCCGTCGACCGGCTGGCGGTCCTCGGCGAGGGCGTTCAGGCAAGCGGAGGGTTCATCGAGGAAGGCTTCAACGAAGCCGCCGACGCCGTCGACGGCACCCCGGTCGTGGGTGACGACATCGCGGACGGCCTGCGGTCGGCAGGCGAAGGCTCGGGCGGGGAGGTCGTCGAGCTCGGCGAACAGGGCGAGGAGGGAGCGCACGACCTCGCGATCGTCCTCGGTGTCTCCACCTTCGGGCTGCCGGCGCTGATCGTCCTGGCGCTCTGGCTGCCTGGTCGGGTCGGGCAGGTCCGCAGGCTACGGGCGGCAACCAAGGTCCTCGGGGACCAGGAGAGCGAGGAGCGCCGCCGCCTGCTCGCGATGCGCGTCGCGTTCTCGCTGCCCTACGGTCAGCTGCTCGCCTACACCTCCGATCCGATTGGAGACCTCGAGGGCGGCCGCTACGACGCGCTGGTGGCCGCTGCGTTAGAGGACGCGGGGCTGCGAGCGCCGCCGGCCGCAAACGCGCGGCTTTAAGACGGTCTTGGACTATCTGAGAAATGCCGCCGGAGGCGGGCTTTGCCCGCCGCAGGCACGACCCGGCAGGACTCGGCTAGCGAAGAAGAAGGGGGTCCATGGGGGAAACATGGTTTCCCCCATGCACTTAAATCCAGTCGAACTCCTGCTGCAGAATCGGGATCGCGAAGTAGAGCGCGAACGCGAACGCCGCAGCGAACATCAGCGGGTGGACGCGAGCCCACTGGCCCTGACAGATCCGGATCCAGACGTACGCGATGAAGCCTGCGGCGATCCCGTCCGTGATCGAGAACGTGAACGGCATGAACATGATCGCGATCGCGGCGGAAAGGCCGAGCGCGATGTCGTGGAAGTCGATGCCGGCCAGCCGACGCTCACGCGTCGTCGGCTTCGGAGCCACCGGAAGCTCGCCTTCGCCCGGGTCGTGACGGAGCGGATCTCCCGAGGCGGCCTCGGCATCCTCCTCGAGCTCGGTCAGCACGGAGATCATCAGCCAGCCGACGATGATCAGCGCCGGCGCAGTCGCCTGGGGCGGGACCATGCCGATCAGCGGCGCGATGAACATGAACGGAAAGAAGAGGACGCCCGTGACCACGCTCACCCAACCCGTCCGGCCGCCCACGCCGACGCCCGAGGCTGACTCGATGTAGGTCGTGGCGGAGGAAGCGGACGCGAAGCCGCCCGCTGCGGCCGCAGCCGAGTCGACGAGCAGCGGCTTGCCGATCTCGGGCATCTCGCCTCGCTCGTCGAGATAGCCGGCCTGACGCCCCACGCCGACGAGCGTGCCCATCGTGTCGAAGAAGTCCGCGAGGAACAGCGTGAAGACAAGTGCGAGCGCGGCGACGATCGGCAGCGTCGAGAACCCGTCGAAGCTGATTTCGCCGACGAGGCTGAAGTCAGGGCTCTGGAAGATGTCGTCCGGCCAACGCGCGTAGCCCAGACTTTCCGGGTAGACGTCGGCCGCGTAGTTGACGATCGTGGCGAACGCTGTCGTCAAGATGATCCCGACGAGGAGGTCGCCGGGAAGGCCGATTGCACGGAGGCCGATCGTGATCAGCAGCCCCACGATCGTGATCGCCGTCGTCCAGTTCGTGAACGGCGTCAGGTCGACCGGCGTCGGCGACTCGCGGCCCTGGACGAGCCCCGAGTTGTAGAGACCGATGAAGGCGATGAAGAGGCCGATGCCGATCGCGATCGCCTTCTTCAGCTCGAGCGGGATCGCCCGCATGATCGCCTCCCGCAGGCCCAGGACTACGAGGATCAGGATCGCCAGGCCCTCGACGACGACGAAGCCCATCGCCTCCGGGAAGCTGAGGCCGTTGTCGGCGACCAGGCTGAAGGCGACGACCGCGTTCAGCCCGAGACCGGGCGCGATCGCGTAGGCCATGTTGGTGTAGAGCCCCATGATGATCGTCATCACGCCGGCGACGAGGCACGTGGACGTGAGGACTGCGTCGAAGGGGAGGCCCTGCCCCTCGAGGCCCGGGACCCCCGCGAAGCCCAGGATCGCGGGGTTCACGAAGATGATGTAGGACATGACGATGAACGTCGTCATGCCCGCGACGGTGTCGCGTCCAGGCGTCGTGCGATTTTCCCGGAAGCGGAAGCGGCGGCCGAACGCCGAGCGTTCGAACGACGCGGCGAGCTCGCTCATGCAGCTGCTCCTTTCTGCAGGAACGTGACGATGGCGATCCTAGAACGGCGCCTGGACGATGTTTTCCACATCGGGAACGGCGTCGGCGCGAATCGGGTCGGCGGGACGCCCGAGGAGGACGAGGCGTGCGAGCTCGCGGTCTCCTGGATGGAGGAGGCGGGCCTCGAGGTGGAGGTGGACGAACGGGGGAACGTGGTCGGGCGGCTGCGGGGATCACACCCCGAGCTTCCCGAGGTCTGGACCGGCTCGCATCTCGACTCGGTGCCCGAAGGTGGGCGGTATGACGGGGCGCTGGGCGTGGTCGCCGGGCTCGAGGCGTTGAGGGCGATCGGCCGGGCCGAGCGGACGCTGGGCGTTGCGGTGTTCCGGGACGAGGAGACGGGCTGTCACGGCAGCCGCTGGCGGGCGCGGAACGGCTCCCTCCCGGGCTTCTACGTCGAGCTCCACGTCGAACAAGGGCCGCGGCTCGCGGACGCGGGTGCGCCGCTGGGCGTCGTGTCCTCGATCGCCGGGATCGTCCGCTGCTCGAAGACGTTCGCGGGCCGGGCCGACCACGCGGGGACGACGCCGATGGACCTCCGCCGCGACGCGCTGACGGCGGCGGCGCAGTACGTGCTCGAGGTGCGCGACCATGCGGCCGGGATCGAGGGAGCGGTGGCGACTGTCGGTCAGCTCGAGCTTCGGCCGGGGGCGGCCAACGTCGTCCCGGAGTCGGTGCAGCTCACGGTCGACGCGCGAGCGCCGGATCAGGAGCGGCTCGACCAGCTGGTGTCGGCGCTCGGCCTCGAACAAGCCCAGTACCGCATCCGGCCGGTCGAGATGTCGGAGCTCGTGCGTCGTGTCCTCCGGGAGGAGGTCGAGGCGCGCGGCCAACCCATGGTTGAGCTCCCGTCAGGCGCGGGCCACGACGCAGCGCCTCTCGGAGAAACGGGCGTCGAGGCGGGGATGCTCTTCGTCCGCAGCTTGAACGGCGGCGCCAGTCACTCGCCGCAGGAGCACTCGAGCGACGAGGACATCGAGCTCGCCGTCGAGGTGCTAACGGCCACACTGCGGCGCCTCGCGGACTAGCTCTCGCCGAACGAGATTGGCTGGGCGCCCTCCCAGAGCGTCATGCGGCCCAGTTCCTTCAGGTTCTCCTGGCCCTCGACCAGCGTCGCGAAGTGGTTCGCCCAGAGCTCCCCCGCCTTGCTCTTGAAGTGGCAGTAGCCGTAGGGGAAGAGCAGCTCGGTCTCGCTCTCGCCGCCCGGATACAGGGCCAGCTCTCCCGGGTGCGGATACGAGGTCGCGTTCTCGGGCCCGACGCCGAGGTCCCGGTCGCCCCACGGGATCCAGTTCGACTCGCCGCTCCAGCGGCAGTGGATGATCCGGTCCTCCAACGGCAGGATCGCGCGAAAGGCCGCCACCGTGTTCGGCGCCAGCTCCTGCTCGAAGCGGGCGACGAAGGTGAACGGACCGGCCTGGATCTCGAGCACGCCCGGAACCTACTCCACGGAGTCGAGCCACGTGCCCAGCGTCTCGCGCTCCTCGTCCGTCATCCCGGTGACGTTCCCGAGCGGCATCGCCTTCGTCCGGACCGCCTGCTCCTCGACGGCGTTCGCCTGGTCGACGATCTGCTCGCGCGTCTCGAGCACGATGCCTCCGGGGGGCGCGTCGAAGCCCTCCCGAGTCGGATTCTGCGAGTGGCAGGGAACGCAGCGTTGCTGGACGATCGCCGCCGCCTTCGCCTCGTCGACCCGCCCGCCGGGCGCACCGCCGCCCTCGTCCGGTCGGATCGCGATCGCCAGCACCACGGCAGCCGCTACGGCCGTCACGGGGATGAACCACTCGGTTCGCCCCGCATGCCGGAGGTTGAAGAAGTGCCGGATCCATGCCCCGATCAGAACGAGCGCCACCAGGACGGCCCAGGCGTGCTCGTGCTCGTAGGTGAAGGCGAAGTGGTTCGAGATCATCGTGAAGACGACCGGCAGCGTCAGGTAGTTGTTGTGCACCGAGCGTCGTTTCGCCTCGAGCCCCGGAGCCGGGTCCGGTTCGCGCCCCGCCTCCTTCGCCCTGATCAGCTCCCAGTGGGCGGGGATGATGTTGAAGAGGACGTTGGCGGCCATGATCGTCCCGAGCATCGCGCCGACCTGCAGGTAGGCCGCGCGTCCCGAGAACACCTCCCCCGCTCCGTAGGCCGAGCCCACGACGATCGCGAGCAGCAGCAGGCCGACGATCACGTCGCTCTCGAACACCATGCAGGCGAGGTCGTAGACGACCCAGGCTGCGGCCAAGCCGATCAGGCTCACCCCGATCGCAGCCGCCACCGGGATGTCCGCGACGGACTTGTCGATCAGGTACGTCTCGGCGTTCCAGTAGTAGAGGACGACGAGCAGGCCGAAGCCGGAGAGCCAGGTCGTGTAGGCCTCCCACTTGAACCAATGGAGCGGCTCGGGCAGCTCCGCGGGCGCGACCCGGTACTTCGAGATCCGGTAGAAGCCGCCGCCGTGGATCTCCCACGACTCGCCGGCGACCCCTTCCTCCTCGACCCGCGGCCGCCCGAGATGGTTGTCGAGAGCCACGAAGTAGAACGAGGTCCCGATCCAGACGATCCCGGCGACAACATGCAGCCAACGGAGGCCGAGCTCGAGCCAGTCCTCCCAGTAGGGGTCGATCAGCGCGAGCGCCAACGGTCCTGCGCGATCGCGACGAGCTCCTTGATGCCGGTGTCGAGCTCCTCTTCCCGTGTGTTCGCGATCCGCTCGCGGAGGACCTCGAGCACCTCGTGGCGAGGCCGTCCCGCCACGAAGACGACGAAGCGAAAACCGAACTTCTCCTCGTAGACCTGGTTGAGGTAGACGAGCTCGGTCAGCACCGCCGGATCGCCGCCGTGTTGCTCCGGCGACGGCTCGCCGATCCGTGGGTGGCCGCCGAGCGCCGCGATCTTGTCTTCCTCGGCGAGGCCGGTCGCGACCTCCTCAGCCCGCCCCAGCGGGTCGTCGAGCTCGGCCAGCACCGAGACGAGCATGCTCGGCCCGCTGAAGAGCTCCTCGAGCTCTGCGCGGCTCAGCTGCCCCGGTAGCTCACGCATCCGAAGGGGGAAACGAGTAGGGGGACGTGGTAGTGGCCGTCGTCGAGCGACACCTCGAGCTCGACGCGCCGGAAGAACGGCGAGGGCGGGTGGAAGACGAGGCGGTACTCCCCGGCGTCGAGCTCCGTCCCGAGCTCGGGGATGCGGCCGTCGTCGTCCGTCTCCCCGGAGCCGACGAGGTCGCCCCCGCGGAGGAGCTCGACCCGCACCCCGCGCGCCGGCTCGCCACGGCCGGTGTCGAGCACGTGTGTGGAGAGCGAGACGCTCACGCCGCGAATCTTCTCGCCTGGGCGCGATGTTCGCGCGCGATCTCGTCCTCGTCGGCCCGCACGAGGTGGCCCTCCCTTACGACCTCCTCGCCCCCGACGTACAGCCGGTCGACTCTGTGCGGGGCGGAGAGGACGAGCCCCGCGACGGCGTCGGCGGCGCCGCCGAGCTCGAGGCCGTCCGTCCGCCAGACGGCGATGTCGGCGCAGCGTCCCGGTTCCAGCGAGCCGATGTCGGTGCGTCTCAAGACTTCCGCGCCGCCCCGAGTCGCGAGCCGAAGCGAGTCGCGGACGGTCATCGCCTCGGGCCCGCCGCGGCCGCGCGCGACGAGGAGGGCCTGCTTGACCTCGAAGAAGAGGTCGCTGCGCTCGTTCGACGCGGAGCCGTCGACTCCGAGCCCGACCCGCGCGCCGGCGTCCACGAGCGCGCGCACCGGTGCGACTCCAGCCCCCAGCCTGAGGTTCGAGGTCGGGCAGTGCGCCACGCCGGTGTCGGTGTCGGCAAACCTCTGCACCTCCTGCTCCGAGAGGTGCACGCAGTGGGCGCACCAGACGTCCTCGGCGAGCCAACCCAGCTCGTCGAGGTATTCGACCGGGCCACACCCGTACAGCTTGCGGCAATACGCCTCCTCCTCGACCGTCTCCGCGAGGTGCGTGTGGAGCGGAACCCCCAGGCGGCGAGCAAGCTCCGCCGACTCTCGCATCAGCTCTTTCGTGACCGAGAAGGGAGAGCACGGCGCCACGGCCACGTCGACGCCGTCTCGCGCCAGCTTCTCCGTCTGCTCGAGGATCGTGTCGATGTCCTCGACCAGCGTGTCCGGAGGAAGTCCCCCGTCGGAGGCGCCGAGATCCATCGAGCCGCGCCCGAACACGAGCTTGACGCCGACGTCGTCGGCCGCGCGAATCAGCGCTTCGCCGAGCCCGGTCTGGTCCGGGGGGAAGACGTAGTGATGGTCGAAAACCGTCGAGCAGCCGGACAGAGCGAGCTCCGCGAGGCCGGTGCGGGCGGCGGCGAACTCCGATTCGGCGTCGATGCCCGCCCAGACCGGATAGAGCGTCTTCAGCCAGGTGAAGAGATCGGCTTCCTGCGCGCGCGCCCGGGTCAGCGTCTGGAACAGGTGGTGATGGGTGTTGACGAGGCCGGGCGTCACGACCGCGCCGCCCAGATCCACGCGCTCGTCCGCCTCCGGCGGAGTCCCGGAACCGACGGCATCGACCAGGCCGTCGGCGATCAGCGCCCAGCCGTCCTCGTGCTCGGTCCCGGCGTCGTCCATAACGACGACTAGCGCGTTGTGGAGGAGCGTCTTCACGCCTGCAAGGGGACGAGCTCGAACCGGTCGACGTCGACGAGGCCGCGGTCGGTGATCTTCAGGCTCGGAATCACGGAGAGGGCGAGAAACGCCATCGACTGGAACGGCGAGGCGAGCTCACACCCAAGCTCCCGCGCTGCCTCGACGCACCGATTACTGGCCTCGATCACCTCTTCGAGACTCGCATCCGAGAGCAGGCCGGCGATGGGGAGCTTGAGCTCGGCGCGCACGATCCCGCCGTCGACCACAACAACTCCTCCCCCGGTGTCGGCCAGCCGGCGGACGGCCCGCAGCATGTCGTCGTCCTTGACCCCGACGACGACGAGGTTGTGCGCGTCGTGGGCCACCGTCGAAGCGATCGCGCCGCTGCGCAGCCTGAAGCCGCGCACAAGGCCGAGCCCGACGCGGCCTGTGCCGAGATGCCGCTCGATGACGGCGATCTTGAGCAGGTCACGGTCCGGGTCGGCGAGCACCTTCCCTCCCTCCACCCTCGGCGTCTCGACGAGCGACTCCGTGACGATCTGGTCGGGCACGAGGCCGATCACGCGGGCCTGTCCGTCGCCCTCCCAGGGAATCGAGAACTCGTTCGTCGACAGTGCCCCGACCCGCACGGTGTTCCTCACCCAGTCGGGCACTTCCGGCTTCTCGATCTGGCCGACCTCGCGGCCCGCCTTCAACACGAGCTCCGGCACGAAGCTCTCGAGATCGGGGAGCACGAGGATGTCGGCTTGGTAGCTGGGCGCGAGAGCGCCGAGCTCGTGCAGGCCATGCCATGACGCCGGGTTCAGCGTCGCCATCATCACCGCGTCTTCGGGCGCAACGCCGGCCTTGACCGCCTCCCGCACCATCGAGTTGACGTGCCCTTCCTCGGCGACGTGCTCCGGCTCGCGATCGTCGGTGCAGAGCGCGAGCCGGTGCGGGCCGAACTCCTCCACGAGCGGCAGGAGGGCGTGGAGGTTGCGCGCGCCCGAGGCCTCCCGGATCAGCACCCACATCCCCACCCGCAGCCGCTCGCGAGCCTCTTCGATCGTGCTCATCTCGTGGTCGGACCGGATCCCCGCAGCGGCGTAGGCGTTCAGCGCCTTCCCGAGCAGCAGCGGAGCGTGGCCGTCGACGTGCGACGCGCCGGGCAGCGCGAGCTTCTCGAGCTCCGCCTCGCTGCCCGAGACGACGCCCGGGAAGTTCATCATCTCGGCCAGCCCGATCACCCGCCTGCGGCGAAGCAGGCCCTCGAGATCGCCCGGAAGCAGCGGGCGGCGCGGCGACTCGAACTGGGACGCAGGCACACAGGACGAGGCCATGAAGAACACGTCCAGCGGCAGGTCTTGGCAGAGGTCGGCGAGCCAGTGGACTCCGTCCGTCCCGAGGACGTTGGCGATCTCGTGGGGGTCGGCGACCACCGCCGTCGTGCCGAGGGGTAGGACAAGTCGCGCCAGCTCGTCCATGAGCAGCTTCACGGACTCGACGTGCATGTGTGCGTCGATGAAGCCTGGGACGAGGAACTTGCCGGTGGCGTCGAGGACGTCGTTTCCCTCGTAGTCGCCGAGGCCGGCGATGTAGCCGTCCACGATCGCGAGATCGCCCTCGAGCCACTCGCGCGTGAACACGGAGAGGACGCGCCCGCCGCGGATGACGAGGTCGGCGGGCTCGTCGCCTCTGGCGACGGCGAGACGGCGTGCAAGGTCGGGCATTGCAGGAAGAACGTACTAGCCTTGCGCCCGTGGACGTCGTTTCTCCGCGCTCGCTCGAAGAGGCGCTCGCCCTCAAGGCGGAGCGCCCCGACGCCGTCCCGATCGAGGGTGGGACGGACGTGATGGTCGAGCTCAACTTCGACCGAGCGCGGCCGACGACCATCCTGAACCTCAACGAGGTGCGGGAGCTGAAGGGCTGGTCGCGCGAGAACGGGGCGCTCCGGCTCGCGGCGGGGCTGACCTACACGGAGGCGAGACAGGGACCGCTGCGTGAGGCGTTGCCCGCGCTCGCCGAGGCGTCACGGACCGTCGGCTCGCCGCAGATCCAGAACCGCGGGACGATCGGCGGCAACCTCGGGACGTCCTCTCCAGCCGGCGACGCGCTGCCGCCGCTGCTCGTCGAGGGCGCAGAGGTGGAGCTTGCGAGTCGCCGGGGCGGGCGCCGGATGCCGGTCTCGGACTTCATCCTCGGTCCGAAGCGCAACGCCCTCGAGCCGGACGAACTGATCCTGGCCGTGCTGATCCGGCCGAGTGGCGCACGTCAGACCTTCATGAAGATCGGCCCGCGGAACGCGATGGTGATCGCGGTCTGCTCGCTCGCTCTCTCGGCCGACCGGGAGCGCGGCGAGCTGCGCGCGTCGTTCGGCTCGGCCGGGCCGGTGCCCGGGCTCGTCGTCGCCTCGATCGACGAGGCCGAGAGCTTCCCCGAGCAGGTCGCGGCCGCGGCGAGCCCGATCGACGACGTGCGCGGCACGGCCGCCTACCGCCGTCACGCACTGCGGGTCCTGACGAAGCGGGCGTTGGATCGCTGTCTCGCATGAGGCGTCGCTTGCGATGCCGGCTTCAGGACATGCGGGCTTTGCCCGCGTGTCCGTCTGAAATGACCGGTCGAACCGCCGGACCCGTCAAGAAAGACGCATGAAGATCTCGCTCACCGTCAACGGCGAGGCGCGCGAGACCGAGATCTGGCCGGGCGAAAGCCTGCTCTACGCGCTCAGGGAACGACTCGGGCTGCCGGGCTCGAAGAACGCCTGCGAGCAGGGCGAGTGCGGGTCGTGCTCGGTGCTCATGGACGGGACGCTCGTCTGCTCCTGCCTCGTCCTCGCCGCGCAGGCCGACGGCCACGAGCTCGTCACCGTGGAGGGCTTGGGTGAGGAGGGCAGCTTGCACCCAGTTCAGGAAGCGTTTGCGGAGACCGGCGCCGTCCAGTGCGGCTTCTGCACACCCGGGCTGGTCGTCGCGGCCGTCGACCTCCTTGCGCGGCGACGTGACCCCTCCGACGACGACATCCGCGAAGCCCTCTCCGGCAATCTTTGCCGCTGCACGGGCTACGCGAAGATCTTCGATGCGGTGCGACTGGCTGCGAGCCGCGGATGAGCACGCAGACGGTCCGCAAGATCGAGCTCGGGCGAGTCGGAGAGAGCGTCAAGCGCGTCGACGCGATTCCGAAGGTCACGGGGGAGTTCGCCTACTCGAGCGACCTTTTCGACGCGGGCATGCTCTGGGGGCACACCCTGCGCAGCCCGCACGCGCACGCGCTGATCCACTCGATCGACCTTTCGCAGGCGCTGTCGATGCCCGGCGTGCATGCGGTGCTCACGCACGAGGACGTTCCCGGCGACAAGCGCTACGGGCTCGAGTTCGCCGACCAGCCCGTGCTCGCCTTCGACCGGGCGCGCTACTTCGGCGAGCCGGTTGCGCTCGTCGCCGCCGAGCATCCGGAGCAGGCGCGCCGCGCGGCCGCCAAGATCGCCGTCGAGTTCGAGCCGCTGGAGCCAGTCGTCGACATGGAGCGCGCGGCCGACCAGGAGCCGATCCATCCGGAGCACTGGACGCTCGGTCACGGGTTTCGTGACGACCCTCGGCCGAACGTCGTCCGCGACATGCGCATCCTGCGGGGCGATCCCGACGCGGCGGGCGATGTCACCGTCGAGGGCTACTACGAGCTAGGGATCCAGGACCAGGCCTTCCTCGGGCCCGAGTCCGGGCTGGCGGTGCCGGACGGCGAGGGCGGCATCGACATCTACGTCGCGACGCAGTGGCTGCACGTCGACCGCGATCAGGTCGCGCCGTGCCTGGGCATCCCAAAGGAGCAGGTTCGGATCCACCTCGCGGGCGTCGGCGGCGCTTTCGGCGGCCGCGAGGACCTTTCGATGCAGGTCCACGGCGCGATGCTCGCGCTGTACACCAACCGGCCGGTGAAGGTCGTTTACACGCGCGAGGAGTCGTTCTACGGCCACGTCCACCGGCACCCGGCGCGGATCTGGATGGAGCACCGGGCGAACCGGGACGGCAAGCTCGTCTGCGTCCGGGCGAGGATCCTGATCGACGGCGGCGCCTACGCGTCGAGCTCCACGGCGGTGATCTCGAATGCCTGTGCCTTCGCCGTCGGCCCGTACGCGGTCGAGAACGGGCTGATCGAAGGGACCTGCCTCTACACGAACAACCCGCCCTGCGGCGCGATGCGCGGCTTCGGCGCGGTGCAGAGCTGCTTCGCGAACGAGGCGCAGATGGACAAGCTGGCGGGCGCGCTCGAGCTCGATCCCGTCGAGCTTCGGCTCCGGAACGCGCTCGCGCCGGGCGATTCGCTGCCGACGGGTCAGAAGATCACGGGCTCGCTGCCGGTCGCCGAGGTGATTCGCCGCGCTGCTGCGCTGCCGATGCCGGAGCCCGAGGAGATGTTGCGCGATCCGATTCGCCTCCCGGGGGGCGCCGGAAACACCACTCGGGGGGAGGGCGTCCAACGTGGCGTCGGGTTCGCGGTGGGGTTCAAGAACATTGGCTACTCCGAGGGCTTCGACGACTACACCGCCGCTCGGGTGCGGTTGTTCGCCGACGCGGACGGAGCGCTGACTGCGGAGGTCCACTGTGCGGCGGCGGAGGTCGGGCAAGGCGTCTCCAATGTGATCGTCCAGACGGCGCGCACCGAGCTCGAGACCGGGAACGTCGTCCTCGCGCCGCACACGACCGCATCCGTCGACTCGGCGGGCTCCACGTCGGCCTCAAGGATGACCTGGATGGCTTCGGGCGCCGTGCAGACCGCGTGCCGGGCCGTCAAGGACGAGCTCGAGCGGCGAGGAGGGCGGCTCGGGCCTGGTGAGGAGATCGATCTCGAGCGCATCTTCCGGCACCCGCGAACGGCGCCGCTCGATCCGGAGACCGGGCAGGTGACGGACGAGCGTGCTCATGTCGCTTTCGCGGTGGCGGCGATGCGCACCGTCGTCGAAGTCGACGTCGAGCTCGGGCTCACCCGCGTCGTGTGGATCGGCACGGCCCAGGACGTCGGCAAGGCAGTGAACCCGCAGGCGGTCTACGGCCAGATCGAGGGCGGAACCGCGCAAGGCCTCGGGCTCGCGTTGATGGAGGAGATCCAGACCCGCGACGGGCTGATCACGAACGCCAGCTTCACCGACTACCTGATCCCGACCACGCTCGACATGCCGCCCGTCGCCGCCGAGCTGGTCGAGGAGCCCGAGCCCGACGCGCCCTATGGGGTGAAGGGCGTCGGCGAGCCGCCGACGGTCGTCTCGACCGCGGCGATCGTGTCGGCGCTACGAGATGCCACGGGGCGCGAGCTCAATCGCGTACCCGTGAAGCCGGACGACATCGCGCTATAGGAGGGTTTGGCGCAATTCAGTCGGTGCCGCAGGGCCTCGCTGCTCGCCCCGAGGACGGCGTCCTCAGTCGCGCCCGTATCTACTGATACGGGCGCTCCCTGTGTCCTTGCCTCGGAACGACCATCGCACCCCTGCGACGAGCGGTATTACGCCAAACCCTCCTTAGACGCCGACGTCGATCGGCTCCTCAGGCGGGCCCTCCTCGAGGAGGCGGCGCAGAAAGTGCGCGAGCCGCGTGGGGTAGAAGACCGCCTCCGAGGCCTCGAGCTCCTCGAGCGTCCACCAGCGAAGCTCGTGGACGTCTTCCGCCGCCAGGCCCTCGAGCCCGATGTCAGGCCGCGGCGTGAACTCGGGCGCGCGAACGAGGACGAACTGCTCGGGCTGGTCGATGGTCTTGCCGGCCCAGACATACACCTCGCGTCGCGTCCAGATCATCGGGCCGAGCTCGGCCTCGAGCCCCGTCTCCTCGCGGAGTTCGCGGCGGATCGCGTCCTCGAGCGACTCTGTCGGCTTGATCCCGCCACCCGGAGTCGTCCAGAAGTGCCCGCCCGTGTCTGGATTGACGAAGCGAACGAGCAGGACACGGTCGTTCGGGTCGAGCAAGAGCGCCCGGGCTGCGGGGCGCACGAACGCGCTCACGCGCGGGAGAGCGAGAGTACGGCGCCGGCCGCGAGCAGGAGCAGGCCGAGCATGCGCCAGCGGTCGAGCGGGATCACCTCCTGGCCGAAGAGGCCGTAGCGGTCGATCGCGGCGGCGCTGACGAGGTTGCCGGCGATCACGATGCCGATCGTCGCAGCGACGCCGATCCGCGGCGGGCCGACCGTGATCGCGAAGATGATGAAGACGCTCATCAAGCCGCCGATCCACAGCCACGCCGGCTCGTGAACCGCCCCTCGAACGCCGGCGAGGCTCCGCTCCCAGACGAGCAGCGCGGCCAGCCCGCAAAGGAGGGCGACGATGACCGAGAAGGCGACTGCGGGCACGATCCCGACGCGCTCTCCGAGCTCGCCCATCACCGCGGCCTGGATCGCGCCGGCAAGCCCCGCCGTCACCGCCAATCCGACCGCCACCGCCGTTCCGCTCGACACGGGGCGAAGCTATACGCTCACGCGCGTCGCCGTTCACAGATGCAGCACGGGGACAGGATTCACCCTGTCCCCGTGAACAGAAAAGGAGGGCGCATGGTCCGCGTGTTCATGCTGTACGAGGAAGAGCCCGACGGAGAGCGTTACGAGCAGCACGCAGAGCTCTGCCGCAAGGTGCCGGGCGGGAAGTTCCGCCACGGCAAGGTCTTCGGGGCGCCGATGGGCGAGCCGAAGTTCCCCTACTACGCCGAGTGGGAGTTCCCGGACATGGATGCGTTCAAGGCCGCGGCCCGTACGGATGAGTTCATGGCCACCGGCAAGGACGCGATGGAGATGGGCGGCGCGTTCCACGTGCACTTCGCCCAGGTAAGGTGACCCGCCCGGCGACGTCATCCGTGCGCCTGGCGGCTGCAAAGGCGGCGCCAGTCTGGAGCCTCAGGCCGCACCCATATCTTCTGATATGGCCGCGTCCTGAGTCCGCAGCCTGGCTTGCTTTTCACCAGCCAGACGCGCGGCAACGTCACCGAGCGGGCCACCATGGCTGAGCCCGACTACCCGAGGCCGCTCTCGCCGAGCGAGCTCGGCTTCGAGAAGGTCGTCTACGAGAAGGCGCCCCCGCGGGCGACGATCCGGTTCAACCGGCCGCAGGTGCTGAACGCCTTCGACTTCCAGATGTTGCGTGAGCTCGCGCGCGCGTGCGAGGACGCTTCGTGGGACGACGAGATCCGCGTCGTCGTCCTCACCGGCACCGGCCGGGCCTTCTGCGTCGGGGCCGACCTTTCGACGTGGGCCCGCGATTACCTCGACAAGCCGACCGAGTACTGGAAGTGGTTCGGCGCGTTCAAGGACGCACATGACCGCCTGCGAGAGATCGGCAAGCCGACGCTGGCCCGGATCAACGGGATCGCCGTCGGCGGCGGGAACGAGTTCCAGATGGCCTGCGACCTGGCGGTGATGGTCGACGACGCCTTCATCCGCCACGTCGGGCCCGAGCACGGATCGGTGCCGGCCGGCGGCGCGACGCAATGGCTTTCGATCATGGTCGGGGACCGGCGAGCCCGAGAGATCGTCCTCATGTGCGAAGAGATTCCGGCCAAGCAGGCGGAAGAGTGGGGTCTCGTCAACTGGGCCGTCCCCGAGGCCGAGCTCGACGCGAAGACGGACGAGGTCGTCGAGAACCTGGCCCGGAAGCTGCCGCAGACGACTCGCTATGCCAAGCAGCACCTGAACTTCTGGCGCGACCTCGCCTGGCACGAGACGATCAACCACGCCCGCGACTGGCTGGCGCTGTCGATGGTGACGGACGAACCGAAGGCGGCGATCGAGAAATTCCTGAAGCGGCGATGACCGAGCCGCTCGTCGTCGTCGAGCGGGACGATGCGATTGCGGTCGTCCTCCTCAACCGACCGCAGCAGCTGAACGCGCTCTCCGACGAGCTGATGGGCGCGCTCGTCGAGGCGCTGCGCCAGCTCGACGGCGACGAGGCCGTGCGTTGCATCGTCGTGGGAGGCTCGGATCGGGCCTTCGCCGCCGGCGCGGACATCGGGCAGCTGGCTCAGGCCTCGCCGGTCGAGATGTACTACCAGCGGCGGGTCGATCGCTGGGACGAGATCCGGGCGCTCTGGACGCCGCTCGTCGCGGCGGTTTCCGGGTTCTGTCTCGGCGGCGGCTGCGAGCTGGCGATGGCGTGCGACCTGATCGTCGCCTCCGAGACGGCGAAGTTCGGCCAGCCGGAGACGGGCCTCGGCCTGATCCCGGGCGCGGGCGGGACGCAGCGCCTGACGCGTGCCGTCGGGAAGGCGGTGGCGATGGACGTGATCCTCAGCGGGCGGTTCCTCTCCGCCGACGAGGCGCGCCGGGCGGGGCTCGTCGCGCGAGTCGTTGCGAAGGAGGTCTGGCTCGAGGAGGCGAAGCGCGTAGCCAGGGACATCGCCGCGAAGGGGCCGGTGGCGACCCGGCTCGCGAAGGAAGCGGTCGACCGGGCTTTCGAGGGGCCGCTCACGCTCGGGGTCGAGTACGAGCGGCGGCTGCTCTACCTTGCGCTTGCCTCAGACGACGCGAAGGAAGGACTGACCGCGTTCCTCGAAAAGCGGAAACCAGAGTTCAAAGGGAGGTAGCGATGCCGAACATCGACGAACTGCTCCAGGGCGCCCGCGACGCAATCACCGTGAAGCGGGTGTACGGCGATCCGATCGAATCCGAGGGAGTCACGATCGTGCCTGCTGCGGTCGTCCGCGGGGGCGGCGGAGGCGGCGGCGACGACGAGAACAACGGCGGCGGCGGCTTCGGTCTTCACGCCAGGCCGGCGGGGGCGTGGATAATCCGTGACGGCGATGCAAGCTGGAAGCCGGCGATTGACCTCAATCGCGTCGCGCTACTTGCCTTCGTGCTCGGCCTCGCCTTCGCGCGGCGGCGACGCTAGACCTCGAGCTCGACTGGGCGCAGCGGGAGCCTGAGCTCCTCGCCGTTGCGGATCACCGTCGCCGTCGCCGTCGCTCCGATCAGGTCGTCGACCATCAGGCGCTGGAGATCGTCGACGCCTTCGATCGTCACGCCGTCGAGCGCGACGATCAGGTCCTCCGGTCGAAGACCCGCCAGGGCCGCCGGGCTGCCTTCGGCGACCTCGACGATCTCGACGGCGCTGTCCCGCTCGAGCTGAGCGGCTAGCCGAGGCGGCAGCGGGCGCGAGCCGCCGGCGATCCCGATGTAGGCGCGCCGGAACCGTCCCTGGCTCATCAGCGCTCCGACGATCTTGCGCGTCGTCGAGTCGATCGGAACCGCGAGCCCGAGACCGATGCCGGCAACAGCCGTGTTGATCCCGACCACACGTCCCTGGCCGTCGGAGAGCGCACCTCCCGAGTTGCCCGGGTTCAGCGCGGCGTCGGTCTGGATCACGTTCTCTACGAGCCGGTACTGCCGGCGTGTCCGAACCGGAAGCGAGCGTCCCAGCGCGGAAACGACGCCTGCAGTGACGGACCCGGCGAAGCCGTTCGGGTTCCCGATCGCGACGACGAGCTGGCCGACGCGAAGGTGCTCGGCGTCCCCAAGCTCCGCAGGCTCGACGTCACTCGCATCGAGTCGGAGGACGGCGAGGTCGGAGAGCGGGTCCGAGCCGACGATCTCGAACGCCAGCTCGCGGCCGTCGACGAACGATGCTTGACCGGAGCCGTCGGTCCGCTCGACGACGTGCGCCGAGGTGAGCATGAAGCCGTCGGGGGTGATCGCGACGCCGCTGCCGGCGCCGTCGAGCCGGCGGCCCCCGCGCACGCGACGCGAGACGCGGAGGTTGCCGACGGAGGGCGAGAGCCGCTCGGCGACGCCCATGACGACGCGCGAGTAGGCGTCGAGCGCCTCACCTTCGGTCGGGAGCTGGGTCGCAGTGGAGCGCTGGTTTTCGGCGTGTCGTTCGGCGCGGACGAGCTTCAGAGAGGCCACGGGGCCAAGGTAGCTCGGCGGTGCCAGTCTGCGTCGGGCGCGGGCCGCGAAGCGGACCCCCACCCACCCGGGGGACCGAACCCACGTTTAAGGCTAGTGGTGGGCTGTGCGCGGCCTCGGGCCGAGAATGCGCCAAGATTGCGTCATGGCCGAGGTAGAGACCAGCCGGGACGGCGCCGTCTTCACGATCACGCTCAACCGGCCCGACGTCCTCAACGCCTTCAACAGAGCGATGCACGACGGGCTGGCCGCGGCGCTCAAGGAGGCTCGTGACCCAGAGGTCAGGGCAGTGGTCGTCACGGGCGCCGGACGCGGCTTCTGCGTCGGTCAGGACCTGACCGAGTTCCGAGAAGCCCCCGGCGACATCGCCGACCGTCTCCGCGGGAGCTATCACCCGAACGTGCTCGCCGTGCGGGCGCTCGAGAAGCCGGTGATCGCGTCCGTCAACGGGCCTGCTGCCGGCGCGGGTCTTTCATTCGCGACGGCGTGCGACCTCCGGATCGCCGCCGACTCGGCGAGCTTCGTGCCCGCCTTCATCAACATCGGCCTCATCCCCGACTCGGGTGGGACCTTCTTCATCGCCCGCCTGCTCGGCCCTGCGCGGGCCTTCGAGTGGATGACCTCCGGGCGGCGGCTGACAGCCGCAGACGCTCAGGAGTGGGGACTCGTTTCGGAGGTGGTCGAGGCCGATCGCCTCGCGGCCCGAACCGCCGAGCTCGCCGCCTCGCTCGCGGCGATGCCGACACGCGCGGTCGGGATGACGAAGCGCCTCTTCGCCGCCGCACCGACGAACTCGCTGGACGAGCAGCTGGAGCTGGAGGCTCAGCTCCAGACGGCGGCGACGCAAACCGAGGACTTCAGGGAAGGCGTCACCGCCTTCCTTGAAAAGCGCGATCCGCAGTTCAAGGGCCGTTAGCCCGGCTTGACCGCTGAGAGATAGGCGCTGCCCATGCGCCAAACCCCGCGTCCCTGCTCGACCGCCGGCCGAAGCTCGGCGACGAGACGCTCGCGCTCTTCGGGTGTCAGTGCCTGCTCCATCGCCTCGGCCAGCGTCGGGATCTTGGGATTCCCCGAGCTGTGTAGGGCTGACTCCCAGCCTCTCGGCTCGAGCGGCTTGACTTCGGCCACGTAGTCGAGCTCGATGGGGAAGAAGCCCGCAGCTTCGGCGAGCGCGATCAGGTCACGCTCGTCGAAGTCGAGCATCGGATCCTCCAGACCCTGGAAGCTCTCTTCCAGCGCGGTCACCTTCGCCATCAAGGTTGCGGCCTGGTCCTCGAGCGTGAACCCCCACGTGCCGTGGCGCTCCTCCATCCCGAACCGGTTGATCGGCTCGAAGATCGAGATCCGGCCGCCGGGCCGCAGCACCCGGTGGAACTCGGCGAACGCCCGGGCTTTGTCCTTGACGTAGATGAGCACCGAGCGCGTCGTGACAACGTCCACCGATCGATCGGGCAGCGCGCCGAGATCCTCTGCGGGCGCCTCGACAAAGCGGCAGCGCTCGAACACGCCGGCCCTCGCTGCGATCTCTCGGCAGTCGTCGAGCAGCGGCGCCGAAACGTCGGCGAACACGACCTCGCCAGCACCGCGCTCGAGCGCGCCGAAGCCGATCAGCCCGTTGCCGCAACCCACATCGAGCAGGGTCTCGCCCGGCTGCAGCGCGGCTCGGTCGAGCACCTTGTCGCGAACGGCGCCGAGCTGCTCGAGCATCCGCGCCTCGTAGGCGGCGTCGCCGCCCGTCCTCCGGGTACGGATCCAGTCGGCCCAGCAGTCGCTCATGTTGCACCGCATGCGCCGCAATAGAGGACGCCGACTCGCCGATCGGCTCCGCACTCCCCGCAAGCGGCGACGACCTGGCGGCCACACCCCTCGCAGCGATGGTTCCCGCGAACGGGGTAGCCGCAAGACGGACACTCACGTTTTCGCACGCGGCGCTGCGGGATGCGGCGCGTGAGGTACCGCTGGAGTCCCGCGAAGGCGAGTAACGTCAGACCGATCCCGAACAGCGCGAGGAAGAGCGGCCCCAGCTCGAGTGGGTCGACGTAGTCGGTGATGTAGTCCCCGGCGAGAACGAGCGCGAGGATCGCGGCATAGGCGACGACCGCGACCGCGACCGCGAAGTAGCGGGATCCGCGCCGCCGCAGAACTGCGAGCAGCCAGTAGCCGATCCCGAGCGACAGCGCAATGAACGCGAGCCGTAAGAGGAACGTGATCAGCTCGCGCCGGTCCTGCCTTTGCTCGTACTCGCCTTCCATTCGCCGATAAGCGCGGTCCGCGGCCGGCTGTGCTGCGTCCACGGCCCGTTGCGCCGTCCGGACGTCACGCTGCGCACGGCGGAACCTCGCTTGCGCCTGCTCGTATGCACGCTCGAGCCCCGGTGCGGACCGGCCCGCGTCGAGCGCCGTCCGGTAGGCCTCGCGACGGAGCTCGAGGTTGTCACGCGCCGCCGCCGAGCTCTGGGTCGCGGCGTCCAGGCTCGCGTTGGCTTCCTCGAAGCGAGCAAGCGCTGCTCGCTCGTCCGCAGTCGGCTGGACTTGCTCGACACCGACTGCCGCCCGCACCTCGTCGTCGATCCGCTGGTACGTCCAGACGCCGCCGATCAGGAGGAAGATCACCAGGACGACCGTCAGTAGCTTCTCGCTCCTCGTCGTCTGGATCTCCTCGACCTCGACCCGTGTGCTCATCTCGAGCCCCCCTTCGTCCTCGGTCTCAGCTCGACCTCGAGCTCGCAGTCGAGCGCGCTCGCAATGCGCAGGAGCGTGTCGATCCTCGGCGGTCGCCCGCCGGACTCGAGACGGGCGATCGCGGACTGCGTCGTGCCGGTCAGCTCCGCCAGCTCCGCCTGCGAAAGCCCCAGGGCGCGCCGTCGGTTGACGACCTGCTCCGCGATCCGCGCGAAGAACCAGCCGTCTTCGCCGGCGTGCGCGAGTCGCTCGCGGACCCGTTCGATCTTCCTCATCGCAACTCTGCTATTATAGCAAAGAAGCTATTTCTGCAGCGCGCTGAGGATCTCTTCGTGCTCGGGGAAGCGGCCCGTCTCGTGCTTGGAGAAGACGAGCTCCCCGTCGCGCAGCACGTCGAACTGGCCGTTCGTGCCCGGAATGTCCCGGGCAGGAATCCCCTTCGCGTTCAACTCGGCCGCGAGACTCGCGGCCCGCTCGTCGTAGCCAGCTCAGGTGGGGCAGTAGTAGATCTCGACGGCCACGTCGCAGAGCCTACCCGCGCCCTTTAGCTTCACGCCTCGTGAGCGTCTCGCCTCGGCTTCGGATCGCCCTCTTCGGCCTCGCCGTCGGGATCGTGCTCGCCGACTCGTCCGTCGTCACGATCGCCCTCCCGGAGATCCTGGCCCGCTACGACGTCGACGTCGAGACGCTCGCCTGGGCGTTGACCTCGTTCAATCTCGGGCTCGCGGTCGCGGCGCTGCCGGCCGCGTACGTCGCTCGGCCGCGCCCGCGGCCCATCTTCGCCACGGGCGTGGTCGTGTTCGCATCGGCCTCGATCATGTGCGCCGTCGCTCCGTCGTTCGCCGTGCTCGTCGCCGCACGGGCCGTCCAGGGGATTGCGGGTGCCGCAGTCGTCTGCGCGGCGCTCGACTTCCTGATTGCCGCGACACCTACGAGCGCGCGGGCGGTTCGGCTCTGGGCGCTGGCCGGGATCCTCGGGGCCGCCCTCGGGCCCGCCGCCGGGGGCGCACTTACCCAGCTGGTCGGCTGGGAGGCGATCTTCGCCGTTCAGGCGCCGCTGATGGTCGTCACCCTGGCGGCGCTGGCGGGCGTGCGCCTCGCGCCTCCCCTCCGGCCGGCCGGACGGCCGCACCTCGGCGCCAATGCGGCGCTGATGCTCGTCTCGGGAGCACTCGTCGCCGCGCTCTTCCTGCTCGTGATCCTGCTGATCAACGGCTGGAGGCTGGAGCCGCTGGTTGCCGCGGCGGTCGTCACGGTGATGCCGATCGCAGCGTTGGTCGCAGTCCGCTTCGGCCCCGCAATCACACACCTGTGGGCGCGGGCGGCTTCTGGTGCGATCCTGATCTCAGGAGGTCTCGCCGCCCTCGCCTGGCTTCCCGAAGCCGGCGCCGCATGGACGATCCCTCCTCAGCTCGCCGTCGGGGCCGGGCTCGGCCTCGCGCTGTCGGCGCTCACCGAGCGAGCCCTTGCCGGTCGGCCGTCGCCGGCGATTCACGGCGGGTGGACGATCGCAGCGCGTCATGCCGGGGTCGTGCTCGGCCTGCTCGTGCTTACCCCGATCTTCACGACCGACCTGGAGCAAGCGAGGGACGAGGCACTCGCGGCCGGCACGTCGTTCGTGCTCGACAGCCGAGTGCCGCCGAGGGAGAAGATCGGCATCGCGCGCGACATCCTCGTCGCGGTGGACGAAGCCGACGAGGAAGCGCGCGTCCCCGATGTCGCCGAAATCGTCAGTGACCGAGGCGACGATCGGGCGCACGCGGACCTAGCCGGCGCTCTTCAGGAGCAGCTCGATCGGGCGGCCACGAATGCGTTTTCGCGTTCTTTCCTGGTCGCGGCCCTGATCGCGCTGGCCGCGCTCGTCCCGATCCTCTTCGGGCGGCGGGAGGCGGTGCCCGAATGAGGGCTGTCGTCGCCGCCGCAGCAGTGGCGGCCGCGCTGGTCGTCACATATCTCGCGCTGGGCGGCGCCTCCTACGCGCCTGCCAAGACGGCCGACCCGTGCGCGCCGCGCGAATGGCGCGAGCCGCGCGGCCTCGAGGCGGTCTTCGAGCAGATCGTCCTGTCCGCGCTCGACGGCGCGGCCTGCGAGCTTGGCGTTACGCGCGAGGACGTGGTGCTCGCGCTCGAGAGCCGCGAGTCGCGCGCCCGCTTCGCCCGCGAACACCGAATCGGGAACGACGAGCTGGAGAAGCTCACCCGCGCGGGCCTCGTTCGTGCGATCACCGACGCCGAGCGTGCCACCGCGCTCGATCCCGAATTGGCCGACGTCCTCCGCGGGATCGCCCGCCGAGTTCCGGTCTCCCAGCTGCTCGGCCTTCTCGATCTCCTGCCAGGCGAGTAGAGTCGCGCCGTGGTCTGGCTGATCGCGCTGCTCGTGCTGGTCGCGCTCGTCGCGATTATCTTGGTCGTCCTCTACAACCGATTCGTCAGGCTCCGGAACCGCGTCGACAACGCCTGGGCTCAAATCGAGGTTCAGCTCAAGCGGCGGTGGGATCTGATCCCGAATCTCGTCGAGACCGTCAAGGGGTACGCCGCCCACGAGCGCGAGACGTTCCAGAACGTGACCGAGGCGCGGGCCGCCGCGCAGCGGGCGCAGTCGCCGGCCGAGTCGGCGGAGGCGGAAGGGTTTCTGAGTCAGGCGCTCGGGCGCCTGTTTGCGGTCGCCGAGGCGTATCCGGAGCTGCAGGCTGACGAGAACTTCCGGCAGCTACAGGACGAGCTCGCCGAAACGGAGAACCGGATCGCAGTCTCGCGGCAGGTCTACAACGACACGGTGCTGACCTTCAACAACGCGATCCAGACCGTTCCGGGCGTCTTCGTCGCCGGCCCCTTCGGCTTTGACAAGCGAGAGTTCTTCGACGTCGAAGACGACGCGCAGCGCGAGCCGCCCCAGGTCAGCTTCACGCCGGGCGCCCCCGCGAGCTGACCCTCGTGCCGCGTCGGCTGGCTGTGGTCGTGGGCGGCCTGGCCGTCGCACTCGCCCTCGCAGGCACCGCTGAAGCCCGGTCGTTCACGCTCGTCGCAAGTGACGTCGGTGTCGACGTCGGCACGCAGGGCGCAGTCAACGTCGAGGAGCGCATCACGGTCGCCTTCGAGGGCTCGTACACGTTCGGTTTCCGCGACATCCCCTTGCGCGACGGGGAGAGCGTCGAGGGCATCCAGGTCCGCGAGGGCGGGACCACGTACGCGCCCGGCGCTCCCACCGCGTTGGAGCCCGGCGGTCCACCGGGCACGTTCGGGATCGAGCGGACCGGCGACACGGTTCGCATCGTCTGGCGTTTCCAGGCCACCGACGAGCAGCGGACGTTCACCCTGCGCTATGTGATCCGGGGCCTCGCCGTCGCCTACGACGACGTCGTCGACGTCAACCTGAAGGTCTGGGGCGACGAGTGGGAGCAGGGGCTCGGGCAGCTCACCGCCACGATGACGGGCCCGGGACGTGTCGTCCGGGCCTGGGGGCACCCGGTTTGGGTCCGCGGCGACGTCACGATCGACGGAAACCGCGCCCTCCTCCGCGCGCTCGACGTTCCGGCGAGACAATTCGTCGAGCTGCGCGCCCTCTACCCCCGCAACGCCTTCCCGTCGACGGCCGGAATGCGCGTGGCCGAAGGAAACGGGCTCGCGGAGATCACCGCCGAGGAGCAAGCGGACGCGGAGGCCTACGAGCGCGACCACGAACGGATCCAGGACGCGCTTCGCCATCCGTGGCGGACGGGGCTCGCGCTCCTGGCGTTCGGCACGCTGCCGGCGTTCCTCCTTGCGGGCTTCGTCTTCTGGAGGTTCGGGCGCGAGAGGCCGACCGGCTACGACCGTGAGTACGAACAGGAGCCGCCGACCGAGAGCGAGCCGGCGCTCGTCCCGACTCTGCTCGGGCAGGGAGGCGGCCCGGGGTCGTACGAGTTCACCGCGACGCTCTTCGACCTCGTGCGGCGGGGCTTCTACCGATCCGCGCCTGCGACGACGGAGCGGTCGGTCTGGGGCGGCCTACGCAAGGAGCTCGTCAACGACCTGGAGCTGAGCCCCGGCGACCAGGACCAGCCCCTCACGGCCTGGGAGCGCGAAGTCGCGGACGTCGTCGACAAGGTGCTCGACGGCGGCTCGGAGCGGCTCTCCCGCTTCCGCGAGGAGATCGAGAAGGAGCGCACATCGATGTCCAAGCGCTTCACGGCGTTCAAGGAGAGCGTCGGGAACGAGGTCAAGAGCCGGCGCTGGTTCGTGTCCATGGGCGCCGTCCCGCTCGTCGTCGGCCTCGTCGCGCTCGCCGGCACCGGTGCCCTCCTCGCGTTTCTGGCGATCGACGGCTGGCGCTCGGTCTATCCGCGCTGGGGCGACGTCGTGATGCTCGCGCTCGCCGTCTGCGCGTTTCTCAACGCCGCCATGCTCGTGGGCGCGTTGACCCAGCGGAAGCTCTGGCGGCGCCGGACGCGTGAGGCCGAGGTCGAAGCCGAGCGCTGGGACGCATTTCGTCGCTACCTGACGGATTTCCCGCGCCTGCAGGAGGCGCCGCCGGCCTCGCTCGCGCTCTGGGAGCGCTTCCTCGTCTATGGCATCGCCTTCGGGATCGCCGACCGGGTCCTGCAAGCCGCCCATCTGCACATGCCCGAGCAGCTCGCGCAGGCGAGCTCGATCTACTGGATCTCGCCGAACGGCGACCTCGGCTCGGGCGCGTCGTCCATGTCCATCGGCGACCTCTCGTCCGGCTTCGGCTCGGCGCTTGCGCCGCCCTCGTCGGGCTCGGGCGGCGGCGGAGGCGGCTTCTCCGGCGGCGGGGGAGGAGGAGGCGGCGGAGGCGGCGGGGGTTTCGGCTAGCGGTTCAGCGGCGTCGCAGCCAGTCCAGGCCCGACGGCTGTGTGAAGTTTCCGCTGAAGAGTTTGCGTCGGCCCTTGTCGTCCGCGCGCACGACGCTCACCCAACCGCGCGTGAGGTCCTCGTACTCCGGACGGAACGCGATGAACTGGTCGTCGGGCGACCAGACGGGTCCTCCGCCACCGCGGAGGAGCAGTCGCTCGCCTGAGCCGTCGGAATTGAGCACGACCGAGAGATCCTTGTTGTTCCACCGGCCATAGACCCGCGAGCCGGTGAGGCGCTTTCCATCTGACGACCATGACGTGATGTGCGTGGACGGGTTCCCCCGCAAGCGGCGCAGGCCCGATCCGTCGGCGTTGATGACGTAGTTGCCGTACGCCGAGCCTTTGGCGTCTCGTGAGAAGACGATCTTCGTTCCGTCCGGAGACCAAACCGGGGAGGAGTCGAAGGCCGCCTTTGCGAAGGTCAGACGGCGCACCTCGCGTCCGTCGACCGATCGGATCCAGATACTCGAACGGTTCTCGGAACCGACCGACGGGCGCCACTGGACGTACGCGATCCGGTCGCCGGCCGGCGACCATGCAGCTTGCTCACACCGACGAATGGCCGGCGTGATGGGACGTCGGCGAGACCCGTCTGCGTTGATCAGGAAGATCCGGCTGCAGGCCGGGCTGTTGCACGCGCCGTCGTTTGCCCACTCGAACGCGATCTGGGTTCCGTCCGGCGACCACGAGGGGTTGTAGCCCCCAGCCGCCCTGCGGGTCAGCTGGCGTATCCGACCCGTGTCCAGGTCGGCGACCAGCAGCTGGCTGTACCAGGGCCCGTCGTTCGTGGGATCCGCGGTGAAGACGATCAGGCCGCTCGGGCGGGCTTCGGCGGCCTGAACGGCCTCCGACCGCCGATGCCGACAACCATCGCGGCTGCGAGCGCGAGCGTGACCCCGAAGCGCATTTGACTGACTATTACCCCCGCTCGGTTCCCTGAAAGGGTCTGGATCGCCAGCGGCTTCGGCTAAGGCGAGGCCGTCTTTTCCCAGACGGAGATGTGCTTCGTGCTCTCACTCGTGAACGGCGTCCGAGTCCAATCGCTCCAGCGCTCGCGCAGCGTCATCCCTGCAAGGCGCGCCATCAGGTCGAGCTCCGCGGGCCAGACGTAGCGAAACGGCATCGACACGACCTCCCACTCGCCGTCGACGAGCGAGTAGTGGTGGGAGACTAGGCCCTGCCGGGCGACGTCGTACTCGTCGAAGCCGAGGTGCGTCGGACTGACGTCGAAAGCGACAAACGTGTCGCCTGGCGGTAGCCGGCGGAGCTTCGGGACGCCCACCTCGATCACGAAGGACCCGCCCGGCTGGAGGTGCGCGGCGACGTTCTGGAAGCACGCGACCTGCTCGTCCTGGGTGGTGAGGTTGTTGATCGTGTTGAAGACGAGGTAGGCGACCGAGAACGTCCCTTCCACCTTGGCCGTCGCGAAGTCGCCGATCGTGACGACGATCTCGTCCGCGCCGGGCTTCGCGCGCAGGCGCGCGACCATCGCTTCGGAGAGGTCGATTCCGTGGACGTGGACGCCACGTCGTGCGAGCGGCAGCGCGATGCGGCCCGTGCCGATCCCGAGCTCGAGTGCCGCGCCGCCGCCGGCCAGGCCTTCGAGGAACTCGACGACCGGATCGACGACGGCTGGGTCGAACATGTCCTCGGACGACTCGTCGTATCGACTGGCGACGTGTTCGCCGAAATGATCTTCGGGCACAGCTGGGCTAGATCGTCTTGAACTGCTCGAACGGCTGCCGGCAGCTCTTGCAGTAGCGCAGCGACCGGCACGGCGTCGGGCCGAAGAGATTGTCGAGCTGTGTGTCCGTCGAGCCGCAGTACGGGCAGCGGAACGTGCCCTTCTGCAGCTGAACGAGCTGTGGGCCGCCGGCCTGGCGTGGCGCGGGCGGCGCGAACCCCGCCTCGCGGAGCTTTTCGCGCCCCTCCGGCGTGATCCGGTCGGTCGACCACGAGTCGTCGGCGATCACTTGGATCTCGGGCTCGGCGCCGAGCTCCCGAACCTTGGCTGCCATCTGATCGCGCATCACCTCGAGCGCCGGGCAGCCGAGGAAGGTCGGGGTGAACTCGACCCGCACCCGCCCGTCGTCGACCTCGACGTCCCGCACGACGCCGAGCTCCACGAGCGAGATCACCGGGATCTCGGGATCCGCGATCTCACCCAGAGCCTCCCACACGGCTTCGGCGGTTACCACGTCGCGCCCACCACCGACCGCCGGACGACGGTCATCTCCTCCCACAGCTCGGAGAACTCGGGCGAGCCGCCCTCGTCGAGCAGCGGCTGAAGCTCGGCGAGCGCCTCGGTGAAACGCGGTTCGTCCTGCAGCCGCTCCCGCCACATCTGCGCGTGCATGCGGTGATACGCCTCCTCGCGGTCGATCTTCGCCGCCAGCCCCGCGACCTCGGGATCGTCGGACGCCTTCAGCTCCTCGAGCCGCTTCGAGTCCGCCTCTTCGTAGAGAACGTGGCGCGCGATCGTCCGCGCCCAGTCCGGCACCAGCCTGAGCTCGACGAGGCGCGAGTGCCGGTACTCGTCGGGTGACCGGTCGAAGGCGAGCTTGTCCGCGGTCGTGCCGAGCTCGCCTGCGACCAGCTCGTACAGCGCCCGCGCGTGGCCGATCTCGTTCTGCGCGATCGAGGAGAAGGCGACGTCCTCTTCGAGGAAGGGCGCGATGCCCGTCCACTCGGAGTTGCGCCAGCCGAGGACGAGCTCGTCGTCAGCGATCTTCAGCAGCTGTTGTGCCCGCTCGCTCACGAGCCTCCTTTAGCTTCTCCTTCAGGGGGTAGCCGTCGACCCGGTGGTAGTTCCGCTGCAACTCGTCGACGAACTCGTCGATCTCGACGATCTCGTCGCGCGGCACGACCCAGAGCGCCACCGACTCGCCACGGCGGCCGTACTGCTCGCGCGCGTACCACTCGGCGAAGGCCTGGTCGGGCGCCTCGACGGAGCCGGCATGCGCAAATGCCTGACCCTTTCGCTCCTGTCGAAAGACCTCGTAGATCACGCCGCTTCGGCGAACACGGCTCGACGCACCCACGCCGTCTCTTCGCGCGTGGTCTTCCGGAGGCCGAGCCGCTCCTCCGTCTTCGGGCCATGGCCGGTGACGACGTGCTTGAGCTCGTCCCAGTCGGGCTCGGTGAACTCCCAGACGCCGTCGTCGCGCTCGCGCAGCTTCGGGTCGGGGACCGTCAGCCCCAGTTCCCAGATCTGCGGGACATAGCCGTCGAGGAATTGCTGCCGCGCCTCCCCGTTCCCCTGGCTCTTGATCCGCCAGACGTACATCGGGTCGTCTTCCTTCGGGATCGGGTTGCCGTGGAACTGCATCAGCGGCCCCCACCAGCGGTTCAGCGCCTCCTGGACGAGCTCGCGCTGCTCGTCGGTGCCGTTCATCATCGTCAGGATCACGTCGCGGCCGTGGAGGATGTGGAACGACTCCTCCCAGCAGATCTTCTTCATGATCCGCGCGTAGGGCG
>JBOHAU010000069.1:0-3430 GCA_050698015.1 Gaiellaceae bacterium
CCTGCGCCGCGCTCGGCACGGAGGTCGTCAACGAGGACGGCAGGTTTGTCGTGTGCCCCTTCCAGTAATGCCGCCGAGTTTCTGGGTCGCGAGCACCAAGCCAGAGTCCGCACTCCAACGAGCCAAGGTCTGGAGACCTTGGTGAGGCGGAGGGTGGGCGCTGGCGCCGCGTGATCGCGGGCCAGAAGCCGGCATGTATTGCTGGGTGGGGCACTACGACCCCGCCTTGTAGGCGGGGATCGGGGTGTCGAAGAGGTCGCGGTCGGCGACGGGCATCCGCTTGACCGGCGGCGCCAGCAGCATGTCTTTCGTGTAGATCAGGTCGTCGCGCGAGTACTCGGAGAGCTCGTACTCCGCTTCGAGCGTGATCGCGTCGAACGGGCAGGCGACCTCGCAGTAGCCGCAGAAGATGCAGCGGCTGAGGTTGATCTCATAGATGCGGGCGTAGCGCTCGCCGGGCGAGACGCGGTTCGTCGGCGTGTTCTCGTCGGCGACCACGCGGATGCAGTCCGCGGGGCAGGCGGCCGCGCAGAGGGAGCAGCCGATGCACTTCTCGAGCCCGTTCGAGTGGCGCCAGAGGCGGTGGCGGCCGCGGAACCTCGGGTAGACCGGCCGCTTCTCCTCCGGGTACTGCTGCGTGATCGGCTTCTTGAAGATCTGCTTCAGCGTGACGCCGAAACCCTTGACGCTCGAGAACGGCTGCGGGCTCACAGCGCCACCACCAGAGCCGCCGTGACGAGCGCGTTGATCGTCGCCACGGGCAGGAGCACTTTCCAGCCGAACGCCATGAGCTGGTCGTAGCGAAGGCGCGGCACGGTTGTCCGCAGCCAGATGAAGATGAAGAGGACGGCGAGGAGCTTGAGCACGAACCAGAGCGGCCCCAGCGGCTCCCAGGGCCCCACCCAGCCGCCGAAGAACAGCGTCACGCAGAGCGCAGAGAGCACGATCATGTTGATGTACTCGGCCATCGAGAAGAGGCCGAAACGCATGCCGCTGTACTCGGTGAGATAGCCGGCGACGAGCTCCGTCTCGGCCTCGGGGAGGTCGAAGGGGGCGCGGTTGGTCTCCGCGACGCCCGCGATGAAGAACACGATCAGGCCGACGAACTGCGGCAGCGCGAACCACCAGTTGACCCGCTGCTCGTCGACGATCTCGACGAGGGAGAGCGAGCCGGCCATGATCACGACCCCCAGCACCGAGAGAGCGAGCGAGACCTCGTAGGAGACGAGCTGTGCGCAGGTGCGCATCGATCCGAGCAGGGAGTACTTCGAGTCGGACGCCCAGCCGCCGACGATGAAGCCGTAGATGCCGAGCGAGCCGAGGGCGAACAGCAGGATCAGCCCGATCGAGACGTTCGCGACCTGGCCGCTGATGTAGTAGTCACCGACGTGCCATCCCTGTCCGAACGGGATCACGGCGAAGGCCGCGAGCGCCGTCGCCGCCGACAGGGCGGGCGCGCTGATGTAGAGGAAGTCGATCGCGGTCGCCGGGTAGAACGCCTCCTTTCGGATCAGCTTCACGAGGTCGGCGATCGGCTGGAGGAGCCCGAACGGGCCCGCGCGGTTCGGTCCGTAGCGGAGCTGCATGCGCCCAATCACCTTCCGCTCGACGAGCGTCATGTAGGCGAAGGTCAGCAGTAGGACGTTGATGATCACGAACGCCTTGACGGCGTCGATCCACCAGGGCTCGTTCACGCGGTGATCTCCACCCGAGGTTCCAGCCCCTCCGCGTAGTCCTCGGCGATCCGGACGGCTCCTTCGGACACGTCCTCGGCGAGCCTGGCACGCAGGGTCCGCGAGGTCCCATTCGAGCGGACCGTCACGTCCTGACCGTTCGCGACCCCGAGCCGCTCGGCATCGTGTGGCGAGAGTTCGACCTCGGGGTCGGGCCGCTGGAACTGCAGCTCGGGCACGCGCTCGACGGCCGGCCCGGAGAACAAGGGCCGGTAGGTGACGAGCCGCAGCCCCTTTCCCTCCGCCGTCCTGTCGGGCCGTGTCTCAGTGACTGTCACCTGGACGGGCCCGGCGGGGACAGGCGCCGGCAGGTCGGCCTCCTCGCCGACCTCGCCGTAAGGCCGGCCGCCGTAGACGATCTCCGACACCTCCTCGAAGACCTGCGAGGGGTAGGGCGACAGGTTGACCCCGAAGCGTTGCGCCAGGCGGGCGAGCACCGCGAGCTCGTCGGGGGCGGGCGGGATCGCCGCGCGGCGCAGCCGCTGCAGCCTCCCCTCGAGGTTGACGTACGTCCCGTCGCGTTCGAGGTAGCTGGTGCCCGGGAGAACGAGGTCGGCGAGCGGGATCACGAGGCGCCGGAACATCGCGATCGCCAGCACGGACTCGGCCTGCTCGGCCATGGCTTGAACGTTCGGGTCGGCGACGGCCTCGTCGCCGGAGATGATCAGCAGCGAGATCGGCTCGGGGTTCTCGGCGTCGGAGTCACCGGCCGCCGCCCATGCGTCGGCTACGCCCCGCCCGTTCGCGGTCCGGGGAAGGTGAAAGGCCACGCAATCCAGCGACTGCGCCAACCGGGCGACCTCCGCGCCGCCGTCGTCCCCGCCCGACCAGAGGAGCACCCCGCGCTCTGCGCCGCGCAGTCGCTCCTCGTCGAGCGAATAGAGGATCTCGGCGCCGCTCCGCCGCGCCAGCTTGATCCAGAGGTCGACGATCGGGCCGCGCTCGGCGACGGGCTCGTCGCCGAGGACCGCGACGACGTCCGCGTCGCCGATCGCCGACAGCGGAGCCCGGACGGCGTCCAGCGAATTGTCGACCGCTTCCGGCAGCACGGCGCAGTCCGCGCCGAGGCCCTGCCGAACGAGCTTCCCGAGCGCGTAGGCGAGCTCGACCGTCTCCGATCCGGAGAGCGCCGTGACGATCCGGTTCCCAGCGCCGCGGAGCAGCCGCTCGGCCTCGTCCAGCGCCTCGTCCCAGCCCAGCTCCTCGTACCGCGGCTGCGCGCGGCGCAGCGGGTCGACGACGCGGTCCTGCGCCTGCAGGTGCCCATATGCGAAGCGCCCCTTGTCGCACAGCCAGCCGCCGTCGACCTCCGGATGGTTGCGCGACAGGATCCGGCGGACGCGCCCCTCGCGAATCGTCGCGCTGATGTTGCAGCCGACGGGGCACATCCCGCAGACGGTCGGCACGTTCTGGATCTCCCACGGCCTCGCCTCGAAGCGGTACGTCGTCGACGTCAGCGCGCCGACGGGGCAGAGCTCGACGACGTTCCCGCTGAAGCGCCCGCGGTACGGCTCGTCCTGGAAGGTCGCGATCACCGACTGGGCGCCCCGGTTCTGCGCGATCAGCTGGCCATCCTCCGAGACCTCCCCGGAGAAGCGCGTGCAGCGGTAGCAGAGGATGCAGCGCTCGCGGTCGAGCGCGATCAGGGGGCTGATCGGGATCGGCTTGTCGAACGTCCGCTTGAGGAAGGTCATGCG